>JBEBGM010000100.1:0-3782 GCA_040081455.1 Bryobacteraceae bacterium
GCCCCAGGTATCTCGCTGCGCTGTTGAACTTGCTCAATAGCGACGAGCCTTCCCTTCTGCTCGACCCGCTGCGTGCTCGTTGGCGCGCCGCTACGCCTGCGGATGCCGCCGCGCTTGCAGACTACATTGCTCAATGGCAACACGTTCTTTGGAAGTTCAGTGCGGTGGGTTTCCTCGGCAAGGCCGGCGGGCCAAAGGCGTGGATGGAGCCGGTCTCCCCGTTGAGTTCAGAGCACGAAGTGCGTCTGAAACTCGCGGCGCCCGCGAGCGGCAACGAAGTAGTCGTCTATCTGGCGACTGGCGAGGCGGGCGATGGCAACACAAACGATTTCGTGATTTGGCGGCAGCCGAAGCTTGTTACTCCTGGGCAACCCGATCTGCTTCTGCGCGAGGTACCGGAATTCATTCGCGAGACGATGGATCGCCGCGAAAGGATTCTTGGCGCCACAGCCCAATGCCTGAGCGCAGCGGCTGAAGTCAGCAACAGTTCCAACGCTCCGGACGTGGCGGATCTTTCCCGCCGGCACGGAGTAGAGCCGGAGGTGCTGACGGCCTGGCTGGATTATCTCGGGCTCGGTCCAGCGGTACCGTTCAAGATGGACCTCTTGGGCGCGCAATTGCTCAAACTCGGCGGCCATGATTCCGTCAATGGCTGGGGTTCAAGCGAAACACCGAGTTTGATCGCAAATTCCTCTGACCAGCCGTTAAATCTTTATGGCGTTCTGAAGCCCTATGGCGTCCACATTCATCCCTCGCCGACTTTGGATATCGCCGTGGGCTGGCGCAGTCCCGCGGCGGGTGCGGTCCGGATCGAAGCTAGAGTGATCGACGCGAATACCGGTTGCGGGAATGGCGTGGAATGGTTTCTCGAACTGCGCCGCGGAGATGCGCTTCAGAGTCTGGCGCACGGCGTCACGGACGGCGGCAAGGAGGTAGTCGCCGGACCGTTTGAAAGTAAAAACGTTCAGCCCGGCGACGTGATTTCGTTGCGCATTGGACCGCGCGGTGGCGATCATATTTGCGATTCCACCGAGATTGAACTGGTGATTACGAGCCTTGGCGACGGGCGTGTGTGGAGCCTTGCGCGCGACGTTGCGCCCGATGTGCTGGTGGGCAATCCCCACGCGGATCGGTTCGGCAACGCGGGCGTCTGGAACTTCTACACGCGAGCGGGGTCCGATCACCAACCCGATCTGGCGATTCCTGCCGGATCGCTGCTCGCCAAATGGCAATTGGCGGGTTCCGCGGAAGACAAAGTTACGCTGGCTCAAGCGGTTCAAACTCTCTTGACCTCGCCGGCGCCGGCCGCCAAGGACGATCCCGATTCGAAACTTTATCAACAGCTGACTGCTCTTCGTGGGCCATTGTTTACAAGTGTCTGGAACGCCCACAGCCAACTGGGGAAAGCGGATCCAGCGACCGTTGCCACTAGCCGAGCGCCTGTCACCCCAGCCACCGAATGGGGATTGGACGGCGCCACGTTCGGCCAGCACCCCAACGGATCCAAAATCGACGCGGACAGCCTGTGCGTTCGCGCGCCATCCGTGGTGGCCATCCGGTTGCCCGCTGAGCTGGTCGTGGGGGCCGAGTTGGTGGCGACTGGCGTTTTGGATCCGGCCTTGGGGGCCGAGGGCAGCGTTCAGTTGCAGGCACTCACTTCCAAACCCGCCGATCTCAAGACGCTCTTGCCCGGTGCGTCCATTGTCCAGACGAGCAAGGCGAATTATAGCGACCCCGATCAGCCGGTATTTCACAGCACGCCGATCATCATCGTCGAGGGCAGTGCGACGAGCGAACGTCTCGAATCCGATCTGGACGAATTTCGGCAGTGGTTCCCCGCCGCGCTTTGCTACACCAAAATCGTGCCGGTGGACGAAGTCATCACGACCACTTTGTTCCACCGCGAAGACGGCCATCTCTCGCGACTATTACTCGACGACGCGCAGAAAGCCAGGCTCGACCGGATGTGGGATGAGTTGCACTACGTCAGCCAGGACGCGCTCCTGTCGGTGGACGTACTCGAACAGATCTTGCAATTCGCTACCCAAGACGGCGATCCGAAGGTCTTCGAGCCCTTGATCAAACCTATCAATGACCGAGCGGAGGCGTTTCGACAACTGCTCACCAACTCGGAGCCGCGGCACATCGGGAGCGTGCTGGAGGTTGCCGGACGCGCCTACCGGCGGCCATTGACGGACACAGAAAAGGAAGAACTACGCGGGCTTTACCACAAGCTGCGCATGGAGGAATTGCCGCACGATGACGCAATCCGTTTCATGCTTGCGCGCGTGTTCGTTGCGCCGGCATTCCTGTACCGCTTGGAAAAGGCCGCGCCTGGAGCAAGGTCCGGCCCGGTGTCCGATTGGGAGCTAGCAAATCGATTGAGCTATTTCCTGTGGTCATCGATGCCGGACGCGGAACTAAGCGAGGCCGCTGCGGCGGGCAACCTTCGCAACCCGGATGTGCTCGTCGCACAAACCAGGCGTATGTTGTCCGATTCAAAGGTGCGTCGGCTTGCCACCGAATTCGCCTGCGCGTGGCTGCACATTTATGACTTCGAATCGCTTGATGAAAAAAGCGAAAAGTATTTCCCCGCCTTCGCCGATTTGCGCGGCCCGATGTATGAGGAGGCAATTCTCTTCTTCACCGCCGCCTTCCAAAGTGACGCCTCGGTGCTCGAGCTCTTTGACGCCGACCATACGTTTCTTAATGAGGGGCTCGCCCAACACTACGGCATTCCTGGCGTGACCGGCACGGAGTGGCGGCGCGTGGACGGCGTGAGGAAGTTTGGCCGCGGCGGCATCCTGGGTTTGGGCGCGACGTTGGCAAAACAGTCTGGCGCGTCGCGCACGAGCCCGATCCTTCGCGGCAACTGGTTCTCGGAGGTGCTCCTCGGCGAAAAACTTCCACGTCCGCCCAAGGACGTTCCACTTCTGCCCGAAGACGAAGCCACGGAGACCATGACCGTGCGCCAACTGACCGAAAAGCACACCAGCGATCCACGTTGCGCAAGCTGTCATGTACGCATCGATGGTTACGGCTTCGCGCTGGAAGGCTACGATGCCATAGGCCGCGCCCGCACGCGCGACCTGGCCAACAGACCTATTGATACGCGCTCGACGCTGTTCGACGGCACCACGGTAGAGGGAGCGGATGGACTGCGGGAATACTTGCTCACCCATAAGCGCGATGCAGTGCTCCAGCAATTCTGCCGAAAACTGTTAGGTTATGCTTTGGGCCGCGGCGTGATTTCGTCCGACAAACCATTGTTGGCGGAGATGCAACAGCAGTTGCAAGCGCACGATTACCGTTTCAGCGCCGCTATCGAGGCCATCGTGTGCAGTAAGCAGTTCCGCGAAATCCGCGGACGTGATACGCTCTCCGAAGAGGAAGCCATCCAGCACCAATCAGAGGTGAACGGACTATGAGCAATCATCGTTTTTCACGCCGTACCTTTCTCCGCGGAGTCGGCGTCACTATGGCGCTGCCCTGGATGGAATCCCGCAACGTTTGGGGTGATGAACCCGCCGCTGGCATCCGGCCCGCCAGCGAAGCGCCGGTCCGCATGGCCGTGCTCTTTTCCGGTAATGGTTTTCATAGCAAGGAGTGGTGGGCCAAGGGCGAAGGCGAGGCCATGGAACTGGGCCAAGTGCTCGCACCGCTCACGGACTTTCGGGAGAAAATGCTTTTCATTCGCGGGCTCTATAACGCCGAGGCCCTGAAGGGAAACATTCACAGTTCGCAAACGGGCAATCTCCTCTCCGGCGCTCCACTGGCGTCAG
>JBEBGM010000034.1:0-47721 GCA_040081455.1 Bryobacteraceae bacterium
GTTATTCACCGCTTGGCCGCCAGAAGTTCGTGCGCGCGTTGGGCGCTTTCGTTGACGAGGAAGCCCATTTTAGGGTGCGAGGGCTCGAAGTCCACCGGCAGGCCAGCGCCGCGGAGTGTTTCCGAGGTGGTGGGTCCGATGGAGGCGACGACCAAACGCGGGAGAGCGGCGCGGACGGCGTCTTCGATCCCTAGTTCAGCGGCCACTTGCAGAAGGTGCTGCACTTGAATGGCGGCGGTCAAGAGGATGACATCGACATCGTTGGCCGCAATTCTACGCGCGGCCTCACGCAGTGGGTCCAGATTCTCGGGGAGTTCCCATTGGTAAACAGGAACTGACGTGACGGAGGCGCCGCGCGCGCGCAAGGATTCGGCAAGTGCGACGGATTCGCGGCCGTACTCTTGAATGGCGATCCGGGTTTCCGGGCGCCCTTCGGTAGCCGCCAGAACTTCGCGCCAGGTATTCGGTTCCGCCGCGGTCACGGCAATCGGTACGTTCCATTCGCGAAGGACGGCGGCTGGTTTTGGACCGCGGCAGACAACTGTGACTTTCTTCAGCGCCTCGGTGAGCGAACCCGGTGGAAAACGCGTATCGAGAACCTTGTCGAGATATCGAGTTCCGACGCCGGTGAGCAGAATCACCATGTCGAATCCGCCGCGCTGGAGCTTTTCGAAGAACGCCATGGCTTGCGGGTTCTCTGCAAGGGGAACCTCCCGAACTGACGGCGCGACGAACGATATGCCGCCCTGGTTGCGAATCAGCTTTTCGATTTCCACCGCACGGCGGCTTTCGAGCGAGAGTACACGTAGTCCGTCAAAAGGCATCTGCTACAAGGCTAACAGGAGGGCGGGAGTGTAAAACAGCGTTGCAGTCCGCAGGCTACTTTTTGGACAGGCGGAAACATGGCGCGATTACAAATCGCGCCCCGGTTGCAGGCCTGCTCCACTCGATTGTTCTGCTTCCCGCTGCTTGAGACCATCCAAAATCATGCGGCTCAAGTTCAATCCGCCTTTCTGCGCAAGCATTTGGGCGAACTGCTGATCGGCTAAGTCGAGCATTGTCTCATTCTGCGAATCACTTTCCTCCGAGTCGCCGGATTTCCAGCCGGAGTCGCGCGCGGATTTCAGCATCTGGGCGATCAGCAGGCTCTCGAACTGCTTGGCGGCTTCCTCCGCGGTTTTGGGCGTGGGCTGTTCTGGAGTAGACGTGGGAATGGGCAGGCCGGGCGAAATTTGCATTAGATGACCTCGATTTCGGCGTCGAGCGCTCCGGCCGCCCGCATGTTCTGAAGAATCGCGATGACGTCGCGTGGCGTGGATCCGATGGCCTGTAGTGCGCGAACCAGTTCTTCCACACTTGCGCCGTTCTGCAGGACGACGTTCTGCGCGCGGGTCTCTCTGGCGGATACATTTCTGTCCGGGACGACTGTGGTCTTGCCGCCGGAAAGTGGTGCGGGCTGTGAGACGTCGTACTGCGTTTTCACTTCAACACTGAGAGCCCCGTGCATAATTGCGACCGGGGTGATGCGAATATCCTTGCCCATCACGATGGTGCCGGTGCGTTCGTTGATAACGATGCGGTCGCGATGATCGGTGTCGATCGTCATGCTCTCCACCTCCGCCACAAATTCAACGGGCCTCGTCGTGTAGGATGCGGGGATATCCACTGCAATCGCAGCTGAGCTTTCGGCCTTCGCCACCGGGACGCCGTTCACCGCGAACTTCCGGTTTATTGCGTCCACGATCCGCGCGGCGGTGGTGAAGTCGGCCTCATGGAGCTGAAGCCGGACGTGTGAGGACGGGGAGACGGAAGGAGGAGTCCGTTCCACGATGGCACCATCGGGTGTGCGGCCTACCGTAGGGTGGTTCAGCGTTTGCGTGTTGCCGCCCCGGCCCGCTACAAAGCCTCCGGTCATCACCGGGCCTTGCGCGATCGCATAGACCTGGCCGTCGGCACCCTTGAGCGGGGTCATCAAGAGAAGGCCGCCTTGCAGATTGCTTGCATCACCGATCGCCGCGGCCGTGATATCGATCTTGGTGCCGGGCTGCGCAAAGGGAGGAAGGCTTGCGGTGACCATCACTCCAGCTACATTACGCACTTGAATCGCCGTCGGGTTCACGGTGACGCCCATCCGGTTCAGGATATTGGTGAGGGCCTGCGCGGAGAAGACGGTTTGGCGCTTGTCGCCGGTGCCCGCGAGACCGACGACGACACCATAGCCCAGTAACTGGTTGTCTCGCACGCCTTCGATATTGACAAGTTCTTTGAGGCGCGTTCCGGCAGCAAGCGCCGTCTGGTTCGCACAAGACGCCGTGACTAAGAAGAGTGATGTAAGGAGACGTTTCATGCGCTAAAACGGGAGTAACCCGAGCAGCATCCGGTACAGAATATTCGGGCGCCGAATCGCATCGCCGACCACGCCTTTCCCGTTGACTTGAACCTGAAGATCGGCAACCTGATTCGAAAGTACGGTGTTCGCGGTGGTGAGATCCGCGGGCCGAACCATGCCGCGCACGGTGACGGTTTGATGCTCCGAATTGACTCCGACGTTCTTGATTCCCTCGACGATCAGAATGCCGTTCGGTGTCACTTCCACCACGTGCGCGGAGATGGTGGTGGAAAGAGTCAGAGCCCGTGATGTTTGGCCCGTGGCTTTCAAATCCTGCGCGCCGGAGAGGTCGAGAAGGCCGGCGAGGGGATTAGTTGCTGCCACCGTACCCGCGAGCGAAGAGATCTGATTGGTAGCCGTCGATTTCCTTGACGAGTTGGAAACACCGGAGGCAACTGCCGAAGCGCTCTCGTTAACAATGATCGTTACGATGTCACCCGCCTGATTCGCCCGCAGATCGCGCGTGGCCTCAGCAAGACGCCCCGATGGCGCATAGAGCGACCCGGGCGAAGAGCCAAACGATCCGAGCTGGCAAAATGCCGGAGCGGCAAGAACGATCAACGTAACGCCTGCGTGTCCGAATCCAAACTGTCGTTTCATCGCTGGATCACTACCTTTCCCTTGCTCTGCACCTTTGCGGAAAACAGCTTTCCGTTCTCCGGGTTCTTCACGACGATCGAATCGCCTGTGCGGCCCGCCGATGCTGCTTCTGCTTGAAACGTCAAATGCGCTGCGCCGCTCAAAACTTCGACGGATACTTTCTCTCCCCGCTCCACTTCGCGGTTGGCGGGTTTGCTGGCGATGAACGATTCCCCCGCGCCCACGAAACAAACGTCGGCAAAAGGCGTTTCGGAAGCCAAGCCGTTCTTTCGCGCAAATGAGGACTGCTCATCAGAGCGCAGAACGCGCGTGATGCCCGGACGCGGGCTGAATCCGACAACCAGATCCGGATCAAGAGAGGCAAACAGAGCATTGGCCTCCGCGAGATCTTTGGCGAGTATGCGGTCACCCGATACCGAAACACAAGCTATCGCGGGAGAGATTGCCACGAAAGCTGCGAACGTAAACAAGACGAATCTCATACGTGTCTACGAGGCAACATTATTCGTTTGTTGATACATCTCGTCGGCCGCTCGCACCACTTTCGTGCTGGCCTCATAGGCGCGTTGGCTTGTGATCATGTTGATGAACTCCTCCACCACACTGACGTTCGACGACTCCACATAGCCTTGTTGAAGAGTGCCCATGCCCTCCTGTCCGCCGGGGTTGCCCGCTGTTGGTTCACCGCTTGCGTCGGTGGGCAGGAAGAGCCCGTTGCCGACGCTATTCAATCCGCCGGGGTTGGTGAAGTTGGCTAACTGAATCTGTCCCGCGACCTGCGCGGCACTTTGACCGGGAAGCGTGTAGCTCACCGTGCCGTCTTTGGCGATTGTGATCGATTGCGCCTGTGCGTTCAGCGTGATGGCCGGCTCCACTGGATCGCCCAATGCGGTCACCAGATTGCCATCGCGATCCAGTTGAAAATTGCCAGCTCGCGTGTACGAGATGGTCCCGTCGGGGCGGCGGATTTGAAAAAAGCCCTTGCCTTCAATCACGACATCCAACGGATTGTTTGTCTGCTGGAAACTTCCCTGCGTGAAATTGACCGAGTTTGCGGAAGGGCGCGTGCCCAAGCCCAGCTGCAGACCGCTGGGGACAATTGTTTGCGCGCCTGCCGAGGCTCCTGGCTGCAAGAAGCTTTGGTACAGCAAGTCTTGAAACTGAGTGCGCCGCGCTTTGAAGCCCACCGTGTTGGCGTTGGCCAGATTGTGCGCAATGCTATCGATGCTCATCTGTTCAGCGGTAAGGCCGCTCCCGGCACTGTATAAGGCTCGAATCATTTTCTTGTTCTCCGTTTAGACGCGGGCGACCTCTTGAGTCGCTTGCTTGTTCATGTCTGATCCAATGCGGAGCGCGCGCTCCAGCATTTCAAATTGCCGCATGACGTTCACCAGGCGGATTGCGGAATCCGACGGCGAAACGTTCGATCGCTCGAGGCCCCCTTGAATGACTTCCGCAGCTGCCACCGGAGCAGCAGGGTCCGCGGACCCTTTGGAGAGTGAGAAATAACTATTCCCCAGTTTGGCCAGAGAACCGGCGGCGGATGAGATGGATGTAATTTCGATCTGGCCGACTTCCTGCCCGCCCTGCGATACGACGCCTCTGCGGTCGATTGCGATCGGTTGCGTCGGATTTACGGCGATGGGGCGGCCTTGATCGCGCATGTTACGCAGCGTGAATCCATCGGTGGTTGCGAGTTGATTCGCCTTTGAGATGACGAAACTACCGTTGCGCGTGTATTCGATTCCATTTGCTCCGTTGATGGCGAAAAAGCCTGGGCCCGATAAAGCAAGGTCCAACGGATTGCCGGTGGTTGTGATCGTTCCCTGCGAAAGATCCGTCCACTTGCCTTCAATCACAGGCAATCCATCCTTATAGACACTGTAGAACTCGCGGTCCGCCTTGAAGCCGGAAGTGTTCGTGTTCGCGATATTGTTAGCGAGCATGTCGAGCGATTCCATGCGAGATTTCATGCCGCTGGCCGCCGCGATGAGAAGGGAATCCATAATCTGAAACCAACCCGAACACTGCACGCTGCGTGCCACTCTCTAACTGTTCAAAATACGTTCGATAAGAGATAAGTACGAACCAAAACGAACCGCCCGCGTGTGCCTTTTTGAGCCGCGTTCCATTTTGCGCGCCACTTGGAATCGCTAGGTTCATGATTCGCCGTGTTCGCTGGCTTTGGTGCTTCACCTGCAATACTGCCTGGCGTGAACGCGGTTGTATCCACAGCGAGCAGCGATGCGGGAATCCTTGCGATGATGTCCGGTGGCCCGGCGATCGCACCCGTCATGATTCCTGCCGCACAGGATCCATCGGCCTTCTTAAACGTGGTCAATCTGCTGCTCGGCCAAGCGACAGAAACCTCAGTAGACGACGCGTCCGTCACAGAAGCTGATTCTGCTGGCGCGGTGGCGGTTCGTACTGCATCACCATCGCAAATCGCCGACGCTTTGATGCGCAGCATGTGGCGATCTACTGCTGCTCATACGCTGGCAACCGGGAACACCGTACTACGCGAGGATGTGGCTTCCTTTGTCAGTGCCGAAGCCGCGAGCGCAGCAGAAGTTGATTCGCCGCCCGATGATCTGTCTGCAGCCAGTCCGGAAATGTCAAGGTTGTCGTCTCCCTTAGATCCATCTCCGGAATGGGATGCAGACACGGCGAGTTCGGAGGCAACGCACCCGGCATCGCGCAAGAAACGCCTCTCATTGACGAATACGAATCCTGCAGAGTTGCCCACACACTCAACATCGATCGAAAAAGCTAATACGGGTCCGCTCCCGGCATACACCGATGGCCCTGCGTCTGTTTCTCCTGGTAGAGTCCTTGGGTCAACGCCAGCGACGAATAGGACGGGGCAATGGGCTCGGTTGGATCTCCCACTTACTTCGGACCACGCTTCCCGGAATTCACCTCTCGCAGAGCAAAAGAGCTCTCAAGAAAATGATGTGGCATTTCGCGCGACGCTGATCGAAAAGCCCGCCGCCCTGCAGTCCTTCGCGGAACTCAGTTCTGACTCTGGGCAGAGGCCGCTCGCAGTGGACAGGATGACGCCAACAGCGACTAGCCCTTCTCGTAACGGAATTACTGACGCGGAGATTCACAGAGTCGAGAACGCCCAGAACGCGAACACTACGAGCGACTCCTTCGGCGGCGAACGCTCGTTTCGCGAATACGCCACCACGGACGAGGACGGCAGTGCGCGAGAGCGGGGAGGCCGTGAACAGGATCAGGCTCGTCGCGATCAGGAGATCGCGGCGTTGGAGAGGGTGCCTTCGATGCCGGCAGTTCGCCTGTCCGCTCCTGTGCTCGAGGGTGTTGCCATCGGCCAACACCGGGGCGCAATGCCATCGCCACAGGCAAGCGGGAGCGCTCCTGCCGCGAGTGAGGCGGAAGCGGTAACACCGGCTCCGCAATCGCCGCAGACGCGCCCTGCTGAGATCGCCGTTCGTGTGACACGGCCGGACGCCCATCCGGTGGACGTGCAGATCCGTCAACGCGCCGGGGAAATTCATGTTGCCGTGCGCACTCCAGACGGCGGACTGCAGAAGTCACTGCGGGACGGCCTGCCGGATTTGGTTGACTCGCTCGATCGCGCTGGTTTCCAAGCGCAGTCTCTGACCAGCGGCCCGACGGATTTGCCGCACGCGCTTGCGCACAGTATTGCTGGTGCTGCCGACAACTGGAGTGGGACGCCGCAGGATAGCCCGTCGCGGGATGACTTGGAGCGAAACGCCCAGAGAACCGCATCGCAAGGCGGGGAATCGTCCGGCAAAAATTCGAGAGACGCGCGCGAGCGTTTCGCATGGAACTGGCAACAACAGATGGAGGATTAAACCCTATGTCCACCCCCGCAATTCAGTCTTCGAACAGCACCCCGCCGGACACATCCGGCAACTCGACGAAGAAAATCAATACAGACCCGACGCTTGCCGACAAGAGTACGTTTCTGAAGCTCCTGGTTGTCCAGCTGAAGAATCAGGATCCGCAGAACCCGGCAGACGGTACCGAGTTTGTTACGCAATTGGCGCAGTTCTCAACGTTGGAACAGCAGATTGCGATGCGGTCGAATCTGGATCAGATTGTGGATTTGCTCAAAAATCCACCGGCTCAAGAGAAGACAGCCGCGTCGTAACCTGAGCCGGGTGTCAGACTGGCGCCTCGCACCCGGATCACTTGAACCGCGCCGCATAACCGTAAAAGGAGACCCATGTTAACCTCATTTTCCACCGCCCTATCCGCCTTGAGCGCCAACACAACCGCGATCGATGTTGTCGGCAACAATCTTGCGAATCTGAACACGCCCGGCTTTAAGACAAGTGCCGTTTCGTTTCACGATTTGGTGACCCAATCGATCGGCGCTGGACTGGGTTCAACGCAGGTTGGTTTCGGTGTTGGTACGCCGACAACGTTGCGTCACTTCTCTCAAGGAGCAATTCAATCGACGTCGGGGCCACTCGATGGAGCCATTCAAGGTGACGGCTTTTTCGTGATCGAAAAGCAATCGGGCGGGACAGCGTATACTCGCGGAGGGCATTTTGTCGTCAACTCGCAGGGCAACCTGACCACGGCGACAGGAGAAGAACTGCAAGGGTGGACAATGGTCAACGGCGTTCTCGATACCAATACTCCCATCGGCCCGATCACCGTGCCCGTCGGCTCTTTGGCCCCGCCGCAGGTCACGAGCGTAGTCTCCGTAGACCTCAACCTGAATGCTGACGCCACCGTTGGGCCTCCCCCGGACAAGTTTTCGACTTCAGTAGAAGTATTTGATTCCTTGGGAGTCTCTCACATCGTCACTTTTTCTTTCACAAAAACGGCCAATCCGAATGAGTGGAGCTATTCGGGGGGCATTCCTGATGCCGACACAACGTCGCCCGGTACGCCCGCGTCCGGGTTACTGCAATTCGACGGAAACGGAAAGATGATCAGTCCTACTTCGGTCGACACCCCACCGGTCATCACCATTACGGGGCTGGTGGACGGCGCCTCCGATATGGACATCACCTGGGACATGTTCAATAAGGGCATACCGCGCGTCACGCAGTTTGCGGAAACCTCCGCAACGTCGGCGATTGCACAGAACGGGTCACCTGCGGCGAACCTGGTCAGCGTTGGTCTCGCGGACGGAGGCCAGGTGCTTGCAAAATACTCGAACGGACAACAAACGGTTGTTGGACAGCTCGCGTTGGCCACCATCCGCAATCCTGAATCATTGATCGCGGTCGGCAACAGTAGCTATCAGTTGAGTGCGCGCACCGCCCTTCCCGCGATCGGTCTGCCGGGCACGGGCGGCCGCGGAACCGTGTTGGGCGGCTCGACGGAATCTTCCACTGTGGATATCGCGCGCGAGTTTACCAGCCTTATCGTCTTCCAACGTGGCTACCAGGCGAATGCCCGCATGGTGACCACGGTAGATCAGTTGAGTCAGGAAACCATCAACCTGAAGCAGTAACACCGCCGTGACCGCATTTGAAGAGATTGCCTATTTCGCCGACGTTCCCTTGGATGTCGATATCGAACTCGATCGCCGCAAAATGTCGGTGGAGGAGATCCTCGCCTTGGAGCCGGGTAGTGTTGTGAAACTTCCTCGATCCGCTGGCGAAAACATCGATGTCCTGATTGGCGGAACACTCGTCGGGTCGGGCGAGATCGTGATTATTGACGATACCGTTGGTGTGCGCATTACGGACTTCAAGGAGGAGGCGTAATTGGAGGGCTTACAGCAACTGGCAGGCGTAGTCACGGTATTTGCGCTGTTGGGGGCTGCGCTGTGGTTGCTGCGCCGAACGGGGCGTTACCCGGGCATTACCCTTCCTTCCGGAAAAACACGGGTTCTTTCGAGCGTCGATCGTCTCGCACTTTCTCCGCAGCATACGTTGCATCTGGTCCGAATGGGAGATCGTGAAATGATCGTCGCGACTCATCCGCAAGGCTGTACGGTATTGGGTGAACGTCAAGCCGAGGGGGGGCGCGCATGAAGCTGCTACTCCCCGGTATCGTGTTTGCGGCGGCCGCTTTTGCTGCTCCGGCGGATTCCTTGCTCGGCATTTCGCTGGTGCATGATAAGTCCGGCGCATCGGTAAGCGTTCCAATGCAGATCGTTCTGCTAATGACGTTGCTGACGGTCTTGCCGGCGATTCTGATGTCACTGACGCCGTTTCTGCGGATGACTGTGGTTCTGCACTTTCTGCGGCAAGCGCTGGGGACACAGACCACGCCATCCAATCAGGTCCTGGTTGGACTGGCACTGTTCTTGTCATTGGTCGTCATGCAGCCGGTGACAAAACAAATTTACGACCAAAGTTGGGAGCCATTAGAGAACGGAAAGATTAGCCCCCCGGAAGCATGGACGCGAGCTTCGGCACCGATGAAAACGTTCTTACTCAAGTTCGCGAGAGAAAAAGACATTCAACTGTTTTTGGAAGTGTCGCACGCCCCCGCGCCCGCCGGCCCTTCCGATCTTCCACTGAGTGTCCTAGCTCCCGCCTATGTGTTGAGCGAACTCAAGGCCGCCTTTCAGATTGGCGCAGTCCTGTTCCTGCCGTTCTTGGTGATCGATCTCGTGGTGGCCTCCGTGACTCTGTCCGTTGGTATGGTGCAACTGCCTCCGGTTATGGTTTCGGCACCGTTTAAGGTGCTGTTGTTCGTTCTGGTGGACGGCTGGAACCTGGTGGTCGGTTCCCTGGTGAAGAGTTTCTATTAGGAGTTCCTGGATGAACACAGCTCAGGTCGTCGATCTTATGCATAACGCCTTCATCACTACCTTCTGGCTCAGTCTGCCCGTTCTTGCCGTGGGATTTGTCGTGGGTGTTGTGATCAGCTTGGCGCAGATTCTCACTTCCATTCAGGACTCCGCCTTCAGCACAGTCCCGCGGCTAACGGCGTTCATGGGAGCCATGCTGCTGGCCATGCCGTGGATGTTGACCAAGATGATTGCCTACACGACCTCGCTATTCGGAAATCTCGGCCGGTTCGCGCACTAGGTATCACCCGTGACGTTGGGACTCCCGCTCAGCACGATGTACGCGTTCCTGTTGGTATTGGCGCGCGTCTCTGGATTTGTGGCCTTTCTTCCATTGCCCGTCTTCCGTGCCACTGCGGATGGAATTCGGGTCATCTTTGCCTTGGTCGTCACCTTTGCGCTCTTTCCTGCATGGCCGAACATTGCGAACGCATCCGTTCCCGTAGGACAACTCGTTGCCTGGGCCGCCGCGGAGGCCGGTTTTGGACTGGCCGCGGGGATTGCGACGGCGTTTCTCACGGAGACATTCCAGCTCGCGATGCAGATTCTGGGCCTGCAAGCGGGCTACGGCTATGCCACGACGATCGATCCGACCAGTCAGGCGGATTCAAGCGTCCTGCAGGTCATGAGCATGTTGGTAACGGGCCTTCTGTTTTTCTCGACCGGCCTTGACCGTGCCCTTTTGCGCGTACTGGCGAAAAGCTTCGAAACGTTCCCGGCCGGATCGTGGACTCCAGTTGCACGGAATCTGGACGGCATTGTGCACTTGGGCTCTGGAATGTTTTCGCTCGGGCTTAGGATCGCGATGCCAGTGGTTGCGTTCCTTTTGTTGATCGACGTCGCCTTGGCGCTTGTGGGACGAATGCAACAGCAGTTGCAGTTGTTGTCCATGGCCTTCCCGGCTAAGATGCTTGCCGCCTTATTGGGACTAGCCACTCTCTCGCCAGTAATGGCGAAGATGTTCGATTCGGCCGCCGCGCGCACGATGGAAGCGTTGGCCCGTCTCCTGGTCCGGTAGGTTGCCATGGCTGATTCAGGGCAGCGGACAGAGCAACCCACACAACGGCGTCTGGATAAGGCGCGGCGCGAAGGCAATTTCCCGGCCAGTCGCGAGTTTGTTTCAAGTCTTCAGTTTCTGGTCTTCGTCGCCTTGCTGGCAACTTCCGCCGGTGCATGGTTCCTGCAAGTTCGTGGGATGACCGGATCGTTGTTGCGAGCGGCATTCTCGCTGACGTTGACGCCGGACATGTTAATCGGACTGGTTCGCGGCGCCATCGTCCCGCAATTCACGCCTCTGGCCGCGGGCGGCGCTGCGCTCGTGGCAGTGGCTTTGGCCGCGCAACTTGGCATATCGCGCTTCGGATTTGCCGCGGCAAAGCTTGCGCCTGACTTCAACCGGTTGAACCCGCTTTCGCGCATTCAGAACCTGCCGGGACAGACACTCCCGATGTTTTTGCAGGCGCTGGCCTTGCTGCCGATTGTTGCTTTTATCGTCTACTACGAGGTTCGTGAGAATTTGGATTCCCTTCTCGCCCTTCCTTGGATGAGTGTTCCCGCCGGTGTCGTATCGACCGCCTCAATCCTTCGTGCTCTGATGTGGCGTGCAGCAGTGGTCTTTGTCGCAGTGGGTGCTATTGATCTGTTCTGGCAGCGGCGGCGCTATAACAAGCAACTCCGCATGACGAAGCAGGAGGTCCGTGAGGAAGCCAAGGAACAGCAGGGAAATCCGCAGATCAAGATGCATGTGCGGAAAATGCAACGTGATTTCGCGCGCCGTCGGATGATGAACGAGATTCCAAACGCCACCGCCGTCATCGTCAATCCGACACACTATGCCGTCGCCATCCGCTACTCGGTGGACACCCCCGGCGCGCCAAAGGTGATCGCCAAGGGCAAGAACTACTTGGCCCTTCGTATCCGGCAACGCGCGCAAGAGCACAAAGTCCCGATCGTCGAGAACCCACCTCTGGCCCGTGCGCTTTATCAATCCGTCGATGTCGGACAAGAGATCCCCGCGAATCTGTATCGCGCGGTGGCGGAAATTCTTGCCTACATCTACCGGCTGATGAACGGCCATCTACCCGGCTAACTCGAAATCAAGGCCGATACGCGGCAGCCAGTGTGCAGGTTTCAAATCTATTTTTCGCCGGACTGCAACCCGCTACGAAGCTTAGCGTCCAATCGATTAGAGTTAGAGACCCACCATGAAAAAACTAATTTTGAATATCGCTATTGCCGCAGTCGCTTTCCCGGCGCTTCTTTCCGCCGGGCCGACGCAACCCCCACCGATTGAGGAACAGGTGCGCGTGGCGCTGGTTAAGATCCCGTTCCTGTCGGTTTTTGACAACATTTCCTATCGCGTCGACAGCGGAGTAGTCACCCTGAGCGGCCAGGCCGTGCAGCCCATCATCAAGTCCTATGCCGAGCAGAACGTAAAGCGTCTGACGGGCGTGACAGCGGTCAATAACGAGATTGAAGTTCTGCCCCTCTCGCGTTTCGACGATGACATCCGGCTGCGGACATTCTTCGCCGTCCGCAACACTTCCTCCCTCTACCGGTATTTCCTGGGCGTGAATCCCTCCATCCGCATTGTTGTGAAGAACGGGCGGGTGACGCTCGATGGAATCGTCAATAATGCAGCAGATAGACAGATGGCCTTCATGGCTGCGAACCGCATTCCGTTTGTTTTCTCGGTAACGAACAACCTGCGCACCGAAAAGTAGTTCCCATGTAGTGCTCCTCCGCGGCGGAGATCGTAGCGCTCCGCCCCTGCGCCCGCTGTATTCCAGCGGGTCTTGGTGGCTCGCTTGTCTGCCCGGCGAGCCACCTTTTGTTTCTTCCTAAGTCTCTTCCTGCGGAATAATCCTAAGTTCCATTCCCTCAAGCTGGGCCGCCAAATGCATGGAGGTCTTCTCCATGGCTGCCCCGTCCCAAATTGCACCCGTCGCTGCGACTTCGGTCGGCTCGGCTCTGACCCATCTTGCGCCGAAAGCAGCCACGCCCAGGACGCACGCTGCGGTCGGGAAGAACGCAGCGGAGGGTGCCTCGCGGCTCGGTGGACTTGCCGAGATGGTAGTGCCACTCGCCGTTCTTGGCATTGTGCTCGCGATGATTGCACCGATGCCATCATTCATGCTCGATGTCCTCATCAGCGCCAACATCACGGTGTCCGTCATCGTGCTGCTGGTTTCGATGTACATCACCAAGCCGGTTGAGTTCAATGTGTTCCCCACATCCCTCCTGCTGCTGACGCTTTTTCGGTTGGCCCTCAATATCTCTTCCTCGCGCCTGATTCTCATTCAGGGCAATTCCGGCACGCGCGCCGCCGGTCAAGTAATCGAAGCATTTGGGAACTTTGTGGTTGGCGGCAACTACATCATCGGTGTGGTGATCTTCCTGGTCATGATCGCGATCCAGTACGTTGTTATCAACCATGGCGCCGTGCGCATCTCGGAAGTGACGGCCCGCTTCACTTTGGATGCTTTGCCGGGCAAACAGATGTCGATCGACGCCGATTTGAACGCCGGTTTGATTGACGAGGCCGAAGCCCGCGCCCGCCGCAAGCAACTAGCTGCTGAAGCTGAATTCTACGGAGCAATGGACGGCGCGTCGCGTTTTACTCAGCGCGACGCTGTGGCGAGCATCATCATCACCACCATCAATATCGTTGCTGGCTTCCTGATCGGTGTCTTTCAACACGGGATGGATCTGCAGCGGGCGCTCACCACCTATACCGTGCTCACCATCGGCGACGGCCTGGTCACGGTTATCCCAGCCTTGATGGTGTCGGTGTGCGGCGGACTGATCGTCACGCGGGCCACCTCAGACAACCAGCTCGGCGCGGAAATGAAACGGCAGATCTTCGCAAAGCCGCAGCCACTAATGCTATCGGGCGGCGTCTTGGTTGCACTTGCGCTATTTCCCGGATTACCAACCGTTCCCTTCCTGCTTTTAGGGGCGAGCGTAGGCTATGCGGGATGGCGCCTATCAAACCCTGCCCTCGAAGAAGCAGATTTGCCAGCCACTCTACCCGCGGCTCCCGCGCGTGATGGTCTCGAATCGGTTTTCAAAGTGGAACCACTAACGGTCGAAGTAGGACTCGGTTTGGTTCATCTCGTCGAAGGCGGACAAAGTTCGCCGCTGCTTCGCCGCATCGCCGGCATTCGCAAACAATTGGCCATGGAACTGGGCTATATGGTTCCGCCAGTGCGTGTCACCGATAACCTCCAACTGCGGGTGGGGGAATATGTAGTTCTGCTCAAAGGTGCTGAGATCGCCCGCTTTGAAATGCATCAGAATAGCGAACTCGCGATCCATGCCGGCCCCGCCATCACGGCGGCCGGCTCCGGTGAGAGGCAGATCGAAGGGATCGCGACACGGGAGCCTGCCTTTGGCATTCCCGCAGTCTGGATTCCAACGGAATCCGCCGATGTGGCTAGGTCGAAGGGCTACACCGTGGTGGATGCTGCCAGCGTTCTTGCTACACATCTGACGGAGCTGATACGCCGGCACGCGCACGAACTACTTTCTCGCCAGGACACCAAGAATATTCTGGACCGTGTTGCCGAAGACAACGCCAAAGTTATTGAGGATTTGGTTCCGAAATTGCTCCCCTTGTCTTCCGTGCAGAAGGTCTTCCAAAACTTGCTTCGGGAACGTGTATCGATCCGCGATGCAGTGACCCTTCTCGAAGCTCTGGGTGACGCCGCCACCGTGACGAAGAATCCCACGTTGCTCACCGAGTATGCGCGGCAGAGTATTCGCCGTTTAGTCGCCAAGCCATACTTGAATGCCAACGGCGAGCTACCCGCGTTCTTTCTCGATTCACAGTTGGAGCAGGTCATTGAGGCCGCCGTCGAGTACACCGAGCAAACCAGTCATCTGAACCTGTCTCCTCAAAAGCTGCGCGACCTTCTCGACAAAACGGCGCGCTCGGTGGGTTCACTTGAAACCCCCACGGTGGCGCTGGTTAGTTCTTCGGCGCGCTTCTTTTTCCGGCAGATCGTGGAAGCGACGCTGCCGAATCTATCCGTTCTTTCGCACAACGAAATTCCCGCCGGTGTGCGCGTCGTCTCCATAGGACTCATTCAATGACGGCTGAATCAATGAGGGCTTCATGAAGTTGAAAAGTTACTTCTCGGGAACCGTCGAGGCAGCGATGGAACTGGCTCGCAAAGAGCTGGGCGAAGACGCGCTATTGGTCAATGCGCGGCCGTCCACGCCGGAGACGCGTTCTCTGGGTGCATTCGAAGTAGTGTTTGGTGTCGTCGAGCAGTCGCCGCCGCCCGAGGCACCCGCTTCAAAACCGCCGCAGGCGTCGCTTGCCGCCGATGTCGCTGAACTCCGCAGGGAGATGGAACGTATGGCTCGGTTCCTGCACGATTCGCGCCGTCTCCCCGCGACTGCCGGGCCGGCCGTGGAGCAACACGCACAGCTCGCTCGAACCGAACTGGATCAGGAACTGGTGACGCGATATGGCACGGGAACGCCACTCGAGGAACTGTTCTCCACCGATTCCACTCTCGGCCAGCCAGGAAGCAATCGCGCAGTTGTTGCGTTTGTGGGTCCGCCGGGCGCGGGGAAGACTTCGGCGCTTGTGAAGCTTGCAGCCAACTACGGTTTGGCCGGGCAACGCCCTGCTCAGATCATCACCGCCGATGTTTTTCGAATTGCCGCAGCCGATCAGCTTCGCCATCTTGCGGCAATTCTCGGTATCGGTTGCGACGTAGTAGAGACGCCCCTCGCACTCGCCCAGGCACTCGAGGAGCATCACGGCAAACAGTATGTATTTATTGACACCCCTGGTCTTGCCGCCGCGGAAATGGAAGAGGGTGCCGAACTCGCGCAGTTCCTTGCTGGGCATCCTGAAATTGACATCCATTTGGTGCTCCCCGCATCCATGCGTGCCGCCGACTTAGCCGCGGTGATCGATCGCTACCAGGTGTTTCAGCCCCACAAATTGCTCTTCACGCGTATGGACGAAGCGAGCCAGTTCGGCCCGTTAATCAACGAATCCGCACGGGTGAATCTTCCCATTTCTTTCCTCACATCCGGTCAGCAGATTCCCGACGACATTGAAGCGGCGACAAACGCAAGAATCCGCGATCTTGTGCTCAGCGGAACGTCGGGCCTGCTTCGCAAAGGAGCCGCTGCATGAAGTTGGCGACCCAAAGAGAAAAGCCGCGTTTGGATGCGGAGTCCAACGATGCAGCGGAGGAACCTATGGGAGCAGTCGCGACGGGGAATCCTTACACCGCCCGCCGGGGATCGCTTTCCGCAGAAGAACGCGAGCAACTCATTCTTGAACATCTTCCGCAAGTCCGCCTCATTGCCCGCCGCATTCACGAACGTTTGCCGGAAAGCGTGAGCATCGACGATCTTGTCTCCACCGGAGTGGTTGGTCTGATCTCCGCCATAGACCGATTCGATTCCGCGCATAACGTCAAATTAAAGACATACGCCGAATACAAGATTCGCGGAGCGATTCTCGATAGTTTGCGAGGACTCGATTGGGCTCCTCGCCAGCAGCGCAAACGTGCGAAGCAGATTGAGGCCGCCATCGCTCATGTCGAGCAGCGGCTGCACCGTACACCAACGGAGGAGGAAATCGCCGAGCACCTCGGCTTATCCATTGGCGAGTATCACGAGTGGCTGGTCGAGATTCGCGGCCTGAATCTCGGTAGCCTTGAGAATGCGTCCCCCGATGAAGAAAATCGTGATCTGCTGAAGTTTGTCTCAGACGACGAAGAGGCCTGGCCGTCCCGCCTGCTGGAACGAAGCGAGTTGCAGCGGCTTCTGGCCGAGGCGATCGGGAAAGTGCCCGATGTCGAAAAGACAGTACTCAGCCTTTACTTTTATGAAGAGCTGACGCTGCGCGAGATCTCCAAGATTCTGCACCTTCACGAATCCCGCATTTCGCAGTTGAAGTCGCAGGCAATCTTGCGGCTGCGTGCCTTCATGGAAAAGCGCTGGCCCACGCCGCGGGGAGTTTAACGGTTGCCCGCAACTATCCTAAGTGCCGAATCATGGTTGATTTCCGAGTGGAACTCAAGCCTTTCGTCTGTCTTCGAGACCATGACAGGCGAGAAGGCTTCCGCGGAAACCTTGCCCGTGGGCAGTCTCCCAGGCGAAGAAGGCTTGTTGTGGCGCCAGCCGTTCAAAGGAGTTGCGGGTGATTTTTGGCTGTTCGCTCCTGCTGTCGCCGTTTCCGGTGCCGCGGGGCTGATCCTCCAGGCAGCCGGGATGACCGACGAGGATCCGGAAACATCCAAATCCACCTACATCGAGACAGTAAGCCAGGCGCTGTCGAGCCTTGCCCAGGCACTATCCGGCAAATTGGATTATGAAGTCACGGCGGAAGGCGGCTCCGAACAAAAGTCGCCTCCATCCGGACTGCGATGGATCCCTTCCACGTTGCATTTGTCTTCCACAACGGTAACGCTGTACGCTGCCGTCTCAACGGAATTATGCTCGGGACTCGAGTCTCCGCCGGCGGACACCCGGGTATCGCCGCCGGTTGCCTCGAACTCGCAAACGAACGCGAACGAAAGCAGCGAGAATGCCACTCTGGCGAGGTCCAAGACGTTTGGCCTATTGCTGGACGTGGAGTTGCCCGTCAGTGTGTCCTTCGGCCGCGCGCAGGTTCCGTTGAAAGAGGTTCTGAAGCTGACAACTGGATCCATCGTTGAACTGAACCGCTCGATTACCGAGCCCGTCGAAGTGATCGTCAACAACTGTGTCATCGCACGCGGCGAAGTTGTGGTGGTGGAAGGCAACTTTGGCATTCGAATTCAACAGGTGGTCAGCCGGCAGGAGCGGCTGAGGACGTTGCACTAAGGAGGAATCCCGATGCTTTTTGATCCGACGAATTGGGTTGTGGCCGCGGCACCGTACCTGTTTATCGCGCTCGGTTTGATTGCAAGCTTCGTTCTTTTTGCGTCATTAAAGCGTGATATGCAGGAGCAGAGTTACAAGCAACGCCATTCCATCGACCAGATCCTGACGCGGCTTCGTGAAGCAGAAAATGGAGAAACATTCACCCAGTCGGTAATCTATCTTCCGGCTGTGCGGTCGAGTTTCAACATCCACCGGCGTGCCCAGGCCATGCGGCTGTTGCGGCGCGGAGAAAACGTTGCCCATATCGCTGCCGCGCTGAATGTGCCTCGCAAAGAGGTGGAACTGCTGATTCGCGTACAGAGGCTGCCCGGACGACGCGATCGCAAGCCCGAATCCCCATCGTTGGAATGACTAATGACGGCTAACGTCCGGCACTTCTTTGCCCAGCGTCACTTGCAACTGCATTTCCTTATGCTCCCGCATTAGAGTGAGGTTGAATGTCTTCCCGGGCAAAGTTCGCAGCTTGGCCGCTACCTCGGCCGGATTCGCAACCGCCGTATCGTCCACACGAAGGATGACATCGCCAGCCTTCAACGCCGCTTTCTCCGCCGGAGACTGCTGGATCACCGAACGCACCAGGACACCCTGCTTGACGCCGAAAAACTGCGCCAGCTGTCCTTCGATCGCTTCCACTTCCACACCCAACATCGGACTGCGCCAGCCCTGAAAAACCCGAGGCATATCTGGCATGTTCGGAACGAAGCTGTCTTTAGAAAACATCTGCGCGCCGGGATACTGGCCGATCCTTACGGTAACCGCCATCGCCGAGCCGTTGCGAATAAAGTCCACCTTCACATCTTTGCCCACAGGCGTTTCCCGCACCATGCGGGACATTTGTTCCAGGCCTTCCACCTTCGTGCCGCCATACTGCAATATGACGTCGCCCGACTTCAGCCCCGCCATCTCGGCCGGACTATCGGGCCGCACTCGGGTCACCTCCACGCCTGCGTTATCGTGCAGTTTCAGCGCTTTTGCCCGATCCGCGGTGATCTCTTGAATACCTACGCCGAGGAAGCCGCCGCGTGCCAGCATTCGCTGCGTTGCCGGTGGCGAAGGAGGTTGCGGCGCTGCAGAAGTCTGCTGTGCGGCCAACGGAAGGGAAGCGCCCAGGATCGCTAGCGCCAACCAACTCCCCAAGGGATTGCTGTACACCATAAGAACTTTACTTCCTGCTCCAACTGCGTCTCACTTCATTAGACGACGACTCGCAAGCTCTGTCACTTTGTCAAACACCGCAATCGGCCAAGTTAATAAATCTCGGAGGACGCATTCACCGATCGCAACACACGCTGGCAGCGCTCGCGCACGTAGTTATCGCCCTCGTGTGCCATCAGTTCTTGTAGCATACCCACAATCTGGTGGTTCAGTTCGTCGCCACGATGCTCGGTCAGCAGATCGATCGCTTGTGTGCGCAGGCCCTGATTCTCGTCACGCAGAAGCACCTGTGCCAGCGCTCCTTGCACGGCAGGATCATCGGCATAGGATTTTAATCCTTCCATTGCACGCAGCCGAACCGCCGAGTTTTGGTCATGCTCCAGCGCAAACACGAGAGCCTCGCGCACATCCACGGCACTGGCGCCATTCACAAGCACCGCAACAGTCTCAGCGCGAATTCCCGGGTCGGATGATCCACGAGCCGCCGTCAACAGCAACGCGCGAACCGCCTCGTCCTGCAGCGTGCCGGAGACCACGCGCGGCCGCGATTCGTTAAATACGATATTCACCCGCCCATCGCCCATAGGGGAAATGCTGCGGATCTGCGAAGGGCCCATGCTCGCGAGGCTCGCCAAATCGAAATCGTTGGTTCCGCTAAATTCCGGCACGAAACGCGCCCCGAAAAAGCCGATCGCAAGCAATGTCAGTGCTCCCACAGGCTTCAGAGCGCCCACCTGCCACGCCCCCTTGCCAGTGATCATATCTACGAACCTTTTCCACCAACCCGACTCTTCCTTGCGTGCAACGGAGGCAGGCGTGTGGAAGGAAACTTCCTGGGCGTCCAGCAGTTCGCAAAAATCTTCACGGCACCGGTGGAGCAACGCCGGCGAAGCCACCACACCCACTTCGTCAATCGCCTCATGTAACCGGCGCTGCGCCGCCAGCGTTTTCCGGCACTCTCCGCACGCGTCCAAATGAGTCTCTACTAGTTCTTCTTCATCGAAGCTCAACTCGCCGTAGAGGAGGAAAGCCAACTGGTCGCGGACATCCGCACAGCTCATCGGGCCGTCGAAATTTCGGTTCTGCGTATTGCTGTTCATACTAAGCAAACTCCCCAAGCGCCTGACGCATTTTTTGCGTGGCGCGAAACAGGCAATTCTTGGCGGCTTCTTCCGTGGTCCCCAGCGTTTCGCCGATGTTACGCAGCCGCATACCTTCGTAATGCCGTAATTCGAATACCGTGCGTTCTCGTGGCGTCAACTGACTCAGCGCCTCGCGCACCCGCTTTCGGATTTGCCCGCTGTGCAAACTCCGCACCGGGTCGCCGTCGGCCCGCTCCTCGGGCACGGTATCCATGCGATCCAAAGTGCCATCTCCGGCGGATAGCACGGTTGGCTCCTCGCGCCGGACCTTACGCTTCCGCAACTGATCCAAACATAAGTTCGTTGCAATCCGGTACACCCAGGTGTGAAAGCTGCAATCGAAACGGAAGCTGTCCAGATTCTTGAAGACCCGGAGGAACGTTTCCTGATAAATATCCCGCGCGTCTTCGGGAGAACGCAGCATGTTCATCGCCAGCCGTAGCACGCTCTGGTCGTAGGCGCGCACCAACTGTTCAAAGGCAGCGCGGTCGCCTGCCTGGGCAGCACGAATCAAGGCGAATTCGTCCGCGCGACTGTTTTCGTCAGGTGCGGTATGTTTCAAGGCTGCCCCACCCATGGGGTTTCACCAACAGATTAGACGAGTGCGGCGGGAAAAGGTATCGCCACCGCCGATGGAGGAGTCAGGTGACCGAGGCGAAATGCTTAGTCATTCATAATAAAGCGATTAATGGAAAAGGGGACGGATCGCTCCGCCCCCTTTCAAACTTGTTCGCCCGTTTCGGACTGGCTGTTTCCTAGGCCAGTTCCACTTCCACGCGCTTCTGGCCGGCGTCCAGGCCCGTGATCTTAAAGCTGCGAACCTGCCCTCCCCGTAGGGCTTCGGGAGCTGCAGCCGATCCGCCGCCCGACTTCCATTTGGTTGCGAGCATTGCAGAAAGGGCCGAAATATCCGCCTTGCCAGCACCAGCGGAGGAAGACGCGGCTTTTTGTTCAACCACTTTGCATGTCGCCACAACGCCTTCACCCAGCTCGATTCGCGCGCGGTTGCCGGAAACATCCATCACGCGGCCGGAGACGGCATCTCCCACTTTATGCTCGGCGATGTACTCGTCGATGCTCGTGGGAATCAGTTGCTTGATGCTCAGGCGCAAGCGGCGGCGTTCCTTGTCCGCCTCAATCACGACCGCTTTGATGACTTCGCCCACCTTCAGGGCTTCGTTCGGGTGGTTCAGACGCTTTTCGTGCGTGATGTCACCGATGTGCACCATGCCTTCGATCTCATTGCCGAGATCCACAAACGCGCCGAACTTCGCAAGGCTGCTCACCGGAGCTTCCACCGTGGAACCTACCGGGTACTTCTCCAACGCTTCCTGCCAGGGATCGGCCACCGTCTGTTTCAGCCCAAGAGCGATGCGCTTTTCACCCGGATTGACGCCGAGCACAGCTGCTTCCACCAGATCGCCCGGCGTCACGATATCGGATGCGCGTACATTCTTTTTCGACCACGACATTTCCGAAACGTGGATCAAACCTTCGATGCCCGGCTCCAACTCCACAAACGCGCCAAAATCCGTAACACGGGAAACCTTTCCGCGAATTCGTGCACCCTGCACGTACTTTTCCGGCACCAGCGACCACGGATCCGGGGCCAGTTGCTTCATGCCCAACGAGATCTTGCGCGTGTCGCGATTGATCTTCAAAACCTTCACCTGAACGCTCTGTCCCGGTGCGACCACCTCACTCGGTTTCGCGCCGCGGGACCACGTCATGTCGGAAACGTGCAGCAGTCCGTCGAAGCCACCCAGGTCGACAAACGCGCCAAAGTCCGTCACGGTGCGAACCGTGCCTTGCATGACGGCGCCTTCCTGCAGCTTTTCGAACGCTTCTTTCTTGGCGACCTTCTCGCGATCTTCGAGCACCACGCGGCGGTCGACCACGATGTCTTCGGCCGTGGTGTCGAGCTTAGTGATCCGGCACTCAATGTCCTGGCCCACCAGCTTTTCCATCTCCGGCACGTCTCGCGCGCCGCTGCGGGAAGCCGGCATGAACGCGCGCATACCCACATCCACGCGAAGTCCGCCTTTGACGACTTCGAGAACCCGCCCGCCGATGACGCTCTTGTTGGCAAATGCGGCTTCGAGTGCGCTCCAATCTTTGGGTTGCTCCACTCTGATCGTCGAGAGCAGATAGTTGCCCTCGCTGTCACGGCCGCGGATGGTTACCAGCAGCTTCTGGCCGGGTGTCAGCGGAACCTTGGGATCAGGCTGAAGAACGCCATCGGTTTTACGCCCTAAGTCGACGAAAACGGCTTCCGGAGTCACCGATACAACGGTGCCTTCGACGGTTTCACCGCCGGTCTTGTGGGACTGCTCGAACTCAGAAAGAATGTCGCCGAAAGAAGAGTCCACGGAGTTCACTTCGGGCGTATCAGTGCTATTGGGTTGGGTCATGCGAGAAATTACTGCGTGCCTAGTTATTGTGCCACAAAGTGGGACGGGAAAACGGGCTGTATTTCAATGTGCCACCGAACAGGCACGACGCAAACAGGATGGATGACTTTTGGTTCGTATGCCCATTTCCACGTGGGTTTGGCCCAGCGGATCGCTACAACCGGAACAGCTTCCTGGCGTTCTCGCGGCCGATCATCTGGCGATCGGATTCGTGGATCCCGCAACCGTCGAACCATTCCGCCGCCTGTGAGATGTCTTCAAACGGCCAGTCCGCTGAAAACAGCACCCGGTCCGAGCCGATCTCGGAAATCACCTCCGTGAGCGTTTGATCCCGGAAGTTGCCCGACGTCGTCAAGTAGAAGTTGTTCCGCAAATACTCCGCCAGCGGCTTCTTCGCGGGTATCCCGAGTGGCATTTTCTTGATCCGGTGATCGGTCCGCCAGATATGCGCGGGAATGTTTTCCCCCAAATGCCCCAAAATGATCGTCAGCTTCGGATGTTTATCGAATAACCCGCTCGCCATCAACCGGAGCGCGTGCACGGACGTTTCCGCCGCAAAAGCCCACGCGGGTCCGTAGAGCCAAGGGTGCCCCTCAAAATGGTGCGCGCGAGTGGGCAGCGGCAGGCGTGGATGCAGATAGAAGGGAACTCCCAGTTGCTCGACAGTCGCCCAAAACGCCCCATATTGCGGCAAATCGTAGAACACGGAAGAATCTTCCACGTCCACCTGGGTGAATCCATTCACCAAAGCGCCCAGGAACCCAAGCTCTTTCACGCACCGCGTCAACTCTTCTGCTGCTGCTTCGGGATCCTGCATCGGCAGCGCGGCGACCGCCTGAAATCGCTTGGAATTCTTTGCCACCTGCCCGGCGATGTAATCGTTTGACTTTCGCGCCAGTTCGATCGCCCGCTTGCGGTCCCAAACGGCTTGAATCGCTGGAGCATTCAGCGACAAAATGCTCAGTTCGATCCCGTGCTTGTCCATCTGCTCCAGGCGGGTTCCGTGGATGTCTACCAAGCGGTGCCGGAAATCGGGCCACAGCGCGGGTGGAAAATACCTTTCGGAATCGTCAATCGTGTCCGGTAGCGCGAAATGCTCTTCGAGAATGATCTTGCCTTGCATGGGTTTGGCCTTTAGCGTAAGGCGGATCGCAGATCGCCTCGTTGTTCTACGGCAGAGCGTAGACCATCAACGCTTCCGTTCCCTCGGGTGCCGGATCGTCCAGCGCGCTCGCGCCCCCGGCAATGATGGCAACGTACTGCTTGCCGTTTTTGCCTTGGAAGGTGATCGGGATCGCATGGGCGCTCATCGCCATCTTGGTCTCCCACAATTGTTTGCCGGTGCGGGAGTCAAAGGCACGGAAGCGACGGTCGTTGCTGGCGCCGATGAAAACCAGACCGCCGGCGGTCACCATGGGCCCACCCATGTTGAGGCGGCCGGTCAGTCTCTTGCCTTCCGGCAATTCATCGGTCACCCCCAACGGAACCGACCACGCAAAATCGCCCGTCTTTGCATTCACGGCAATCAAGCGGCCCCATGGCGGACGCTGGCAGGGCCAACCGTGCTCGCCCGCGCCTTGAATGTTGCCGGAGCGCGGATTGCCCTCCGACCATTGGAAACGCGACGTCGGCCCCACGATGCTGTTGCGGTCATACTGCACCGCCGCGCCGTCGGCCTTTTTCTCAATCCATCCGATGCTTGCTTCGTCAATCGAATTCACAAACACGTAGCCGAGCTTCGGGTCTGCCGCAACGCCGCCCCAGTTGACGCCGCCAATCGAGCCAGGAAAGAGAATCGTCGAATGCGGCGGGGCGCCCGGCTCGCGATACGTGTACGGAGTGTAGGGGCCCTCGTTCGTGAAGCCGCCGCTGCGTTCCATCAACTCTCGGCAGAACTTGGCGTGTTCTTCGTTCGTATCCGCTGCCGTGACGATTTCATCGGCCTTGAAGCTGTTGCGCGCCAGTGCAGGAGGCTTCACGGGAATCGGCTGCGTCGGCGAGGTCTGCTCGCCCGGGGTTTTACTCTGGGGCACCGGTTTCTCTTCGATGCCGAACACGGGCTTGCCCGTCACGCGATCCAGAATGTACATCCAACCGGTTTTGGCCGTCTGCACCAGGAGCGGCACTTTTTTGCCGTTGATGACCACGTCAAGGAGCGCCGGTGCGGGGGGCAGGTCGTAATCCCACACGTCATGGTGCACCACTTGGTAGTGCCATTTGCGTTGGCCGGTTTCCGCGTCGATGGCGACGACGGAATTCGCAAACAGGTTGTCGCCGTGGCGGTCGCCGCCCCAGTAGTTCGTATTCGGTCCACCAAAGGTCGTGTAGACGATGCCACGCTCCGTATCGACGGAAAGCGAAAAGCCCCAGTTGTTGACGCCCGAACGATTCTTCCAGCTTTCGTTTTGCCAGGTTTCATTGCCGAATTCGCCGGGCTGCGGAACGGAACGGAATTCCCATTTCTTGGCACCCGTTTTCGCATCGAAGGCGCGTGTGTTTCCCGGATCGCCTATCGACGGCGCTTCGCCGGTGTTCGCTCCAACAACCAGCGTGTCTTTGAAAACGACCGGCGGCGAATCGTAGGCGACGCCCATATTCACTTCGCCTTCGTTGCCGAAGCCCGGATCCACTTTGCCCGTTCTCGCGTTTAGCCCGATCATCCGGCGCCCCATCGTGAAGATGATTCTGGGCGGGTTGTTCCCATCGCCAGGCCAATACGCTACGCCGCGGCGCGAAAGTGTGCCCGGTCCGGTTGCCGGAAACGACCACAGGACCTTGCCCGTCTCTGGTTCTAACGCCACCACGTCGGTGTTGGTGTTCAGATACATCACACCTTTGACGACGATCGGCGTGACTTCCGAGCCGCCTGTGATGCTGCCCGAATTCCTTTGCTTGCCGACCTTGAACGTCCACGCCTGGGCCAACTTGGCGACATTCTTGTTATTGATCTGCGCCAAAGGCGAATAACGTGTGGAGCCGAGGTCTCGATTGAACATCGGCCACTCGGCGCCGGTATCCGCGACTTTCTTCGCTTGCGGAAATACGGCCGGGGCGGCGATCAGCGACAGCGCCAGTGCGCTGGTTTGAATCCGTGTGAAACGTGACATCGGCGCAATTCTGGCAGGTTCCAGAGTGCCATGTCAATGTGGAAGGACGGTTAGGCGTCCAGAGCTTCGGCGACCGCTTCCGCCAGGGGACGTTTCCGCCCGCCACGCGAGTACGTTTGACCTTGCTCCGCGTTCAGGCGGAAATATGGTTCCAGCGCCTGCAGCATGCGGTCCCGGCTGGTCAGAATGTGGGAGCGCATCGCCTGCACCGCCACTTCCGGATCACCCGTGCACAGAGCTTCCATCAGCTCCTGATGGCGTCGGCCGGTACTGGATGCCTGATAGAACCGGTCAATACAGAACCAGATCGACGAAAGCGCGCACGTCTTCTCCATGGCCAGGGAAAGCGCAGGGCAACGGGCATATTCGGCAATCTTGTGATGGAGCTTCTCGTGCAGATTGACGTAAACCGAACGGTCCGCCTCCGGTTGAGCGGAAAGGGAATCGATGCGCGCGGCCAGCTTCTGCAATTCCGTGCGCTCTTCGAGCGTGGATTTTTCGGCAAATAGCTTTGCCGCTTGCACTTCCAGTCCTTCGCGCACCACATACTGACCAAATACGTCGTCCTGATTCGGGATGCGAACACGTGTGCCCGCACGTGGACGGCTTTCGAGCAACCCTTCGAATTCCAGTCGCAGAAATGCTTCCGAGACCGGCAAAAAACTCATGCCGAGTTCGGCGGCTACTTTGCGGCGGGAAATGACTTGTCCAATGGCAACCTCGCCGCGCATGATTCGGTCACGAATGACAGAGTAGGCCTCGGTGGCGAGACTCGACGATTCCGGTTTGGCTTTGATGGGCATTCGGTACCTAGGAAATACGCAAGATACTGCGTAGATGTTCTAACTTTATGTTTTTGCACGAAAATTGGGCCGTTTGCAAGTGCGTTTGGGCCAGCCCCGGGCCGGACGGCCCTTAATCTATCGGAATCATAGAGATCCAGGTTGCCTTTCGAATCAGGCAAAGTTGCCGGAAAATCCCCTGCTATTCTTGATTCCCAACCTCGCCTCCGGTTGTTATCCTCTGATTTAGCATGGAACCCCAGCCATGGCGCTGCTGACAATTTCCGGCGAACCAGCTTCCCGATGGGAAGAGATCGCTTTGGTGGCCGCTCGTCTGCTGGACTTCGAGCTGGTCACGGAGTCACGCCTGGACCAGTGGTTGGCCGAGGAGTTCGCCGAGATCGTGGTCCCGGCGCGTGCCTGGAAATCCGCGGCACTTCATGTGCTCAGTCGTTTGGCGGCGGAGCGGCATCTGCTGCTTGCGTTGAACGGAGCCGTCGAGATGTTCGGCGCGGAACTGCCTTCCCTGCATATCCACATCTCCGCCACGCCCACGCAGCGGGCCGGAAACGTCATGTTGGAGGAGCGCCTGGACAAGCCCGAAGCCAAAGAGCGGCTGCGCGCGCTCGATGCGGTGGCGAGGAGAATCCGACGGCTACGGTTCGGGCAACCCTCGCACCGATCTTCGGACGTGCATGACCTGACCATTCACATGGCCCGGCAGAGCGTGGAGCAAGCCGCGCAGATTGTTGTTGCTTCCGGGCGAGCGTGTGGATTGGCCGAAAGCGGCTTGTTATCGCAAGCAATCGCAGACGGAATCCAGTTCGAGGCGCGAATCGCATTGGCTCGAACCGGACTTGCCCCCGCGCGCAAAGCGAGCACCAACCGTCCTCCGTTTGGACATCCCAGCGAGCAGATGTTCGCGAACCTCTTGGATTTCTATCGGATTGAGTGGGCTTATGAACCCCGCAGCTTTCCTTTGCAGTGGGATAAAGACGGCAACGTTACCGAGGCATTCACGCCGGACTTCTATTTGCCGGAGTCAGACCTCTATATTGAGCTGACCACCATGAGGCAGTCGTTGGTGACGCGCAAGAACCGGAAGGTGAAACTGTTGCGGGCGATTTACCCTCACGTGAATATCCAAGTCTTCTATCAAAAGGACTTCCAGGACCTGGTTTTGAAATACGGATGGAAGGCATCGTGACGCCGCCTCTCACCATCGAGAGAGTCCTGTTCACCGAAGAGCAGGTGCAACAACGAATTGCTGAAGTGGCCGGCGAGATCAGCCGCAAATATGAGGGGCGCGATCTAAAGCTGATTGGCGTCCTGAAGGGTTCAGTCTTTTTCCTCACGGCTCTTTCCAGGGCGATCACCATTCCGGTGAAGCTTGATTTCCTGGCGATATCCAGTTTCGGCGCGGGCGGGCAGGGTTTGGTGCGTATTGAGAAAGACTTGGACGAACCGATTCAGGATCAGGACGTCTTACTTATTGAGGACATCGTGGATACGGGCTTCACGACGCGCTACCTGTTGCAGACGTTGGCGGGGCGGGGTCCCAGGTCACTGGGGATCTGCACGCTGTTGGATCGCTCTGTGCGCCGTGTGGTTCAGGTTCCGGTGGATTTCCGGTGTTTCGAGATTCCGGATCGCTTTGTGATTGGGTGCGGGCTTGACTACAAGCAGCTGTACCGGAACCTGGGTTACATTGCAGTTGTCAACCCGGACCATTCGTAAATTTTTTGACAAATCGGCGGCCGTCAATTGCCGTGGCGGCGTCCAAAAGGATAGAAGAAGAAAATGAGCACTCCTGCAGTTTCGGCGGCTATCGCATACGCAATCGATACAGCGCACTCGCAAGCGCAGTTCAAGGTCCGCCATATGATGATCGCGAACGTGCGCGGCGAATTTTCCAAGGTGACTGGCGCCGTTCAGTTTGACGAGTCCAATCCCGCCGCCGCAACCGTGCAGGTGACCATTGACGCTACCACGGTGACGACTCACGATGAGCAGCGGGACCAGCACTTGAAGAGCAGCGATTTCTTCGATGTGGCCCGTTACCCGCGGATCACTTTTGAATCGACGAGTGTGACGGCTTCCGGCGCGAATAGTTATCAGGTGGTGGGGGAACTGACCATTCGCGATGAAACGCGGCCCGTGGTTTTACGCGTGGAAGAGTTGACGGCCGAACAAAAAGATCCGTGGGGCAATCTGCGGCGCGGCGCCAGGGCGAAGACCAGGATCAATCGCAAGGATTTTGGCCTGGAGTGGAATTTGGCCCTCGAAGCGGGGGGCTTCCTGGTGGGCGACGAAATCGATATCAACATCGACGTGGAATTGATCCGGCAAAGCTAACCGCTTCGCGGCGAGATCTTCGAGATACGTCCCCCAAAAAGAAAAACGGAGCGGCGTTGCCTGCGCCACTCCGTTCGGTATACTTTCGCGATCCGTTTTAGTTCTCCGATTCCTCGTCGCCGGGCGCGTCTCCACCGGCGCCGTCGATTTCCTCGCCTTCGTCTTCCTTGTCGCCTTCCTTCGGCGTGTAGTAGGAGTGGTAGTAGGTGTACTTGCTATAGAGTTCACCGCGGCGTGCACCGTTGACCACGATTCCCAGTACGTTGTTGTTGCACAAGGACTGCATGGCGCGGGTGACGGAATCAATCGTCGTGTGACCGATGCGGACTACAAGCAAGGTTCCATGGCATAGCGTAGAAAGCAAACTGGCGTCGGCGGCAAACAACAGCGGCGGGCTGTCGAAAATGATCCAGTTGAACAGCTGCGGCAGGCGGTCGATTAGCAGTTTCGCCTCACGCAGGTTCAGCAGTTCCAGCGGGTTGATGACCGCCTCGCCGGCGGGCATGATGTACAGATTCGTTCCTGCAACTTTACGAATGGCCTCATGCAACGGAATCTTGCCCAGCAGATAGTCCGTGATGCCGGGTGTGCGATCCACGCCAAACAGCGTGTGCACAATCGGCCGCCGGAAATCGAAATCGGCCAGGAGCGTGGTGTTATTAGCCAGGTGCGCTTGCGCCAGCGCAAGGTTCGCCGCCGACAGAGATTTACCTTCGGCCGGCGACGCGCTGGTGACCACCACGGAATGGATCGGCTGCAGGCTCTTCATGTGATTGAGCCGCGTGCGGAGCATGCGGAACTCTTCCATGGGTGGTTCGTGCGGACGGCTGACGTCGATCAGCAGCGAATCAGTCGCGGTGCGGAACGGGACTTCCTTGACCTTCGAGAGGAGATCCGCCAGATCCGGACCGTTATCGAGCACCGCCGCGCCGGGGCGCGCCTCCGTGGGAACACGCGGAGCCGCCGCGGTCGAAAATTGCCCCGCTTGTTCGGCCCGTCGCAATGCATCATGAACTCGGCTCATCTTGTCTCCTCGGAAATATTGCCTGCCACGATCTTCGTACCCGCCCTAATTCGCCCGTGTGACGTAGTAGTACACCACCGAGCCCGCGATGATCACGGCGGCGGCAAGGCACGCGGTGGTCCAGCCCAGCCACGCCAAGCGGCGGCGGCGGCGCACCACGAAATCGTTCTCAAGCAGTGGTACGCTGCCAAGAATCGCCATCTGTGTATACGCGCGAACGTCTTTCAGGTTTTTGAGCGAAGTATCCTTCATCTCACGGCCGCCGGCGATCATAACACCCAACAGCAGTCCGAAGGCCGCGCCAACGGAAATCACTACCGGACGGTTCGGTTCCGTCGGTTCGGTGGGCAAAGAAGCCGGGTCCAGCAGTTCCAGTGTTTCGCCCTGTTTGCGCCCTTCCATATCCTGGGCGATACCGGCGTGCTGCAATTTCGAATCAAGGTCCAGGTACTTGTCCCTGGCGATTTGCTGATCGCGCAATAGCTCGGTGTATTGCTGTTGGCCGATTGGTACCGTTTCAATGCGGCCCTGATAGGCTTTGATTGCTTCGGCGACGCGCTTCATCTCCTTTTGCGCGTTCGAAATTTCCAAATCACGGCCTTCAATGGCGGTCTCCAGGCGGCGGACGTTGGCATCCGCCTCGCGGATCTCCCGTTCCTGCTGTTGGTTATTCCCCTTCTTGGGGGTGTCGTCTTTGCGCTTTTCGTCGGCTTCGAGATCGGCTAATTTTTTGCGGGCGATGTCCAGTTGGGCGATCCCGTTCTGCACATCCGGATAATTTTCCTTATACTTCTGCCGGAGCAGAGAGAGTTGCGTTTCGAGGACTTGGACCTCGCGTTCCTGAAGAACCAGCCGCTCGCTTTTCCCACTGGACGCTACCTCTACCGGCTTGCCGAGTGCGGTCACCTGGTCCTTGAAGATGCGGAGGTTGGATTCCAACTGCAACTTGTCCTGATTCGCCCGAGCAACTTGGGATTCGAGGAACGATGCCTGTGTTTGCAGGGCTCCCAACTGGCGCATATTGGCATCCAACTGATCCGGCAGTTTGCCGTTGTTTTGCAGGCGGAAACTGGTCAGCTTGTTTTCGGCGCCGTCCAAATCTTTCTTGGCGGCATCGGTCTGGTCGCGCAGAAACTGATACGTCTGGAATACGGCGTTCGAACGGCTCCGAATATTTTCATCGATGAAACGGCTCACCAGATCCTGCACCACGCGTTGCGCCAGATACTTGTTCTCGTAAGCGAATTGCACGGCAAAGGCGGGAATTCGGTCATTCGCGCTGCTTGTTGCGGGCGTCGAAACAGGCAGGATCTGAATCTTTTTCTTCATCAGCTCCAGCACGTCTTCAATGGGCATGCGAGCGCGTTCGCGTGGATAGAGGCCGAAGGTGTTGATGATGGTGGTCAACGTGGTGCGGCTGAGAATGGTCTGCGCCATGGAGTTGATACGATCGTTCATCTGCTGGTTGATGGCCGCTTGCACCATATTGGTGGGCACCTGTTGCGGCACAATCTTCACCACGGCTTGCGAGACGTAGGTGTCCGGATAAAGGTAAACGCCAACAATGCTCGCCACAAGCGTCAGCAGGAACGGACCCATGATCCATCCCTTATGACGGCGAACGATATCGATGTAATCCTCAACGTCCAGCGCTCGTCGCGGCGTATTAAACCCATCGCCAGGCTGCATGCTGTTTTACCTCCGGAATCCTAGGGCACGACGACAGTGTCGCCGTTTTCGAGGAAGATGTTTTGGTCCAGGTTCTTGCCCTTGATGATGTCGTCGTAGTTAAACTTGATCCGCTGGGCGCCCCGGACAATGACGATCTTTTTCTTGTTCGCGAAGTCGCGGAAGCCGCCGCCATTGGCCAGGGCATCGAAGACGCGCGTGGGCACAACAAGCGGGAATTCGCCGGTGCGGAAGATCTGCCCGGTGATGTAATATTTCTTGCTGTTCACCTGGGCGACGGATACGGAAACATCGGGCTTGTTGATGAAATCGGAAAGAGCCTGCGTCAACTGCGCTCCCAGCCGCTCTGGTGTCAGGCCGGAGGCCTGCACGTCGCCGACCAGCGGGATAGTGATTTTGCCATCCGGCCTGACGATGTATTGGCCGGTGAAATCCATTTCGCGCCAAACGCGGATATAGAGAACATCCTCCGCGCCGACAACGTAGGTGTGGGGATCCACGGCGGCGGGGGCCGCTGTGGGCACTTGCCCGGGGACTACCTTGGGCGCTTCCACCTTCACGGGGGCCGGTGGATCTTCGCGGTTCTGCGCAAACAAGGCGGGTGCGAGAAGAATCGCCGCAAGCGGCAGTAGTTTCAACAAATTGCTTATCCGTGGACTCTGATGTCGGGACACAGCCCACTCCTCCGTTTTTGTCGATACCATTCGGCTGACTCTAATCATTGTACACGGCCCGTGTTTCCAGCGGGTTTACTCCTGGTGCGACAATATCATGGAGGCTGACGCCTAGCGGTGGCAGTCTTCGCACAACACCCAGCCCGGAAATATCTTATCGGCTGGGGCAGGAGCAAATCCGTGGCTTATTTCTTGGCAAAATCCGAACCCCTCACCTATTCCATTGACGATCTCGAACGAGAGAAGCGCACCTTTTGGGATGGCGTTACCAACGCGCAGGCAGTGCGCGCGATCCGGGAAATGAAGGCCGGGGACTGGGTTTTCATTTACCACAGCGGTGGTGTTTCTGCCGTAGTTGGCTTGGCGAAGGTGTGCTCCCAACCGAAAGACGATCCAAAGAATCCCAAGTCCGCCATCGTGGAACTGGAGTTTGCCGCCAAATTGCCGGAGCCTGTAACGTTGACCGAAATCAAACAGTCGAAGAAGTTCGAGGATTGGGCTTTGGTCCGCCAGAGCCGATTATCCACCATGGCCGCGCCGGACGGTTTCGTTGCATGGATGCGCGCAAAGTTTCCGAAAGTGAAGCTGTAAGAGTCCGGCGTACCGCAAAAATGGGCCTTGCGTTAGACTGAAACTTGCTTCGGCTAAATACATCCGTTGTGGAACTTGCCGCCCAAACGGGCGTGCGCGCCGCCTTGGAATGGTTCCGCAAGGAACGCAACTGGATCAACGAAAAGCATCTCAGTCTGTGCCGGATTCCGGCGCCCACCTTTTTTGAGCAGCAACGTGCGGAGTGGTTTGTTCAGGAATTCCGCTCGCTTGGGTGGGATGCCAGGATGGACCGCGCGGGGAATGTGATTGCCGTGCGCCCCGGATACGAAAGCCTTCCGTCGGTTGCCGTCACCGCACATTTGGATACGGTTTTTGCTCCACGGAACGCTGACGAGATCCGGGTTTCGCACGAGGGCCGTTTCACGGGACCAGGCGTGTCCGATAATGGCGCGGGCTTGGCCGGTTTGCTGGCGATTGCGGCGGCGTGGAACGCCAATCCCGCGTTGCGTGACGGGCCGCCGGATTACTTCACTGGCGCGCCGGTACTGATCGCCAACGTCGGTGAGGAGGGCGAGGGTAACCTAAGCGGCATGCGCTACATCTGCCGCGGTCTCGATGGCCGTGGAGAAAGAGAAGGCAGAGGAGACAAGCGCGATAAGAACGGCCGCGGCGATGCGGAACGGCGCGCGATGAGCGAACCTCCCCGCGGATTCCTTGTGCTGGATGGGCCGGGTGTCGAGCATATCACGTCCCGCGCCTTGGCGAGCCGCCGTTTTGAGATCGCGATTGTCGGACCCGGTGGACACAGTTGGCGGGATTCGTACGCAGGCAATCCAATCCACGGCGTCAGCCGGGCGATCACGCACTTTCTGGACGGCGCGCGCGATCTGAATGCGCCGCGCACGTCCTTCAACTTCGGCATCATTGAAGGCGGTGTCAGTATCAACTCGATCCCAACGGAGGCGCTTGCCAAAATCGATTTGCGGTCGGAGTCGAACGATTCACTGGAATCGCTCAGCGAGATCCTGATGAATGCCGTTGAACTTGCCGCGGATGAAGAGAGTGGAAGGAGTCCAGCCGGCCGATTGAGTGCGCGGATCAAGGAGATTGGTTCTCGCCCCAGTGGAGGGTTGGCCGACGACGCGCCGATTCTCGAAACCATCCGAGCGGTGGATTCGTTTCTGGGCGTCCGCAGCCACCTCGATTGCTCGTCAACCGATGCCAACATTCCTCTTTCCATGGGCTTGCAGGCGGTCTCCATTGGCGCCGGCGGTCATGGCGGCGGAGCCCACACCGCGGCCGAGTGGTATTCGCCCGAGGGCCGAGATGCCGGCTTACGCCGCATTTTCCTGAGCCTTTCCGTGCTGCTTGCCGGCGAATAGTGCTCACCTGCCGCTGGTCCCGCGGGTCTCTCTATTCCGACGATTTAGCGCAACCGATTGTTTCTGCAGGGCATCGAAAGAGTATGGGTTCAGTGCGTGCTCACCGTTCGGTGACACGAACGTATAATAAACTTGTACCCGGGTTTCTAAGAGTCGCCGAACGATTCGGGTCATTTTGAAGCGGGCTTTTGAGGCAAACCAATGAAGTTGAGTGACATGAAGATCTTCGAAAAGATGCGCCAACAGAAGTTGTTGTCGACCACGCTGCTGTTGTTTACGCTATCGCTCGGTATTGTGATCGGTACGCTGATCAACACCAGTGCCCAGGCGCAGCGCGGGCAGGTGGCGGCTCCGGATGCGACGCCTCTGGTGGTTCCCAAGGCCAACCCGCTTGGCAACGATTTTTCGAAGCTCGCCAAAGCGCTGGATCCGAGCGTGGTCAATATCACTGCGGAGACCATGCCCAAGGCCGCGCCGCAGGGAAAAAATCGACGCCCGCAGGCAGATGAGGAAGAGGAGCAAAACGGCGGCAACGATCCGTCCGATCTCTTCCGCCGTTTCTTTGGCGACCAAGGCGGAGCGCCCGATATGCCGCAGCGCCGCCGCGAGCAGTCCGGCACCGGCTTCATTGTGGACAAAAACGGCTACATCATTACGAACAACCACGTCGTGGATGGAGTGGATCGCATCAAGGTAAAACTGCATGGCGATTCGACCGAATACAAGGCTCGCGTGATCGGCACCGATCGCGAGACCGACCTCGCCGTGATCAAGATTGACGCGCGCCGCTCGCTGACGCCTGTGACGATTGCGAACTCCGATAGCGTGCAGGTGGGCGATTGGGCCGTCGCGATCGGCTCTCCGTTCGGCCTCGAAGCTTCGGTTACCGCCGGTATCGTCAGCGCCACGGACCGCAAGGAAATCGGGCAACAGTTTCAGCGTTTCATTCAGACGGATGCCGCGATCAACCCGGGCAACTCCGGCGGGCCGCTGTTGAATATCAAAGGCGAAGTGATCGGCGTGAATACGATGATCGCCACGCAGAGCGGCGGCTATCAGGGTATTGGCTTTGCTCTGCCCATGAACACCGTGGTGCGCGCGTATAACGACATTATTCGCGAAGGCCGCGTGACTCGCGGATCCATTGGAATCTCCTGGCAGCGGGATGCGAAGCCGGAAACGCTGAAGGCGCTGGGTGTGGACCACGGCGTGATCGTTGGCGAAGTTCGCAAGGACGGTCCTGCGGACCGCGCCGGTATGAGGCCCAATGATATTGTGCTGGGCATCAACGGCTCATCCGTGCGCGATGGCGACGATCTGGTCGCGCGTGTCGCGGACCTGCCTATTGGTTCGCAGGCGACCTTAAACGTGGATCGCGACGGCAAGAAGATGGATTTCAAGCTGACCATCCAGGACCGCACCAAAGTGTTTTCCGACGATCCGCGCGTGGTGGGCGATGCCGGTCAAGGCAGTGGCGACGATAAGAGCGAAGGCACGCAAGTTAAATTCGGCATCAGCATCCGGCCATCGAGCGAAGAGGAGAAGGATCTGACGCCGGATAAGCGCGGCGTCGCGGTGACGCGCGTTGAACCCGGCTCGTTTGCCGAAGACATCGGCATGATGGAAAAAGACATCATCATCGCGATCAACCGGCAGCAGATCGCGTCCGTCGACGATATTCGTAAGGCGCAGCAGGGGATGAAGGCGGGCGATCCGGTCGCTTTCCGTGTGGTGCGTCCGAATCCTCTGGCGCAGGGCCGTGCGCGGAGCGGGAATGTGCCCAAAGCGGCGACGCTGTTCCTGAGTGGAACGCTGCCGGAGTAACCGCCGGACTAACGGAGTGGTGCTTATCAACAAACTCACCGCTATGCTGTTTGCAGCGGCATTGAGTGGGGCTGGCGTGTGTGCGCAGACCGCCACAAAGAAGGCCGCGCCCGCAAAGGCATTGGCGAAACCGGTCGCCAAGGGCACCATCACCAAAGCTGCGGCCACGAAAACCGCAACGACGAAGTCCGCTGCAGCCAAGTCCGCTTCTGTCAAAACGAAGGGCAAAGTGAAACCGCAGCCGCGTTCGTACGGGCAGCTGCAGCCGGCGCCGGAACGCTACAAGGAAATCCAGCAAGCGTTGCTCGATCGCGGCTACTTCCGCGGTCAAGTGGACGGCGTGTGGGGTCCCGATTCAGTGGATGCGCTCAAGCGCTTTCAGGTGGATCAGAACCTGGATTCCGATGGAAAGGTTGGGTCGCTATCCTTGATCGCACTCGGGCTTGGACCGCGGCGTGGCGTGAAGACCGATGACACCGCGCGACCGGAAAACGGCGTTGCCGATGGGGCACCGTCTTTGTCTACGCCCCAGGCAGATCCACCGCAGGACACCAACTAGCCGGTGTCTAACCCTTTGCGAAGTACAACGCCGTGGCGCGTTCCAGTTCCGATTTCGTCATACGTGGCGGGCGGCCTTCGTATCGCCCGATCGAGTTGAGGATGTTGCAGATATCGGACGGATAGCAGGCACGCAGTTCCGTGCGGCCCTCGCGCAGACAAAGTTTGCGCAGATGTTCGGCGCTGTCGGGCTCCGCATCGATATTTTTCGCCCGCACGACGCGTTCGAAGATTTGATCGAAGGAAACAGGGTCCACCGCTTCCACCAGAATCTTGTTGTGGATACGTCGGAGGAACGCTTCGTCGGCCAGATCCGATGGCTCTAGGTTGGTGGAGAAGACCACCATGCACTCAAACGGGATCTGGAACTTCACGCCGTAACGAAGGGTCAGATAGTCGACGCGCCGGTCAAGTGGTACGATCCAACGGTTCAACAGATCGCGCGGCGACATCAATTGGCGGCCGAAGTCGTCGATCAGCAGAATGCCGTTGTTCGATTTCATCTGCAGCGGTGCGGCGTAGATTCCGGAAGATTCGTCGAGGCGAAGCTCCAACATGCTGGGAATCAACTCACCGCCGACGACGATGCAGGGGCGCTTGCAAACCAGCCACCGCGGGTCCATGTCGGGATCGTCATGATCCAGCGTCTGGTGCACGACCGGGTCGTACAAGCTGATGATCTGGTTATCGACTTCCACCGCGTAGGGAATCAGAATCGCGTCCTTGTAAACGCGAAGCATACGCTCGGCCAAACTGGTTTTGCCGTTGCCGGTGGGGCCGTAGACGAAGATCGAGGACTGGGAAATGATGGCGGGACCCAGTTGGTCCAACAGGCGGTCGGTCACAATCAGATCGGAGTAGGCGTTGCGAAGCGCCTGGCGGTCGACGTTGATCTTGGCGCTCTGGGCTTTGACGGCCGCCTGATACTCGTTCAGGGACACGGGGCAGGCGCCGGCGTACTGCGAAACCTGAAAGCGTTCGCTTGCCAACTGCTTGCCGGCTTGGGAAAGCGTAAAGCTGTAGTCGTTGCCAACCATGCCTTTTACTTCCACCAATTGCTGCTGCCGCATGTGTTTGAAGGCGACGTCGATAATCGGCACGGAAAGTCGCAGCGCACGCGATAGTGACCCAAGCGTGCTAAAGCCTTCGATCATCAGGCGGCGTAGCATCAAGTCGAACACCAATGATTCTTTGATGCCGAGTTCGTTGAAATTTTGCGGGACCGGCGGGGTGAACGCGGTTAAAATGGGGGCGTAAGTTGCAGCCATGCGCGCGGATTCCTCTCCGGGCGGCTATCGGCAGAATCCCAGGAATGGTTTAATCCTTTGTATTGGGGAAGGATGCACGCCCGGGCAGGCGATTTCGTCTACCCTTTTAGCTAGAGCGATCCACCAGACGAAATGCGGAAGTGCGCCTATATCGTTGTGTTTGCATTGGTTTTGGCCACGGCGATGCCGGGCGCCGATACAGCTGCGGACCGCGCGTTTAAGGCCGCCGAACAGGCGGTCCGGGCCGGAGACCGATTTAAGGCGCTCATGCTCTATGCGGAGGCCGTCCAGCTCGATCCGGCGAATTCCTTATATTCGGACCGCAGGCTCGCCCTGCAAAATACGCCGACTTTAGTTGCGGAGCAGGTCAACGCACCCGATCCCGCTGCCGCGGCAGTGGACGCAAAAGCCAACAAGGAGCCACTGACGGCAGCCGACTTACGCGAGGCGATTGAGCCTCCGCGGCTGAAACCGCCCGAAGGGAAGAAAAGTTTCAGCCTGCGAGGCGATGGGCGGAGTGTTCTCGAAGGGGCGGGCACCTCCATTGTCCTCCAGATGGTCTTCGATGCCGCCTATCAGCCGCTGCCAACGGTGAATCTTCGCGCCGAAGATCTCAGCTTCGGGGAAACCATCCGCCTGCTGGAGCGCGTGACGGACTCATTCTTTGTGCCGCTAGATGCGACGTCGGTCCTTGTCGTTCGTGACACCCCGCAGAACAGAACGCAGTATTTGCCCACCATGGCGGCCATGGCGCTGATCCCTGAGCGGCTTTCGGTGCAGGAAGCGCAGGAGATTCTCAGTGCTGTCCAGCAGATCATTGAGGTGAGACGCATCAGCATGGACTCGGGCAAGCGGCTGGTGATCTTCCGCGACTCGGTGGCCAAGGCGATGGCGGCGCGCGACCTTTTTCAAACGCTGTCGCGCAGCCGCGCACAGATCGCTGTCGACGTCGAGATTGTCTCCATCAGTAAGACCTCGTCGCTCAGCTATGGGCTCCGCTTACCGACCTCGTCCGCAATCGTGGATTTTGGAAAGTCGGTGGGCGGTATTGTGAACATCCCCGGTAATGCCAACGGGTTTACAAATCTGGTTGGCTTTGGCGGCGGAGTGCTGCCGCTGGGAATCGGCATCGCGAACTCCGGCGTGTTCGGTACGTTGACGAAAGCTTCCGGGCAAACACTGCTTGCCTTGCAGATGGTATCGGCGGACGGGCAACAGGCGTCCTTTCACATTGGAGACCGCTATCCCGTGGTTGCCGCTACATTCAGTGGGCTGACCACGGATACGAATGTGTCGTCGACGTTGGCTCCCCAGGTCAATTACGTCGATCTGGGCGTGCAGATGAAAATGACGCCAACCGTGCACATGGGCGGCGAAGTCACTTTGGACGTCGAGGCCTCGTTCAAGACGCTGGGAGTGCAGGCGGCGAACGGAATTCCCTCCATTGGCAGCCGCCAATATCAGGGGAAGATTCGCTTGAAGACGGGCGAGTGGGCTGTGGTTGCCGGCCTGGTTTCGACCAGCGAATCTGAAACACCGACGGGTCCCGCGGGGCTGTCGGAGATCCCCGTGCTAGGCAAGCTCTTTACGAAACAGACGAAATCGCTGGATACGGCCGATGTGCTCATCGTTCTCAAGCCACACCTTACCGCTGAGCCGCCGTGGGATGATCCGACACACACGATATGGACGGGAACCGAAACGCGGCCACCGACGGTTTTTTAGAATTACAACCGCAACCTGCTTACCGTAATCGCGCCGCCAAAGCACGCCGCCACGTCTCTTCCAGGAGTTCGCGGACGCGCCGGATACGAACCCGCGTAGTGCAGCCGATCGCCCTCGCGGCGAAAACGCACGTCGAGCGGTTGATCATCCGTTTCGCACTGCACCACGGCCGGAGCAACATCCGGGGCGACGTGTGGCAGGTTCACGTTCCAGTAAATTTTCGACTCGTGCGCATTGGTGATCAGTTGATCGAGAATCGCTCTCCCGTGCCGGACAGATTCGCTCCAGTCAAGCTGCATATCGCGCCGGATAAATTGAGAAATAGCGATCGCACGGCGGCCCAGGAGAGCCGCTTCGCGTGCGGCCGCGACGGTGCCGGAAGTATAGACGTCGGCCCCGAGATTGCCACCGCGATTGATCCCCGCGATGACGAGATCGACGTCCGGAAACACCGACGTTAGTGCTACACGAACGCAATCAGCAGGCGTTCCGGAAAGCGAATACTCGCCCGGTCCCGTTTCCCGGATTTCCAGCGCCGCATCGGTGGTCACGCGATGTCCGGCGTAAGAATGCGGATCGCGCGGAGCCATCACGACGACATCGCCCAACTGAGCCGCTGTCGTCTTGAGCGCGGCGAGCCCAGGCGCATCCCAGCCGTCATCGTTGGTTAAAAGGATTCGAAGGGAGGCCACTCTCTTCTATTTTCGCAGATGCCCGAAGAGGGCTCGCTTACTCCGCCGCCGCTGCGATGAGTGTTTCACCCACGGAAACCTTGGGGTCTTTGAGCGTAGCGACGATCGCCGCGGAAATTGTGGCCGAGATGGCCATGAACAGGAAACCAGCGTCGTAGTGGCCAGTCCATTGGATGAGCGCACCGATGACGATCGGCGAGCCGACGCCGGCGATCTGGCCTCCGGTGTTGATGAACCCGGAGGCGTAGCCCATGACTCGCGGCGGCAGCATGTCCATGGGGAGCGACCAGAACGGCCCATGTATGGAAGGCAAAAACAGTCCTGTGAGCCCAAGCAGCGTCACGGCGGCAAAAGCGTTTGGCGCGAGCGCCGTCAGCGTCAGGAATAGCGCGTTTCCCAGCAGGACTATCATCAACACGGCTTTCCTTTTGCCCGTGCGATCCGCTGCATAGCCTGCCGCGAGAACGCCGATAAAGCCCACGGCGAACGGCAGCGCGGTCGCCAGGCCCGTATGGCTGATACTGAATCCGCGAACTTTGAACAGATACGAAGGTAGCCAGGCCTGGAATCCCCACCAGGTGACGTCCCACGTCATGTAAATGAAGAAGAGCTTCCACAGCGCGGGGTACTTCACAAGCTCGCGCAGGCCGATCCTCTCTTGCTGATCGCCATCCGTACCGATGACGTCGAGTTCGGCTTGCGTTATTCGCCTGTGTTCCGCAGGACGGTTCCGAAGATACCAATAAACAGCGACCGCGACGAGGAACCCAGGAATAGCGACCACCACGAACGCCATGCGCCATCCGAAGGCGCCCATAATAGCGGCGAATAAAATCGGTGCGATCATCGGGCCCAGCGTGTTCGACGACATGACCAGCCCGTTCGCCCTGGCTCGCTCGTGGCTCGGAAACCACGCGGAGAGCGCTTTGAACGCCGCAGGTGGATGCAACCCTTCGCTTACGCCGAAGAAGACGCGGATCCACATCAGGCTGGTCAGGCTGCTGGCCATGCCTGTGAGGAAGCTAAAAATGGACCACGCCGTAATGCCCAGCGTAATGCTCCTTCGCGCGCCGATTTTGTCCGCGATCATGCCGCCTGGCAACTGCATTGCGCCGTAGCCCAGGAAGAAGACGCTGATGACGGCACCCATCACCGTAGGGCTCAGATGAAACTCTTCTGCGATAAGCGGCAACGCCATCGGCATCAGGCTGCGGTCGATGTACGACACAAGCCAGGTGAGGAAGAGTAGAAAGCAGATCCACCAGCGGACGGCCATGGAGACTCATGGTATCGCAAACGGGCCGCGCGACCACGTAATCTGGGTAGGATGCCAAACGCGAAGCGCTCCCAGAAACGAATTGGACTCGCCATTATCGGCGCCGGACGTGTCGGACTTTTCCGCGGCGAAGTGGCCGCGCGGCATGGGTCCGTCGATTGGATCGGCATCGCCGAGATCCGGCCGGAGCGCGCCAAGGAAGTCGCCGAGAAGGTGGGCGCCGATTTTGTCACCAACGATTACCGGGAACTGTTGCGCCGCCCTGAGGTGAATGCCGTCATCGTCGCGACCGATGAGCACTTGCATGTTGGCCCAGTGATGGCCGCTATTGAGCGTGGTCTGCCGATGCTGATCGAAAAGCCACTCGCCACGCGCCTCGCCGAATCCACCGATGTGTTGGCGGCGATTGAAAAAGCTGGCGTGGACGCGGTGGTTGGATACACGCAACGTTTCCGCCGCCGTTGGCTAGCCGCGAAGGAGAAGGTGCGCACGGGTTCGCTGGGCGATGTGACGCTGGTGACGTCGCGCGCGTTTATGAACCGTCTGGTGGCGATCGACAACTATAAACGCACGGACTCCCCGGAATCCATTTCGCCGATGGTGATCTCCGGCACCCACGCGCTCGATATCGCCATGTGGTACCTGGAAGCGAAGACACCCGTGGAGGTTTACGCGCGTTCGGTGGACAAGGTTCTGGGGCCGCTCTATAAGGGGATCGACGCCACCGCCGGTCTCATCAGCTTCAGCGACGGCTGCGTTTACCACCTGAGCATCTCCTGGGCGCTTCCGGTGACTTGGCCCGCGGCAGTCTACAGCCTGGAGGTCGGCATCGTAGGTACCGACGGCGTGCTCACGATTGACGATACGCACCGCGACATCATCTTGGCGGTTTCGTCGCCGCAATCGGAGGGATACGCGCCCGACAAAAATCGCCTGGTGGACTTCATGGGCAGCTATCCGCCCGGTGACATGGCGCTGGGCGAACTACGCGGGCCCATGCGCGAGGAGACGGATTCCTGGCTAAATCGCGTGGCTCTGGGCGTGCCGACGCCCCACGCGACGGCCAAGGAAGCGCACAACCGCCTGATGCTCACCAAGGCGCTGGACCTCTCGGCCAAGCGCAAGCAGCCCGTCCAGTTACCGTTCCTGGCGGAATAGCGGGGGTGTGGACCAACCCCCTGTCGAAGCTCCCCCGAAACGCAACCACCCTTTTCTGCGTTCATAGAAGTGTGAGGCGTCTTTTGACACTGCTACTCTGCCTGGCTGCGGCTGATTTAGCCGCGCGGGCGGAGGTTCACCTCGACCTTGGCGGCCACGACGTTGCCGTGTGGAGGCCCGCAGCGCCTCCGCCGCCGAACGGCTATCCGTTGATCTTGTTTTCGCATGGTTTCGCCGGTTGCAATACGCAGTCGAAGTTCCTGATGGAGGCACTGGCGGATGCGGGTTATCTGGTGGCCGCTCCGAATCATGCCGACGCCCATTGCTCGCCACGGCGCGAAGGCTTCCGCATGTGGAGGTACCTCAATTTCCGCGCCGAAAAGCCGTTTCATCAGCCGCAGTCATGGAGCCCCGAAACATACCGGGCTCGCTTGGACGATGTCCGGCGCACGCTTGACGGCGCCCTCACAGGACATTTGGTGGAAAACGCCCCCGTCGATCCGATGCGCATCGGTATGGCCGGCCATTCGCTCGGCGGCTACACCGCGCTTGGCATGGCAGGCGCGTGGTCTTCATGGAAAGATCGCCGCATTCAAGCCGTTCTTGCGATGTCTCCGTACGCCGCGCCCTTTCTTGCAAACGGGAATCTCTCCGCGGTTCGCATCCCAGTGATGTATCAGGGAGGCAGCATCGATTGGTCCATTACTCCCACAGTCCGCAGACCGGGCGGGGTGTACGATCGCACCGGCGGTGAAAAATATTACGTCGAACTTTCTGGCGCCGGGCATTTGACCTGGACGAACATTGGCTTCCCATTTCACCACACCATCAGCCGCTACGGCGTCGCATTTTTCGATCACCACCTCAAAGGTGAACCTGGAGACGCATTGACCGCGCTGTTGTTGGCGCCATGGCCCGCGCGCGTGAGCCGTATCCGCGTCCAGTAGCCCGCGGCCGTTCCCCATCCTGCGATAGAATCCACAAGAGGTTCGTCCACGCTCCCCTTCGTTTGACGGAGTAGCGGGCTTCAGAGCAGTCCGTTCAGGAATTCAACAGAGCAAAGGATGGAGCCGTGCCTAAGAAGTCTGCATCCGTTAAAAAGGCCGCCGTGCCGAAGAAAGCGGTCGTGAAGAAAACAGCCGTGGCAGTGAGGAAAACCGCCTCGAATCGCACGCCCATCTCCGCCACCGGCAAACCCGCGGGGCCTGCCTTAAGTCGCGATATGGCCGATCGCCTCGAAATTCGCGAGCTCATCCAAAACTGGGCACTCTACCGCGATGCCGGTGATTGGACCCGCTTCCGCACCGTATGGCACACCGATGGTTATATGATGGCCACCTGGTTTCAGGGCACCGCCGACGAGTTCATCCGCATGACGCGCGAAGGCTTTGATCGCGGCGTCAGCATCCTGCATTTCCTCGGCGGCAGCACCATCGATCTCAATGGCAATCGCGCCGTCGCACAGACGAAGATGACTATCTCGCAGCGCGCGCTGGTCGATGGCGTCCTGTGCGACGTACTGTGCACCGGCCGTTTCTACGATTTCATCGCCAAGGAAAACGGCCAATGGAAAGTGTTGCTGCGCCGGTTGATTTACGAAAAAGACCGCCTCGATGTCATTGATCCCGGTACGCTCCTTCATCTGGACAAAGACCTGCTCGAAAGCTTCCCGCCCGGTTATCGTCACCTTGCGTATCTGCAGACGAAGATCGGCTACAAGGTGAAGAAGAATATGCCCGGGCTCACCGGCCCCGACGTAGAGGCGCTCTATGCGTTCGGAAAGAAGTGGCTTGACACAGGTTCGCTCGCGGGCGCAAAAGAGCACTAGCCGCGCTTACGAAGTGTAAATGCCCATGGCGTGCTTCACCTTGTCGCAGGTGTCGCGCGCAATGGGAGTGACACGCTCGGCACCTTCGCGAAGAACGCTTGCGACATAGCCCGGCTCCGCCACGATTTCGTGATAGCGCTTCTGAATCGGCTCCAGCGATTCGACAACCGCTTCCGCCACGCGTTTCTTTAAATCGCCATAACGGAGTCCGCCGAACTCGGCGCGCAGGGTGTCGTCATCGCAGCCAACGAATGCCTGGTAGATAGAAAGCAGATTCCGCACGCCCGCGCCCATGGTTTCGAAATCGACGGCAGGTTGCGAATCCGTAGTCGCGCGCATGATCTTCTTGCGGAGCTTCGCCGGCGGATCGAGCAAGCTGATCGCGTGACCTTCGTTCGTCACGCTCTTACTCATCTTCTTTTCAGGATCGTCTAGTCCCATCACTCGCGAGCCAACCGTAGGCAGGTGCGTTGCGGGCATGACGAACGTGTCGCCGTACAGCGAGTTAAAACGCTGCGCGATATCACGGGCCAGTTCCAGATGCTGCTTTTGATCGTCGCCCACGGGAACAATTGCGGCTTGATAGAGCAAAATATCGGCAGCCATAAGCACCGGATACTGCAGCAGTCCGTCGCCTATCGTTTCCTGTGCTTCGGACTTCGCTTTGAACTGCGTCATTCGTTCCAGCCAGCCGATCGGCGTCACGCACGTGAGCATCCAAGCCAATTCCGCGTGCTCCGGTACGGCCGACTGCACAATCAGCGCCGAATGCTTCGGATCGATGCCGATCGCAAGCAACATCCCCGCCAGTTCGATAGTCTTTGCACGCAGTTCCTCCGGCCTCTGGTATACCGTGATCGCGTGCAGGTCGACGATGCAATAAATGCTCTCGTAATCGTATTGGATTTTGGCCCAATTCTTCAGCGCTCCCAGGTAGTTGCCGATGTGCGGACTGCCAGTGGGCTGAATGCCGGAAAGAACTCGTGCTCTCATGGAGTAGTGGAAGAAACTTCTATCGTAAACGATGCCCGGCCCGCGGCGACACCCGAAAGCGAAACGGGGCCCGTTGAAGTCCGCATCGAAAAATGGGTTTATGGCGGCGAAGGCCTTGCGCGCATCGCGACTGACGAAGGTAGCCGAGCCGTTCTCGCGCCGTTCACGCTGCCGGGAGAAACCGTCCGTTTAAACGCTGGCGACGATATACACGCCGGTTTGGTGAATGTGGTCACGCCTTCGGCGGATCGCGTTGAGCCCGCGTGTCCGCTCTTTACCCGCTGCGGCGGATGCCATTATCAGCACGCCCCCTATTCGTTCCAGCTTTCCGCAAAAGCGGGGATACTACGCGAGCAACTCCGGCGCGTCGGAAAAATCGATTATCAGGGCGAGATCGAAACCATCAGCGCCGCGCCGCTTGGTTATCGCAATCGAGTCCAGTTGCATATTGAGAATGGCCGCCTCGGGTATCTACGCAATCGGTCTCACCGCCTGGTGGCGCTTGAAGGCGAATGCCCCGTTGCCTCACCGCGCTTAAATCAGGCGATCGAAAAGATGCGTGCACGTCTACAGGACAGCCAGTTTCCGCGCTTTGTCAAATCGTTCGAGTTGTTCACCAATGAAGCCGACGTCCAGGTGAACGTGCTGGAATCCGAGAAACCGGTTGCCAAGCGCTTCTTTGAGTGGTGCGAGTCGGCTCCAGAGCTCGATTACGAAACGTCGTTTGGTACATTCCGAGTGAGTCCGCGCTCGTTCTTTCAGGTGAATCGCTTTCTGGTCGAAAACCTGGTGGACGCGGCGCTGGGCGATGTGAGCGGCGAATCCGCTCTGGATCTTTACGCAGGAGTGGGTCTATTCGCGCTACCGATGACTGAGCGCTTTGCAAACATCGTGGCAGTGGAGGCTGGAGCCAGCGCCGTGCGCGATCTTTCGTTCAACGCCACCCGCATCGAAGCCAAGCTCGAAAACGTGAACTTCGAAATCGCCCAGGCGCGGGTAGACGATTTCCTGAGCCGTTACGTGAAATCCGGAGCCACTCCGGACTTCGTGCTGGCCGACCCCCCGCGCGCGGGGCTGGGGAGATCGGTCACATCCAGCCTGATGCGGTTGTCACCCGCGCGAATCACCATTGTTTCCTGTGATCCGGCGACGCTTGCCCGTGACTTGGCGGCGCTGCCGGGCTATAGCATCGAAAAAATGATTTTGGTTGATTTGTTTCCGCAGACGTATCATTTGGAGACCATCGTGCATCTGAAAATAACGTAGTACGACGGAACGGAAATGCCCTGGCTGGAACATTGGGAAAACCTTTCGAGGACCATCGAACCTTTGGCGGTGACGTACTTACTCACGGCGCTGATTGGATGGGACCGTGAGCGCGAAGCCCATAGCGCCGGCCTCCGCACGTTCCCTATTGTTGGCATGGCCAGCTGCGGCTACCTCCTGGCGCTGGGTTCCGCGCCGGATATCCAAGCCCAGTCGAGGGTTTTGCAGGGATTGATCACGGGTATCGGCTTTGTGGGTGGTGGCGCGATTTTGAAGGAGGGCGCGAACGTCCGTGGCACCGCCACGGCGGCCAGCATCTGGAATGCCGGCGTCATCGGCGCGTCGGTGGCGATGGGACGCTACGAAATCGCGCTCGTGTTGGCGCTGCTCAACCTGTTTACTTTACGGGCTTTACTGCCGATTAAGCAGCGCATCGACCGCGACCGGAACCCGAGCAGTCCGAGCGGCGATTAATCCCATCCCGCACGCCCCCGGGCCGGTTCGCCAGTGGCCACATCCCGCCAAATTATGTTAGCCTGCCGACTGATATGAAAAAAATCTATCTTTTCCTCTCTACCCTGCTCGCTGGAGCCGCCATGTTGAGCGCGCAGCAGTTGAGCACCAAGAAGTCGCTGAACCGTGACGTCACCAAAGCGATTGTCGCTGCGGCTGAGAAGGAAGCGCAGAACAATAAGTGGGGCATGTACATCACTGTGCTCGATGAGGGCGGCGTGGTGATGGCCATCGAGCGCGTCGATGACGCCCAGGTCGGCAGCCTCGATGTTTCCATGGGTAAAGCACAGACCGCATTGAAGTTCCGCCGCCCGTCGAAGGCGTTTGAGGACCTCATCAACGGCGGCCGCAATGCTCTCCTCGGTCTGCCCGGCGTGACCCCGATTGAAGGCGGCTTCCCGCTGGTGGTGGACGGCAAGACGATCGGCGCCATCGGCGTCAGCGGCGGCACCTCGGCCCAGGACGCGCAGGTGGCGCAGGCCGGCGTTGCCGCGTTTGAAGCGATCGCCAAAAAGTAAGCCCGCAGAGTAGCAACGTGGGGCGGATTGGAAATCCGCAGCCAAGCGGCACTCCGCTAAGGGACCTTGGCAACCCGCCACAGGCTCGCCCACGTTGACTTGCTCTGCTTGTCTTCGTACTCTGTGATTGATCGTTCGCGATCGAGGGATTGACGGGAAGGCGGTGAAAATCCGCCACTGCCCCGCAACTGTA
>JBEBGM010000035.1:0-47049 GCA_040081455.1 Bryobacteraceae bacterium
CAGCATCACGCGCTTCGAGCCCATCTCGCGCACGATGCGTTCGTCGTTGGGAAGATTGAAGGCCGCGGTGCGGACTCCGTGCGCGCCGTCGCCGGTGGCAAGCACTTCATTGACGACACGAATAGGCGCGAGTGCGCCGAGCTTTGGGTTTTTGTACTTCGCATCCATGGGGAGATTGTTCTCGATCTCCTGCATGTGATCGGCAAACGCTTTTACCTTCCCCGTTTCGACGTCGTCGCGTAGAGTGATGTACGCCTCGAATGCGGCTTTGTAGCCGAAGAGTTCGTCCTGATAGGTTTCGTACGGCCCGATGGTGACGTCAATGGGTGCGTCGAGCTTCATCCAGGCGACGTCGGAGGCGTAGTAGTCATCGTCGCGGAAAGCCTTAGCGCGGAGCGTGAGGAATGTCTTGAGCGTGGCGTTCGTCGTGGCCGCAGCGGCTTCTTCGAGGAGCTTGGCGGCTTTCTCGATCTCAGCCGCGTAGGCCTTGCTGTAGGGGATGGCTGTTAGCTTCTTGTCCGCGCCGCGGCGGATCAGGCTGAAGAATCCGCGCGCGATTTCCTGCTGCGCTTTCGGAAGCTTGGAAGCCCAGGCTTCGAACTCTTCTTTCTTCATATCCTCGGGATAGAAGTTCGCACTGAGGAGTTTCTTATCCGGAACGCCCGTGAGGAACGGCGTCTGGCCATCGAGATCGGACCACGGGCCTTTATTTATGTCGAAGTAATGCAGCCGCGCTTTGCCGAGCGGCGTTGTATCCTGCGCGAGCTTGGCTCGCAATGCCGCGTTGCCGCTCCATCGTTGCGTGAGGAAGAGTTGGTCGAGCACATTTGCCGCTTCAATCAGCTTCTTTAGTGCCTGCTGGTCTCCCGTGGACAACTTCGACGTATCTGCTTTCACTTCGGCCGGAGCGAAGCGCGCGATCATGCGGTTGAGTTCAGCGAGGTCGGGCACGGCGGCGGAGGCAGACATGGTGAGAACGATTCCTGAGGCGAGCAGAGCGCGGAGCGTGTGTCGCATGAGAACAGGATAAACAAGAAAGGGATCAGCGATGTGGGGCGGCCCTTCGGGGCGGCAGCCGGGCGTCGCCCCGCCCCACAAAAACAAAATGGGGGCGAGCCGAAGCTCGCCCCCTTTTCCACCAAAGCAACTGCGTTATTCTTTACCGCTTTCAATCCGCATTCCGTAGAACGAACGGTGGACGAAGAACATGGCGACCACCAGGAATGCAACCGCGATTCCCGTGGTGATTCCGCCGCCTTGCGACTTCGTCAACGATACCGCCAGCTCCACGGCCAGCAAACCGAAAAGCGTGGTGAACTTGATGATCGGATTGAGCGCCACCGACGACGTATCCTTGAACGGATCGCCCACCGTGTCGCCGACCACCGTTGCGTCGTGCAGCGGAGTGCCCTTGGCTTTGAGCTCCACTTCCACGATCTTCTTCGCGTTATCCCAAGCGCCGCCGGCGTTCGCCATGAAGATGGCTTGGTACAGGCCGAACAGCGCGATGGAGATCAGGTAGCCAATGAAGAAGTACGGCTCAAAGAACGCGAAGGCCAGCGTCGAGAAGAAGACGACCAGGAAGATATTAAACATACCTTTCTGTGCGTACTGCGTACAAATCTCGACAACCTTTTTCGAATCCGCGACCGAGGCCTTGGTGGAACCTTCCAGCTTGATGTTCGCTTTGATGAATTCCACAGCGCGGTAAGCGCCTGTCGTAACGGCCTGGATGGATGCGCCGGTGAACCAGTAAATCACCGCGCCGCCGGTGATCAAGCCGAGCAGGAACGGCGGATACAGAATGGAAAGGTTCTGCAGGTTCTCGGTGAGTCCGTTGGTCAGCGCAACGATGATCGAGAAGATCATGGTGGTGGCGCCCACCACGGCGGTACCGATCAGCACCGGCTTTGCGGTGGCCTTGAAGGTGTTGCCGGCGCCGTCGTTTTCTTCCAGGTGATGCTTTGCTTTTTCGAAATCGGCGTCGATGCCGTATTCCTTCTTGAGCTCTGCCTTGATGTTCGAAACTTCTTCGATTTGGCTCAGCTCATACACCGACTGCGCGTTGTCCGTCACCGGACCGTAGGAGTCGACGGCGATCGTCACCGGGCCCATGCCCAGGAAGCCGAACGCCACCAAGCCGAACGCGAAGACCGCGGGAGCCAGCATCAGGTTATTCATGCCGCCGGTGCTGACGCCGTAGGCGGTGGCCATCAGGCCCATGATCGCCAGACCCAGCCAGTAGCCGCTGAAGTTGCCAGCAACCAGGCCGGAGAGAATGTTCAGCGACGCGCCACCTTCGCGCGACGAGCTGACCACTTCCTTCACGTGGGCGGATTCCACCGAGGTGAAGACTTTGACCAATTCCGGAATGATCGCGCCTGCCAACGTGCCGCAAGTGATGATGCTCGAAAGCTTCCACCACATGGTCGGGTCGTTGCCCAGGTTCGGAATCATCAGGTAGCTAACCAGATACGTGGCGGCGATGGAAATGACGGAGGTGAGCCACACGAGCGAGGTGAGCGGCGCTTCGTAGTTCATCTTGTCCAGGTTTTGATACTTCGCCTTGGCCATCGCTTCGTTCAGGAAGTAAGACACGGCGCTAGCGATCACCATCATGACGCGCATGACGAAGATCCACACCAGCAGTTCCACTTTGATGATGTCGTTGTTGACGGCAAGAAGGATGAACGAGATCAGCGCGACGCCGGTGACGCCGTAGGTCTCGAAGCCGTCGGCCGAAGGTCCAACGGAGTCGCCCGCGTTGTCGCCGGTGCAATCCGCGATGACGCCAGGGTTACGGGCGTCGTCTTCCTTAATCTTGAACACGATCTTCATCAGGTCGGCGCCGATGTCGGCGATCTTGGTGAAGATGCCGCCGGCCACGCGGAGCGCCGCGGCGCCCAGCGATTCGCCGATGGCGAAACCGATGAAGCAGGGGCCTGCGTAATCGCCCGGGATGAACAGCAGGATGCAGAGCATGATGAACAGCTCCACGCTGATCAGCATCATGCCGATGCTCATGCCGGCCTTGAGTGGAATCGCGTAGCAGGGGAACGGCTTGCCTTTGAGGCTGGCAAACGCGGTGCGCGAGTTCGCGAACGTGTTGACGCGGATGCCGAACCAGGCTACGCCGTAGCTGCCCAGGATGCCGATGACGCTGAAGAAGAGAATGATCGCGACTCGCTGGAATTCCATTCCCTGCAGGACGCCGAAGTACACGCCCATGATCACCGCGATGAAAACCCACAGCATCGCCAGGAACTTGCCCTGCGTGAACAGATACGTTTTGCAAGTCTCATAGATCAGCTCGGAGATTTCGAGCATCGATTTATGCACTGGCAGATTCTTCAGATGCGAGTACATCACCAAACCGAACACCAAGCCGAGGACGCTGACACCCAGGCCAACCAACAATAAGGTAGGGCCGGTGATGCCGTTCAGGAAAACCGCCTGGCTAAGATCGGGAAGCTTCAATTCCGCTTCGCCTTGTGCGAATACGGGGGACGAGCCGGCAGCCAGGATCAGGGCCAGCACGAAAAGGGACCATGCGCGTCTGGTAAGGCGCGACAACGAGGTCGTTTGCATCTGGGGAAAATCCTCCAAAAGTGAACGTTTTATGAAGTGTGAGGCGCCGCTGCAAATTCTGACCGGAAACGCACAAGCAGGGGAGCCCGGAAACTTGCTCATGTAACAATAGCGCACGAATAGGCCCGTATGCAACCGAAAAGGCTGTAACAGATTGATAGGGCAAGACTTGAGTTTGCGGGTTTCGTCCATGGGGCCAATTTCGCGCGGTTTCGGGTGTTTCTTGCGGAGAAAAATTGCCGCCTCGGCGCACATAAAAGGATATGGGTGCGCGGACGACTTCTCAGCAGAGGGAAGGGGCGCTTGACACTGTTGTCAAATATGACAACATAGGTGTGGGCGGGGCCGGCCGAGATGACGGGCGAGATGACGCCTGAGACGAGGCCCATTTCGAGGGTTCGCGCGGCACTGCGGGAGTTCCAAGAATTTCCGCCGCCGGCGCGTTCAAGATGTTTGGCCGCGCTCACGGTGGCGGCTGAAGGCGGCAAGTCAGACATCGCCAAGCCGCTCACGGGATTTGGTTCGGGTGTCCTCGAAATCGCGCTTGGCTTTCGCGGGGATGCATTCCGGGTAGTTTACGCGGTGCAGATGGCCGACGAGATTTGGGTAGTTCACGCGTTCCAGAAGAAATCGACGCGGGGCATCCGAACGCCGCAGCGCGAAATGGACGTGGTTCGGGAAAGGTTGAAGCGACTTCGGGAGATCTTGCCGTGAAAAAAATGAAGGAAAAGTTGGAACTGGTTCGCGGCACCGGGAACGTGTTCCGCGATCTGGGTCATCCCAATGCGGATGTGGAGCAGTGCAAGGCGATTCTCGCGGCTCAGATCATTAAGGTACTGGACCGCGAACAGATGACCGTCCGCGGAGCGCACGCGCGCACTCGCGTGGCTGCCGCGGATTTTTCCCGGATACGAAATGCTGACCTCGCCCGCTTTACGGTGGATCGCCTCATCACAATTCTGAATCGCCTTGGATCGCGCGTTGATGTGAAGATCAAGATACGGACTGTGAGTGCGGAGCGCGTTCCCGCCTAGCTCGACTCCTGCGAGTGGGGTGCTGGACGCGACCGATTAGATCACCTGCAAAATTAGGCACTTCAAATACAGCGTCTCAGGCACCGTTAATAGAATCGGGTGATCGCTCGCCTGTGTGCGGCGTTCGAGGACTCGCAGGGTTTTGCCGGCATCGAGGGCGGCTTCGGCTACGGCGGCTAACAGGTCGGCTTCGCTCATGTGGTGCGAGCAGGAGCAGGTGACCAGCACTCCGCCGGGTTCGAGCAGACGCAGGGCGCGGAAGTTGATGTCTTTGTAGCCGCGCGCGGCGCCTTCGACGGCCCGGCGTGATTTCGCGAAGGCGGGCGGATCGAGAATGATCATCGAGTAGCGGCCCGACCCCTTCGTCGAACCCGGATTCGGAGACGCGCCGGAGAGGAAATCGAACACGTCAGCTTGGCGGAACTGAATGTTCGCGATGTTGTTGGCGCGCGCGTTTTCTTCGGCGGCGGCGATGGCGGATTCCGAGGACTCGATGGTTTCCACGGTTTCCGCAAACGGGGCCACGTGCAGCGCGAAGCCGCCGGTGGAAGAGAAGCAATCGAGGATGCGCGTGGGCTTGCCGTCTGTCCCGTGAGCGCTTGTCCTATATATATGTCGCGCCCAGCGCGCCGCGGCCTGATAGTTTTCGCGCTGATCGAGATAGACGCCGGTCTTTTGGCCGCGCAGGAGGTCGGCGTGGAGCGTGAGCCCATTCATGCGGATCTCGGCGCGGTCGGGAATGGTGCCGGAAAGAGTGCTTACCTCGCGCGGCAGATCTTCGAGCTTGCGGACGGTGGCGTCGTTGCGGGCGAGGATGCCTTGGGGCGAGAGCAGTTCGTTCAGGCAATCGACGATGACGTCTTTGGCGCGGTCCATGCCTTGCGTGAGTGTTTGCAGGACAAGATGCGGGCCATAACGATCGATGATTAAGCCGGGAAGAAGATCGGCCTCCGAGAAAACCAGGCGACAGGCCTCGGAATCTTCAACGACGCGGTCGCGGTGGGCGATGGCGTGCTGGAGGCGCGCGAGAAAGAAGGCGCGATCGATCGGCTCGCTGCGATTCGAAAGCATCCGCAGAGTGATTTGCGAAGTGCTGCTGAAGTGCGCGGTGCCCAGAAGCTGTCCCTCGCTGCCGCGGCGGTCGATGACGACGCGGACGGCCTCGCCCGGCTGCGCGTTGCCGCGGTCGATGACGTCGGAGGAAAAAAGCCAAGGGTGGCCGCTGAGGGCACGGTCGGCGGCTTTGCGGTTTACACGGACGGTGGTCAAGAGATCAGTTTAGCGGGTTGAAGCAATGGGGCGGATTGGAAATCCGCCGGTTGCTGTCTCTACAGCCAGTTGAACGGAGCATTTACACTTCGATTGAATGGAGACATCGAATGCCAGATCCCAACGAGTACATCGAGAAAGAAATCGAAATCTTCGACGGAGTGCTTCAGAAATTCCGCGATCAGGGAGTCAAATGGTCCGAACGGTCGACCGAAGACGTGCCATTTCAAAGCCTGTGTGTCCAAATCATGAACGGTGTCACGCAAGAGTGCCATCAGCTTAAGATTGGTGTTAGGAAAGCCCTGCCGTTCGCCGCGTGGGCCGCTCGCAATCTACTCGAGCTCAGAATAATCACGGCGTATGTCCTGGGATCCAAGCAAAACGCGACCCGTTTTATCAACGACAGGTACCCGGACGGGATCGAATTGTTTGAAGCGATTGTCCATTTGCAAGAGCGTGACTCCAGAACAACCGGTATCCCCGTGGACTCCTCCCCGGCGCGAACGACGATCTCAAACTTGTCTGCGGAGAAGCTCAAGCTCGGTCTAACGCAAAAGGATAATCATCTCGAGATGCGGGAGATGGCTCGGACCGTTGGTTTGCTAGATGAGTATCTTGATGTGAATCGAATCTGCTCCAAGCTGGTTCACCGAACGGCGTTCTCGGTACTGGCATTCAGTAATAGCGGTGAATTTGCATACTTCGCACCGTTTATATTCCAACTCGGGTCCAGGTACAGCGTCGAAGCGTATACGCTCCTCGAAGCGCATATCACGACTTATGGGATGAAGCCATGCGGCGGCCGCACGGATTGTCAAGCCGCCCCACGGTGATGTTACGCGTTCGCCGTTACGCCCCGCAGGGCTTCCAGTTTCGCAATGCGGTCTTCGGTGGACGGGTGCGTGGAGAACAGGCGTCCGAAGCCGCCGGCGCCGCCGAAGGGGTTCAGGATGAACATGTGGGCGGTGGCGGGGTTGGCGTCGGCCATGGGGATGCGTTCCACTCCCATTTCGAGTTTTTGCAATGCGTTGATCAGGCCATCGGGCGTGCCGGTGTATTTCGCAGCGGCTGCGTCGGCGCTGAATTCGCGGGTGCGCGAGATCGCCATTTGAATCAGCATGGCGGCGATGGGCGCGAGAATCATCATCATGAGTCCGGCCCACGGGCTGCCGCGTTCGTCGTCTTCATCACTGCGCGGGCCGAACCAGAAGGCCATGCGGGCAAGGAACGTAATCGCCGAGGCAATGGTCGCGGCGATGGAACTGATCAGGATGTCGCGATTCAAGACGTGGCCGAGTTCGTGCGCAATCACGCCTTCGAGTTCACGGTCATTCATCAAACGCAGGATGCCTTCCGTGCAGGCGACAGAGGCGTGCTCAGGGTTGCGGCCGGTGGCGAAGGCGTTAGGTGAATCCTCGGGGATCAGCCATAGCTTCGGCATGGGCAGGCCCATCTTCTTGCGCAGGCGGTCCACCATGGGCGCGATGCGCGCGTAGACTTCCGGATTCTCTTCCGGCGTGACGGCGCGTGCGCCGTTCGACATGAGCGCGAGCTTATCGGAGAAGAAGTAGCCGAAGAAGTTCATGCCCACGGCCATGAGGAGGCCCATCTGCAGACCCGAACGCCCGCCGATCGCTTCGCCTCCGACAAGGAGGAGAGCGCTCATTAAGCCAAGCAGTAAAACCGTCTTCAACGAGTTCATGTCGTTACCTATTTTAGTCCGCTCCCTGTAGTCGCGGCTCCGTTTCCATTCGCCAGCGCAAAAGCTAAAGGCCGTTTTGCGCGCCTACTAACCAAGCGCAAAGGCCGAAGGCCGTTATGCGCCTACTAAATAGACGAGGCAGGAGGGCATTTTGATCCGTTTTTCGGATCGCCGCCCGCCTGCCTGTAAATTTACTCCCTCTGATGCTGTCCGGCGTGCCGCGTCTCGTGTTTGCTTTTGCGCGGCTTGCTCTTTGCTTGGAACTACTTACTGGTGGACTTCCACCTTAATCTGGCGCGGCTTGGCGATCTCCTTCTTGGGTAGCGTCACCGTGAGCACGCCGTTTTTGTAGTCGGCTTTCACGCCTTCCGGGTTCACCGTATCGGGCAAAGTGAACGCGCGTTCGAAGGTGCCATAGGAGCGCTCGACGCGGTGCCAGCCGCCTTCGGTCTTCTTGGCCTCGAACTTGCGCTCACCACGGAGGGTGAGGGTGCCGTTTTCCAGGCGAACATCGATGTCCTTCATCTCCATATCGGGGACGTCCGCCTTCACAACCAGTTCATTTTCCGTCTCATGGATGTCCACAGGTGGCACCCAGGGGCGGCCGTTGGGCTCGGCGAACATACGGTTGACAGAGTCCTGGAAGAGTCGGAGACCGGCTGGGAAAGCTTCGAAATCAGCGAAAGGGGAATATTTGATCATAGACATAGTAGTTAACCTCCACATGAAGTGATTTCAATAACAGCATATAATCTGCGCGTTAACATGTCAAGTATCTTCGCGCGAAAATTTTTGCCGCTGTCCAAAAAGTTTTCTCCTGCTTTGCTCTATGATGGAGGGCGTGAGCCAGCCCTTTTTAGACAACGCGTTTCTGGTCAACATCTTGGGGCACTCGGCGGGCGTCGTCCTGTTCGGAATTTTCCTGTACCTGCTGGTGCAGGACCGGGCGGCGAGGCGGCTGACGGGGAGTTGGAAATCCATTCTGGCGGCTACACTCGCACTGGCGTGGAACGCTGTTTCGCTCTTCGTGTTGGGATTAGGGACGGAGCAGGCCGTGATGGCCGGTTGGATGGCTGCGGCGGCATTCTCGGTTTTAAGCCTGTTGCCAGCGGTGTTGTTCGATCTAAGCGTTTCGCGCCGCGACCGATTGTTGGTGGGTGTGGGGTACGGGCTTAGCGCGACGGCGATTGGGCTGCACTTGCTCGAATTGCTTCGAGTGGATGCGTTTCAGGGCGGCGAGCGTTTTCACTCCTGGGGGCTGATGCTCATCAGCGCTGGCTTTGGCGGACTGACGGTGGCTGCGGCGATCCTTCCCGCGCTGCGGCGGGGCGAGGCGGATCGGGCGGGCACGTCCAGGCTAGTGGCGACGATGTCGCTTTTTCTGCTCGCGATTTCTTTTGTACATTTCGGAGATGGGCATCCGACGCAGTTCTGGTCGCAGGAACTGGCGTTTCACCATGCGGCGATTCCATTGGCATTGATGATCCTGTTGCAGGATTACCGTTTTGTTCTGCTCGATGCGTTCTTGCGTTTCCTGGCGAACGTGGCACTTGCGGCGCTATTCACGGCCGCGTTGTTTCAGGTGCGGCGATCGGCGGCGTGGCCGGTGGGAGCATCGGGCGATGCTCTGGAACTGGTGCTGGTGAGCTTGGCTTTCGTCCTGTTCGCTTTGTTACGCGGGCGAGTGCAGGTGCTGTTGACAAAGGCAATCTTCCGCACTCCCGATCTGGAGAAGGTGCTGCGCGAGTTGCCGCAGACTTTCCAGGAGGAGGGAGAGTATTTGCGCAACGCCGCTCAGATGATTGGCGGGGCGATGGGCGCCGAGGCGGTGATTGCGGAAGCGGGGAGTGCACAGAATGACGCGCTGACCCAAATGGATTTGCGACAGCCTTTGATTCTTTCCGAATTGCCGCGGAATCCGAGGGCACTGGAGCAAATTCAAACGGCGTTGCGCGATACCGAAGCCGTGGTGCCGTTCCGTTTGCCCGCCGGGACGACATTCTATCTTTTCCTGGGGCGCAGGGCGGGCGGCAAGCGGTATTTGAGCGAGGATTTGCGGGCGCTTTCGCGAGCGGCGGGGATTGTAGTGGAGCAGATCGAGCGGTTCCGCGAATTGGAGACACGAAGGTTGGTTGCGCAGGCGGAGTTGCGGGCCTTGCAATCGCAGATTCATCCGCACTTTTTGTTTAACGCGTTGAATGCGCTGTATGGCATTATTCCGCGCGAAGCCAAGGGCGCGAGGGAGACGGTGTTGAATCTGGCCGATATCTTTCGCTATTTTTTGGAGACACGCAAATCGTATTTGCCGCTTGAAGAAGAGCTTCATATTGTTCGCGCCTATCTGGCAGTGGAGAAGTTGCGGTTGGGAGCCAAGTTGAACGTGGAAATCGACGTGGATCCGGAGGCCCTGGGCGTAGAGATTCCCGTCCTGGCGCTGCAGCCATTGGTCGAGAATGCGGTGAAGCATGGGATCGCGCCGAATCCTGAAGGCGGCAGGGTGCGTGTGGAGGTTCGATTGGAACGCGCAACGAACGAGGCTCCAGGGCAGGTGCGGGTGTCGGTAGCAGACACGGGTGCCGGGTTCACGGAGGGCGCGGTAAAGCCCGGCGTCGGGCTGGAAAACGTTCGCCGGCGATTGGAGCTTTGTTACGGCTCTGGAGCCCGTTTGGAAATTGAAGCAGGAGAACGGGGCTTCCATGTGGCGTTCCGCATTCCCGCGAAGGTCGGCGAGGCGGCGATCGCCGGTGCGATGCGATGAGAGTATTGATTGCCGATGATGAGCCGGTGGCGCGCGATATTCTTCGAGAGCTTGTGGAATCCACTGAAGGGTTGAAGCTGGTGGGCGAAGCGGCGACGGGGAACGAAGCGGTGGAGCGAATTGTGGAACTGGCTCCGGATTTGGTTCTGCTGGACCTGGAAATGCCGGAGCGTAACGGGCTGAATGTGGTGCGATCACTGCGCGGCGGCTCGGCGCCGATGGTGATCTTTGTGACCGCGTATGACCGGCACGCCTTGGATGCTTTTGAAGTGGGCGCGGTGGATTACCTGCTGAAGCCGGTGAGGCGCGAGCGTTTTGAGAAAGCGATTGAAAAAGCGCGTAAGCAGTTTTCGGCGGCCCATCCGGCGGACGAGACGCTGCGTAAAATTGTCGGCAAGCGGGGCGGCGACTTGTATTTGCTGGATCCGGCGGATGTAATCGCGTTCCGGGCGGAAGGCGAACTGGTGCACATTCTCACGGCGGGTCAGCAGTATCTTGCCAACCAGACGCTAAAGGTTCTGGAGCAACAATTGGACCGGCCGCGATTCCGGAGAATCCATCGCAATACCATCATCAATACGGATCACATCCGCAAGATTTCGGCACTGACGAGCAAGCGGTGGCTGTTGAAGATGTCCAATGGATTAGAGGCCGTGGTGAGCAAGCGGATGGCCGGTTCGATTCGCGAACAGGGGCGCTGGTAGTCGCCGGCAGTCTTGTTTTACTGGAAACTCTTACTTCACCATGAACGGCCACTGGCTCACCCAGTGATAACCGATCTTGGTAAGCGCGTAGTATGTGATGCCGCCAAGGATTCCCAAGCCCAGGATGACTCCGGCAATGGTTGCAGCCCACGGGAACTTCTTGCCTTCGCGCTTCAAGACCAACAGGAAGCTGGCGAAAACGCCCACGAAGTAGAGCAGGCACATGGGCACGGCGAAAAGCGTGAGGTTGAAGAAATCGGGAGTCGGCGTGATGACGGCGGCCAGGATGACGATGCACAGGATCGCGTAGCGCGAGTGGCGAAGCAGGAAGCGCGGCGAGGCCAAATGCAGCAGCGTCATGAAGAAGATGGCGACGGGCAATTCAAACACAAGCGCCACGCCGAGCATCACGTTGACGAAGAGATCGAAGTAATGCGTGATGGTCACCAGGGGCTTGACGCCACCGGTGAGGCCAATGCCTAACAGGAATGCGAGTCCATAGCGGAACGCGACGAAGTAGGCGAAGGCTCCGCCGAGAATAAAGAGGCCCGCCGTGATGAGCACAAACGGCGCGGCCATTCGCTTCTCGCGTTGATAAAGACCGGGCGCGATGAAGGCCCAGATCTGATAGACCACCCAGGGCGAACCGAGGAACAGGGCGAAAACCATGGGAACTTTGACCCAGATGATGGAGAAGCCTTCCATCGGCTCATTGATGACGAGTTCGGGGTCAGCGCCGATTTTCCGCAGGGCGTCGGTGGCGGGGGCGCGGACGAAATCCCAGAGTTGGTAACAGAAAATGACACACAGCCCGAAAGCGACGGCAAAACCCATCAGGGCCCGGATGATGCGCAAACGCAGCTCTTCCAGGTGATCCATGAAGGACATGCGAAGCATGCCGTTTTCTTCTTCGTCATCGGGATCGTCACTGCTGCCGGCCACAGGGGGCTTGCGGGGAGGCGTAGCTCCGCTGCCCGGCCATCCAGACGGGCTGGCCGTAGCAGGTACTAACGACTGTTCCGAGGAGCCATCCCCGGTGGGATCGTATGCCATGAACGAAAATTCGCGCTTCCGCTAGCTGTGCTGCGCCGCCTCAGGTGCCGCAACCGGGGTTGCCGGAGTTTGCGGAGAGGGATTCGCCGGAGCGTTAGAGGCGACGGTGGTCTCCGCCGGATAACCTTCCGCTTCGGCAATGGCAGCATCAATTGCGGCGTCAATCGCCTTAGCCCGCGCCGCTTCGTGTGCTGCCGCTGCTTCCACGGGTTGACCGAAATCGGTTCCCGGTTCCAAAGCGGCTCCCGAGGGAGTATCCAGCAACTTGGCGACTTGGGCGGCGGCATCAGCCGCTGCCGGTGATTCGGCGCCCGGAACTTCTGAAGCGCTTACGGTGGATGAGGGTGGGAGCGTGCTCGGTCCCGGATCAAAGATATTGTTGGCGGATGCGGAAAGTTCGTCGCTGAACGAACTCATTTCGGCGGCCGCGGTGCGGGTGGCTTCCTTCAAAGACTCGTTTTCCCGCTCGATGGATTGCATTTCGCGCTCAAAAGTGGCCTTCAGATCGCTCTGCGCGCGGCGGAACTCGGTGACGGCCTTGGCGATGGTCTTGCCAAGCTCGGGTAGCTTCTTGGGTCCAAAGAGAACGAGAGCAACCAGGAAAATGACGACCATTTCCTGCACGCCAAGCGGTCCCATAGATGCCCTCCTTCCTTATCGATAATAGCAGAGGAGGCGCATCTGGACTGAACTTTGCGGCGGCCAGCACGCGCCCAATGCTGGCGGTATTACAGCGCGATGTGAACGTAGCCGTCGAGTTGCAAATCCACCAGGCTCGTCATCGCCCAGAGGTCGGTCTGGATTCCTGGAAGGAGTTCGGCCTGACTCACCTTTCTTGCCAGAAGGAGTTGGCCGCAGACACGGAACTGCACCCCGGCTGCCTGCAACTTCTGGATCATCTCGATGTTCGGGTTGTCGAGACCTTCAGTGGAGCGGCGGTGTGCGTCGTTGTTCAGGATCATCTGCCAGCCTTCGCCGCGGTGATGAATCATCACGACGATCTTGCGGTGCTCCACGGGCACTCCGTGCTTGGCCAGAGTGTTCACGTAGTTGGCAACCGCGGTCAGCGCCGGATTCGCGGTCTTGGCGTCGGGAGCGGGTTTACCGGTGGAAAACAATACCTTGTAGATCGTATTGGGATTTGGCAACTGCTTGGCGCCCGGAACGTCTTTGGCAACCGGCGCGCCAGGCACGGCGAGCGGCGCCTGCGCATTCAGATGAATGGTTCCCGCCAGCAGTAACACCATCGCAAGTTTCTTCATTGTGGACGCTCCTTTGGCTCTTCTTTGTTCCTAATACGACTTCGCGATCACCACGCGGCGGTCGACTTGCTGGCCGGTGACGATGCACTTGCCGGGGCCGTCGTATTCGTCCACCAATGGGATACAGCGGATGGTGGCTTTGAACTCCTTCATGCGGGCGTCGCAGGCGGGGTCGTCGGCCACGTGGGCCATGACGAACTTGCCGCCTCCCTTTTCGGCGGTGACTTTGGTGAGGATTTCTTCTACTTCGCCGATGGAGTTCGCGACCAAAGTATTGTCCTTCAGGCGCTGCTTGGCGGCGGTGAAAAGATCCGCCTGCATCTGATCGAGCACTGCGGGCACTTTGGTGGTGACCTCGGACTGCGGGATGATTTCTTTCGTTCCCGTATCGCGGCGCTTCACGACGATGTTGCCGGACGCGACGTCGCGGGGTCCCAGTTCGAGCACCACCGGCACGCCGCGGCGCTCCCAGTGATAGAACTTCGCTCCGGGCGTTTGGCCTTCGCGCTCATCGAGCTTCGCGCCGATGTCTTTGGCGATCTTCGACGCGGCTTCCATCACGGCGGCGCGCTCTTCGTCCTTGCGATAGATGGGCACCAGCACGCTCTTGTTCGGAGCAAGTTTCGGCGGCAGCACGAGACCTTTGTCATCGGAATGCGACATGATCAGGCCGCCGATCAAACGTGTGGACACGCCCCAGCTGGTCTGCCAGACGTAATCGAGCTGGCCTTCCTTGTTCTGGAATTGAACATCGAACGCTTTGCCGAAGTTCTGGCCCAGATCGTGCGAGGTGCCGGCCTGCAGCGCGAGACCATTCTGCATCATCGCTTCAATGCAATAGCTGCGCAGCGCGCCAGCGAATTTTTCGGATTTCGTCTTGACGCCTTTGATCACCGGCATCGCCATGACATTCTCGGCGACTTCCGCGTAGACGTCCAGCATGCGGAGCACTTCTTCGAGCGCCTCTTCGTGAGTCGAGTGCGCGGTGTGGCCTTCCTGCCAGAGGAACTCCGTGGTGCGCAGGAACATGCGCGTGCGCAGCTCCCAGCGCATGACGTTGGCCCACTGATTCACCAGCATGGGCAGATCGCGCCAGCTTTGGATCCATTTGCCGAAAAAGTGGCCGATGATAGTTTCCGACGTCGGCCGGATGACGTATGGTTCTTCGAGCGGTTTGCCGCCCGCGATGGTGACCACGGCGAGCTCGGGCGAAAATCCTTCGACGTGCTCGGCTTCTTTTTGCAGGAAACTCTGCGGAATCAGAAGCGGGAAGTACATGTTCTGATGTCCGGTCGACTTGAAACGCTCATCGAGTTCGCGCTGCAGCACTTCCCAAACGGCGTAGCCGTTGGCGCGGATGACCATGCAGCCTTTGACGATCTCGGCGGGTTCCGCCATATCGCCGGCAAGGACGACGTCTTGGTACCACGCGGCGAAGTCTTTCGCGCGTGCGGTGATGGGTGATTCAGCCATAGGGGGTGTATTTTTCAGGGTACGACAGATCGGCTCCGGCGCGCGCTTTCATTCGCGCAAATCGTTAGGCTCCATTGCTTTGTGGGCTACGGCGAGGCCCCTATATCAGGCTCATCACAATTTTCGATTTGAACTTGGGCGGCTGAGGCGATAAGTTGAAAGTGTAGTTGCGGAAGCTGCTTCCGCATTTCTCGTCCTCGCAGACTCACTGCATTCCCCGAAGAAGTTCCGGCACGCGCCGCAAAATTGGACAGCGGACGTGTCTTCATTCACGACAAAAACTTTAAGGAGATTGAACATTATGAAAATCAACACGTTGAGCGCGAAAACCATTTCGAAGATGTCTATGAAGGCGTTCTGCCTGGGAGTGAGTCTACTTGGCCTTGCTTTCCATTCAAGCGCGGAGACTTTGAAGGCGCGTATTCCATTCGATTTCACCGCGGGAGCCAAAGCGCTTCCTGCCGGTGACTACTTGTTTTCCGTCGAAACGAGCGGGATTCTGCTGGTCAGTGGAATGGCCGGCACGCCGGGAAGCGTGATGACGGCGGTGCTTGCGGAAACGGCCTCGGCGCAGCCCAGCGCGGCCTTCGAGAAGACTGCGGGTACGGCGGTGCTGTCCAGAGTCACGCTGCAGAACGGCGTGACGTATTTGCTGCCGGCGATGAAGCACGCGAGCAAGCTACTGCCGACCGCGCAGGCCGGCGTGCTCATGACGCGACAATAGCCTTTCCGCGGATGACTCGGCCGGCAATCTGGAGGAGCCGGCCGGGTCACTCCAATGCACTAAGATCGGGGAATGAGCCAGCCCAGGTTTGATCCCGGATTAACCCAGCAATTCACAGGCGTACTGCGGCGCAGCATCAACAAGGACGGCAGTTTCAATGTCCGCAGGCGTGGCGGCAGTTGGCGGGACTTCCATCCCTATTTAATTGCGTTGAATATGACGTGGCCGCATTTCTTTCTGGTGGTGTTGGCGGCGTACACAGCGGTGAATCTTGTTTTTGCATTTGGGTATTTCCTGCTCGGTTCCGGCGCGCTGGCAGGCGCCGATGCACCAACCGCGATGGGGCGGTTTTGGAACGATTTTTTCTTCAGCGCGCACACACTGACGACGGTGGGCTACGGGAACATCTCTCCTGCTTCGATGGGTGCCAACATTATCACGGCCATTGAAGCGCTCACGGGTTTGCTGGGCGCGGCACTGGGAACCGGAGTCTTATTTGGGCGATTCTCGCGGCCTTCGGCGCGCTTGGCATTTAGCGAAAAAATGCTGGTCTCGAATGTGAGCGGAACGCCGGCGCTTCAGTTCCGCATCGCGAATCAACGATCAAACGTGATGATGGACTTACGGGCAACGGTCATTCTGATGACTGTGGAGGGCAAAGAGGAAAACAGGACACGAAAGTTTCAGCAACTGAATCTGGAGCGCGAAGGGATCTACTTTCTCCCGCTGACGTGGACAATTGTGCATCCTATTGAAGAGAGCAGTCCGTTGTATGGAAAGTCGCCCGAGGAGCTGGAGAAGCTGCAGGCGGAGTTTCTTATCGTTGTGCGCGGCTTCGATGACACGTTTAGTCAAACGGTGCATGCGCGGTACTCCTATCGCCACGACGAAATGGTTTGGTCGGCGCGCTTCCATCCCGCGTTTGAAATTGATACGGAAGGAAACATTGTGCTGAACGTGGACCGGGTTTCGGCGCACGCGCTGGCGGCTGGAAATTGACTATAGCTGCGGATACACGGGAGACCCGTGCGGGGTTTGCGGCTGATACGCCACGCAGTCGATGCCGATCCTTTGCGCGGATTGGAAGAACTTCGCCTCGATCGTGGTCCGCGCGGGCTTAATGGAGCCGAAAAACTCGGAGTAGACATCGTTCATCTGCGGGAATTCACTGGCATCCACAAGATAGACGGTACACTTTACGACGGCTTCGAGCGCTGCTCCGGATGCGGCGAGAATTTTCACCAAATTGTTCAGTGTTAGCCGGGTTTGATGCTGGATGTCGCCCGGCGAGAGCTTGTCGTCCTCCCCAATGGGTCCAAGTGCACTGACGAAGATGAAATCGCCAGCGCGAACCGCGGAGGAATAAGGGCCACGCGGGCTGGGCGCGTTTTCGTGAAGAATTCGTTCGATCGCCATTCGTCGGTAGTATAAACCGGGCCGCGATCCTGCGGTGCGTTAAACTGAAATTGCAGCCGTTTCTCGCTGCGAGTCTTCCCCGTCCGATAAGACTGCTACAGGTGTCTACCAGTTTCCTGGAGGCTTATGCGCAGTACGAAGATTGTCGCCACGGTTGGTCCCGCGTCCCGTTCCCCGGAGATGCTGACGGCCTTGCTCGACGCTGGCGTGAATGTTTTCCGGATCAATGCATCCCATGGCGCGCATGGCGAACATGGCACGGTTATTCGCACCATTCGGTCGATTTCGGCGGAAAAGGGCAAAAAGCCCGCGATCTTGATGGATCTGCAGGGTCCTAAGATTCGCTTGGGCGATTTCGAAGGCGGCATCGCAACTCTCAAGACAGGCGATTCCTTTACGCTGACTGTTCAACCGACGATAGGCAGCGCCTCACTCGCGTCAACCACCTATTCTTCATTGCCGCGCGATGTGGTTCCCGGCAATCGTGTGCTGCTTGCCGATGGAGCCGTGGAGTTGCGCGCCGCGAAGGTGAACGGAGTGTCGGTGGAATTCGAAGTGGTTTCCGGCGGCACCATCAAGAACCGGCAAGGTATCAATTTGCCGGGCGTCCGTGTCAGCCTACCGTCCATGACGGAAAAGGACTGTGCCGATCTCGAATTCGGACTCACGCAAGGGATCGATCTGGTTGCGCTCTCTTTTGTGCGCGGACCAGCGGACGTGATCGGCCTGCGGCGATTCCTCGAGCAACGAGGGAAGGCGATTCCCATCGTCGCGAAGATTGAGAAGCCCGAGGCGCTGGATCATTTGGATGACATCCTGAATCTTGCCGACGGCGTCATGGTGGCTCGCGGTGATTTGGGCGTCGAGCTTGCGTTGCAGCGCGTGCCGGTGGCGCAGAAGACGATCATCGAGCATGCCCGTATGCGTGGCAAGTTTGTGATCACCGCGACGCAGATGCTGGAGTCGATGATCGAGAACGTATCGCCGACCCGAGCGGAAGTGAATGACGTCGCGAATGCGATTTTCGATGGCACCGATGCGGTGATGCTTTCGGCGGAAACCGCGAGCGGCAAGCATCCGGTGGCTGCGGTGCGCATGATGGCGTCCATCGCGACGGAAGCTGAGGAGTATCTCGCCCATCGGCCTTTTCCGGAACCCCCACTGAGTCCGCAGCCCGCCCACTCCGAGATCATCACCGAAGCCGCGTATCACTGTGCCCTCTCGGCGAGCGTGCGCGCGATTGTTGTCTTTACCTCGTCGGGCGAAACCGCGCGCTTGATCGCACGCTTCCGCCCGCGTGCGCCTATCTTCGCTTTTTGCGAATCCGACGAAGTGGCGCGCAAGCTGGCCGTCATCTTCGGTGTGCAAACGGTCGCGCCCATACGCGTGAAATCCACCGAGCAGATGTTGGAATTGAGCGATCAGAGGCTATTGCTCGAAGGCTGGTCGAACATCGGGGACAGCGTTATCGCGGTTGCCGGAGCCCCGTTTGGCGTGGCAGGCAGTGCAAATCTGATCAAGCTGCACAAAGTGGGTCGCGTGGGAATTCAGGGCTCGCTCGAATAGCCAGGGGTGACTTATTCGAGTTCCGGCACCGGACGCGGTTCGCTCTGAGCGGAATGCGCGGACCTGTTTGTATCGTAATCGGCGGAGCCAGTAGGGCCGGCGCCACCGCTTCCATTCGTAGCCGTGCCGCCGGAGGTTTCTTTGGTTGGTTTGCGCGGCGGCCTTCTCCGCGCGGCGGCTTCAATCCGAATCCTGGCGGCGTTTCTTGCATGCGCAGCCATTTCTTCCTCGGTAAACGTCAACATGTGCGGTTCCGCCTCTGCGGCGGGAACCTGGAGAAGCCGGCGGCAAAGCAGGGGCAAATCCTGCAGCGCAATGGCGTACTTCCGGATCAAAGACAGGTCGGCCCGCACGAAGAACTCCGCCCGTTCGCTCCTTGCACCTGGACTCTGGAATGCAAAGACGCGGAATACACCCTGTTGGGTGAATCCGGTGAGCGTGAATTGAACTTGTTCCGGCATGGGAGACCTCATGACTGTCGGAGACCATTGGCGACCGTCGGACTGGGGTATCGGGACAATCGGCGGTTGCACCACGGCTCATACTCTTGAACGAGACGGTCTTGGCGGGCCGACCGCTGCAGCGGCTCACAAACTTCAAACACGAACCCGGTCGGCTGCCGTTGGCTGAGGAGCGTTCCAGTTTCCCTTGTGTGAGCAAGCAACGCTCCGCGAATATCCGCAGATTCACCGATAAATACCCACTCCTGGGCATTCGATATCCCATAGATACCCGATGCGGACGGCGCATAGGTTTGTACACCTGAGGTGCTGAACGGACGTGGAATAATTTCTCGAAATGGCATTGCTGCTCCTCGGTTTGCGAACGATGGGAAACGCTCGCTCAATTTGCACTGCAGGGAACGATCCGCAAAAAGGATCTTCCGATGGTCCCCTCTTGCGAGGGCCGGCCGGAAATTCACTGTAAAGTTCGTGCCGTAAGGAAACCGATCAAGCGCGCTTCCTGTTGATGGACGTGACGGGCGGCACTGCGAACTTGGTGGTGGCTCTTCCATTCGCCCACGCGAAGGCAACGCAAACGGCGCTGGCGGTCACTCCCAGTACCAGTGACAAAAAGCCCAACGGGCGCAGAAACAGCATTCCGGCTGGAATCAGGACAAACGCGACGGCGAGCAAGAAAGCAGTTAACGTATTGCTGCTGCCTTCAGGCTTATGGCTGGCTTCAAACATAGCAACCCCCCTTGGTTGTTGGGTTGGCTAAGAGAGGTAGGATCAAAGCGCCTTACTTAGTTCAGGCGTATTGTGAGTGGGCTGAATTGCTCAGACGTCCCCCAGCATACGGGGTTGGTGGTGGAATGTCAATGAAAGGACGCCGCACGAAGTGTTCTCGTGCCGCGTCCTTTCTTGAGGTTGCAGTGATACTCTAATCGGTCTTCTTGCGGCGCGGACGGCGCGTTTGCGGACCGGATCCCGACGAACGTGGAGTACGTTTGCGGACCGGAGCCTTCTTTGTCTTTGGGGGCGGCGGATTCGGCTCGAAGATCGTCGGCTGTCCTTCGACGTAGGGCTGCGGCTCGTCGATTTCCAGTTCTTCTTCCGGCGCCGCTTCCGGCTCAGGAGCTGGCGGCACAGCTGGCGGGTAGAACTCCGCGCCAAGGTAGACCAGCATGTCCTGGTCTTCGCTCGGCTCCAGGCGCACCACGGTCTTATCCTGGGCGTAGTTCAGGAATTCAGCGAACTGCTGGAAGCCGTACGCCGCCACGTTCATGTTCGGCTGTTCCTGCGTAAACCACGCGGCCAAGTCCTCCAGGGGGCAGCCGTTTTCCAGCTCGAGACGGTGGTTCTCCAGCACGTCGCGCAATGGCGGCAGAAGGTCTTCATGCTTCAGCGAAGCATGCTCTGGCTGCGAAGTACCCTTGCGTTCAATGATGTAACGTCCGCCGGAACCGGAGACATTCACCATTTCGGCTTTCTTCAATTTCTCGACGAAGTCGGAAAAGCTGGACGCGCCATACGCGCGTTCGTTAAAGGCCGAATCCAACTGCAGCATCGTGGACTTTAACAAGCCCAACTGCGGCTGCACCGCGCGGCGCTCCAGGACTTGCAGAGCGCGTTCCACCAAAGGCATGGCCTGTCCCAGATCCAGAGGAGCCGGACGTTGGCGGCGTTCGCCACGATCTCCACGCTCGCCCCGGTCTCCGCGTTCGCCACGATCTCCACGGTCTCCGCCACGCTCCGGCCGGTCGCCGCGTTCATTGCGCGGACGCTGCTGACGGATTTCTCCAGGCAGATCCTGCGATGGCGCGGGCAGATCGCTCAGCAGTGATTCGAAGCTGATGAACTCATGGCAATTCTGCTGCAGAATGGTCGAGGTGAAGGCCTTGCCGCCCACCACGAACACCGTCTTGCCGTATTCCTTCAGTTTATTGACCAGCGGAATAAAATCGCTGTCGCCGCTGACAATCGCGAACGCGTTGACATGCGTGTGGGTGAAGGCCATTTCCAGGGCGTCCAGAGCCAGATTGATATCGGCTCCGTTCTTGTCTCCGCGCGGGGAAGGAATTCGCTGCACCATTTGCACCGCGTTTTCCGCCATCTGGCGAGTGGCGCCGTCCTGGCGTCCCCAGTTCGCGTAGGCGAACTTCGCCACGATATCGCCGCGCTCTTTGAGCGCATCGAGCGCGAGCGAAACATCAAATTCGCGCCGCAGCGTTGATTTCAATCCAATCTCGATGTTGTCGTAATCGACGAACACCGCGATGTTCAATTTTTCCTGCATTCTTGCTCCTGACGCGTGCAATCGTGCATCGCGTGTTTTCGGGGATACGGGCTGGCTGGGGCGTACCGCCTTACGCCGCCTGTTTCACCGAGCTGCGGATGAAATTCACAATTCCCTCAAGCGAAGCGCCGGGTTGAAACACGGCCGCTACTCCCTGTCGTTTGAGCTCAGCGGCATCCTCATCCGGAACGATGCCGCCTACGATGACCATTACGTCGGTCATCCCTTTTTCTTGAAGCAACTCCATCACACGAGGCACGATGGCATTGTGCGCGCCCGAAAGAATCGACAGGCCAATCACCTGCACGTCTTCTTCGAGCGCCGCATGGACGATCATTTCCGGGGTTTGGCGGAGTCCGGTATAGACAACCTCCATTCCCGCATCGCGCAGCGCTCTGGCGATGACCTTGGCGCCGCGATCATGTCCGTCCAAGCCTGGTTTCGCAACCAGCACACGGATTCGTGAATCCATAATGGAGTTCAGAGACTAATTGGTTACGCCGCCGATGCCTCATTGGCAGTGCGGTGCGACCAACTTCAGTATAGACGGAAAACGGAGGAAGCGGGACCCCGGTCCCGCGCAAGTCCAACAAAGATCTTGGCAACACCAACCCGGGGACTGGCGGCGGCACGAAATCGCGATCGCTATTTGCTCTGCAGCACTTCCAAAATTTTCTGCAGCATCGCGCGATCCGCCGGTGTAAAGCCGCCAGCTGCGGATGCCTCTTCCAGGTCCAACCTCGCCACCACGACGCCGATCCCCATGGGTCCGGCCTGTAGCCGCTCACTCGGCAACAGTGTGCGCACCGGTGCCGGCACCGGCGGACGGGAATCGGCAATACCAGTCGGAGGGGGCGGATCGGACACCCACAGCGGATAACCGCGGGAGAAATCCCAACGGCCTGGCCAACCGACGCCGAGTCCGTACTTCGACGCTAATAGCAATCCCGCGAAATACTGTTGCCCGTTAACCTGAAACGCCCAGATGCGGCGCTGCTCATCGGCGGGATAACTCGCCTTGGGATAGCTGACGGCGTTGCGCGATAGGGCGCCTTCATCGAACAATCCCGTTCCGCCAACCTCGGTCATGACCGCACGGGCGTCGTCCTCAAGCACCATGTAAATCGGGTTGATCGATTGTCCCGCCCGCGTGGTTCTGGTCGATGCCGGGCGATACTGCGGATACTCGACCGCACCGGGCAAGTTGACCGCCGCTGCTTCGGCTGCCGTCAGCGTCATGCTTTGCAGAGTCCATGTCCCGTCGGACTGCTGTCCGAGGATCGAGTAAGTCTTTGTCGCCTGCGAAATGTTCGCCGAGGCCGACGAATCAAACCACGCCTTTGGCGGTCTGGCGGGATCCCATGCCGGAGCCTGCACCCCGAACTCGGTGAAGTACGAATCCCGCGTATATGTTTTGAAGAGGGCGAGGGCGTCGGTGGAATACCGGGCCGATTCTGGCTGCGGCAACGCCGCGGCGATGCTGCTGGGTGTATTCATGGCAAGCCTTCCTTCGATCGAGCTGATCTCGGAATCATCATGCCTGCCACGATGGAAGCATTCCTCCGTGCTTTCGTGGAAATGTTGAAAAAAAAGAAGTTCGCCGCGCTCTAAAGCGGAGATGGGCTATTTTGCCGGATCTACGACGTTGAGCTCAACGAAGAGAAGCTGCTGAAACGGCTCAATGGTAAGCCGCAACACGGGGCGCCCGGTGGGCGGGCCTCCGCCGGGGAAGTAGTGGATGGTAAACTTCTGATCCTGGTTGCCTTCCACCGTCGCCGTGGCAGGTTCAGCCTTGAAGAGGCCGCCGTCCATCAAAGAAGTGGCAATCACCCGGACGAAGCCATTCAGACCGTTATGGAAGGTAACTTCCTGCGTTGCCTCAGTCCCCTTCGCGAAGTTCACCTCTTTTTTGTCAACCGAGGTAGAAACCTTCAAATCTTTTGCGGCCGCCATGGCTGCGTCTTGGCCCATATCTTTGGGAAGTTGCGTTCCGTCGGTGGTGGTGCTCGCGGTGGGAATCGGGACCTCTCCCATGGGAGTGGACACCGTTTTCGTTTGAGGTTGTACCCACATCCATTTGCCGCTCTCCAGCTTCCAGGAGTCCGAAATCGGCATCGGCATTTCCACGTTCTGGCCCATGAAGGGAACCGGACGCTTCACTGTTCCCTTGACGAGGGCTTTTGTGAAGTTCTCACTGAAGGCCACATCCGAAATCTCAAACATAGAGTACTTCGGTTTCGCCATCCCAAAGTAGAAGTCACGGGAATCTTCCGCCACCATGTCATAGGCTTTGCGGTAGTTCCCATCCACGTTGTACTGCAGGAATTCCTTGGCGCGGGCGCGCAAGGCGGAATCGACGTCGGCGGGAGGCTTGGGGCTATCTGCCGCAGGACCCTGCGCCAGAAGCATCACCGGAATCAGAAAAAACGCGGTTCGCAATAACATGGGGAAGGACCTTCGAATACGGCGGGTGGCTGGGAGGCAGGGATTCGAACCCCGATACGCAGATCCAGAGTCTGCAGTCTTACCGTTAGACGACCTCCCAACTAAGTTCATATTTTAACAGACGCGCATCCCTGAGCGTTAGTTTGGAAGAAAATTTCCAAAAAACACCGTGCTGGCCGACAAGCAGGCCGGAGCACCTTTCCATGGAACAAAATAGCGCAAATCTCCTCTGATCATCAACTTGGGGGTCTTTCCCAAATTGCTTGCGCCGAAACCATGGGTTCGCCGCTCCTTTTCTGCTTAGGTGTTGCTTGGTGCGCATGGCAAAATAGGTGTTTCATGTCTCATCCCAAATCCCGCATTGCGCGTGCTCTCATCAGCGTCACCGATAAGTCTGGAATTGTTGATTTCGCCCGTTCGCTCACCGGCCTCGGAGTGGAGATTCTTTCCACTGGCGGAACGTTCCGGGCCTTGAAAGAGGCCGGGGTTGCGCCGCTGCGGGAGGTTTCTGATGTCACGCAGTTTCCAGAGATGCTCGATGGGCGCGTGAAGACGATTCACCCGCGCGTGGCAGGAGGAATTTTGGCGATGCGCTCGAAACCCGAGCACATGGAAGCGATCGCCAAGCACGGCATCCCGGCGATTGACTTGGTCTGCGTGAATCTCTATGAGTTCGAAAAGATCGCGGCGAAGAAAGACGCGCCGCTCGAAGAGCTGATTGAGAACATCGACATTGGCGGACCCACGATGATCCGCGCCGCGGCGAAAAACTGGCAAGACGTGGCTGTGGTCACCTCGGCCTCCGATTACGACGCCATCATCGCCGAACTGCAAGCCAATAACGGAACACTCGCGGAGGAAACGCATTGGCGCTTAGCGAAACAGGCCTTCGCCCGCACGGCAGCCTACGACCGTGCGGTAACGAACCGTCTTGCCGAAGTTCCGCCGACGGGTGAGATTCTGCCTGCGACGCTCGACATTCGCGTGCCGCGTTCCATCTCCTTGCGATATGGCGAAAATCCGCACCAACACGCCTCGCTCTATTCGATGGGCGGCAAAGGCATCGCGGGCTCCGAGCAGTTGCACGGAAAAGAGCTTTCCTACAACAATCTTGTGGATCTGGACGCCGCCTGGCAGCTGATCGCGGAGTTTGACGCTCCGGCATCGGCCATCATCAAGCACACGAATCCTTGCGGTTGTTCGGAGGCGTTGACGCTTGTGGAAAGCTACCGCCGCGCTTTTGAAGCCGACCCTATCTCCGCATTCGGCGGTGTGCTGGCGTTTAATCGCAAGGTGGACGCAGAGACCGCGGCTGAGATTTCGAAGACCTTCATCGAGGCGATTGCCGCGCCGGATTATGATGTGGAAGCGCTGGCGATTCTAAAAGAAAAAAAGAATCTGCGCCTGCTGAAGGTCACCGCCGCGCCGGAAGAGTTGGTGGTCAAATCGATCAGTGGCGGATTCCTGGCGCAAACGCCTGATGTGCACCGGCTAGTTCGCGCCGAGATTCAGGTGAAAACGCAACGTGTGCCCACCGCCGCTGAGTGGACCGCTCTTGAGTTTGGTTGGAAGGTGGCTAAGCACGTTAAGAGCAACGCGATTGTGTACGCGCGTTTGATCGATGGCTGCGGCCAGTCCATCAGCGCGGGCGCGGGCCAGATGAGCCGCGTCGATTCGGTGAAGTTTGGCGCATCGAAGGCGGTGCTGCCGCTCGCGGGTTCCGTGGTTGCCTCCGACGCATTCTTCCCGTTCCCCGACGGCGTGGAAGAAGCCGCGAAACACGGCATTACCGCCGTGATTCAGCCCGGCGGATCGGTGCGCGATGCTGATGTGATCGCTTCCGCGGATAAGCTGGGCCTGGCCATGGTGTTCACAGGGGTGAGACACTTCCGCCACTAATCGAATTCCCGTGCCGTGAACTTTATCGACCTTGCTCAACAGGCCTCGCGAAGAGTAGCGAGGCGGCACGCAGAGTGCGTGCGCCACGTCTACCGCCGATGAAAGGCCCAGGCGTCGCGAACGATGGTATCGAGATCGCTGCGCACGGGTTTCCAGCGGAGGGCCTTGCGCAGGCGCGTTGAATCGGCCACCAACTCGGCGGGATCGCCGTCCCGGCGGCCTGCAACGTTGTAGGGGACTTTCTTGCCTGTGATGCGTTCCACGGAACGCAGCACATCCATCACTGTGAATCCGGTGCCGGTGCCGACGTTGAAGTGGGCCGATCCTCCTCCCGCCAATAAGTGATCGAGCGAGGCGACGTGTGCTTCCGCCAGGTCGCTTACGTGGATGTAATCGCGAACACAGGTGCCGTCTGAAGTCGGGTAATCGTTGCCAAAAATTTGAATCGGTTTGCCGCTGACCGCGGCATCGAGGAGCAGCGGGATCAGGTGCGTCTCCGGATGATGCATCTCGCCCAGCCCGGCTTCCGGCTCACCGCCGCAGGCATTGAAGTAGCGCAGGGCAATGCTGCGAACCCCCTTGTAGCGGTCCAACTCGCCCAGGATCTTCTCCACCATCGCTTTGGATTCACCATATGGACTGACCGGCGCAAACGCAGCGTCCTCAGAAATCGGGACGCTCGCGGGGTTGCCATAGACGGCGGCGGTGGAAGAAAACACCAGCCTTTTCACGCCGGTGCGGGCCATCGCTTCCAATAGCGAAACCGACCCGCCCACATTGTTCGAATAATAAAGCTCTGGTTCCCGGACGGACTCCCCTACGGCAATATAGGCCGCGAAATGAACAACCGCATCCACGCCTTCGAGCAGCCTTGCAACGGCGTCGGTGTCCTGCAAACGATGAACGTGGAGGCGCTCGGCAGCCACGTTTTCACGGTGGCCACGGGAAAGGTCATCGACAACAAGAACGTCGAAGCCGCGATGGAGCAAATGGCGCGTCGTAATGGAGCCAATGTAACCGGCTCCTCCGGTCACCAGGATTTTCGGCATGTTTCCTCATTTTACAATTGAGGGGTCGATGACCACTCCAGGGAAAAACGCGAGGGCCGCCGGCCAGACCCGCCGCAGGTTCACGGCGACTTGTATCGCTTTGGCTGCGGGCTCCGCGGGCGTGTCCGGTGAGGCTTCGAATAGCCGCCGATGGGAGTCCCTTCGATTCCGCTCGCGCGAAGAGTCGCACGCTGCAGCGGCGGACGTTCGTGCCCGGTTCCCCAATGTGATTTTGCTGGAGGCGATTGCCGCTCCGCATGTGCCCGAACTGCTGATCCTCCACGGAAGTCACTTAGGCAGGAGTGGAGTCTATGAAGTGCGCCGGTACTCGGGCGGAGCGCCTGCGTGCCCCCTCCCGGCATACGCGGAGCTATCTCAATGTGAACAGCATCTGCATATTTTCCGGCATCGCTCTTTGAGCGAACGCGCGGCGCAAGGGAGCGCGGTTGATTTGAGCCCCGCGCCGGATGAGATTGGGTTTTATCGCGTGATCTAGCCCGTTAGCTGGGGCCCAGCATCTTCGAAAGATCGTTGTAAATCACGAACACCACAATCATCATCAAGAACACGAAGCCGATTTTCAGAGCGGCTTCCTTTACCTTCAGGTCCAAATCGCGGCGCATCAGCATTTCCAGGAACAGCATCAGCATCACGCCGCCGTCGAGAATTGGTACCGGAAGCAGGTTGAAGATCGCCAGGTTCAGGCTGACCGCAGCCATCAATCCGAGGAATGGAACGGCACCTTCGCGCGCGGCTTCCCCCGACATTTGCGCGATACGGAAGGGACCTTCGAGCGACTTCGGCGAAACGCGGCGTTGCACCAGTCCGCCGAGGAACTTGAAGATCAAACCGGCGAACTGGCCGTTTCTCTTCACCGAAGCTGCCACGGCTTCGTTGAAGGGGAGCTTGGTAACCACGATGTTCGGATCCAGGGAGATGCCGATCATCCAGCGTTCGCGTCCAGCGACTTCACCTTTTTCCGGCTGCACCTGAATCGGAATTTCTTTATCGCCGCGGCGGACCACAACGTCGACGGCTTTGCCGCCCGCACCGTGGATTGCTTCGTTCACAGCAGGGATGGCGCGCATCGGCTTCCCGTTGATGCTCACCAGGATGTCTCCGCGCTGAATGCCGGCGCGCTCAGCGGCGTGGACACGATCCGAGTACCCGCCCACCTTGACCGGCATTTCATACAGCCAGCCCGCCATGCCGATGCCTTGCTGCTCTTCCATCGACGGCGTCACTGGAATGTGCAACCGTTCGCCATTGCGCTTCACCCAAACTTCCAAGGGATGCTTGGCGCTGGCGGCAACCTTTAATTCGATGTCTTCCCAACTGGGGTCCACCGTATTTTCAATCTGGACGATCTGGTCGCCTTCCTGAATACCCGATTTGGCCGCTGCGCCATCTGGAGTCAGGAATCCGATGACCGGCGACGTCGGATTAGGCGATTTTTCATACACCACCATGTAGAGGCCGGTGAGAAGGGCAATCGCCAGGATGACGTTGATGCCGGGACCCGCGAAGGCGATAAACATGCGCTGCCACCGCGGCTTAGCGAGCAAGCTGCGCGGATCGCGCGCTTCTTCGCCCGGCTGCTCACCGAGCATCTTTACGTAACCGCCGAACAGAATTGCGGAAAATCGGAAATCGGTTTCGCCGCGGCGGAAGCCGAATAAGCGAGGGCCGAAGCCGAAGCTGAAGGTTTCCACTTTGACGTCGAACAAACGCGCGGCCCAGTAATGACCCAGCTCGTGGATCATAATCATGACCCCGATCAGAACCAGGTACCACCACAGATTTTGCAATATCGCCATCTAAATCCCCGCGATCTCCGCGCTTTGGAACCAGCTCACCCAGCCGGTTATGCCCTCAGCGCGACGCCGCTTTTGACACCTGTTCGTTTAGACACCAGTTGTCTCGCTGCGGCTCGCGATTCTAAATCCACTTCCAATACTTCGCCGATGGACTGCGCCACCCGTGTCGGCACAGCTTCAAGCGTCGCCGAGACCGTCTCGGCAATTGCAGGATACGATATTTTCCCCGCGAGGAACGCCTCCACGGCTATCTCATCGGCAGCATTCAATGTACACGCTGCCGTGCCGCCGGTTTCCAGGGCCTGGTAGGCCTTTGCCAGCAGCGGGAATTTCGAAAAATCGGGCGGATCAAAGGTCCACTTGGCGGCCTGCGTCCAATCGAGGCGCGGCACTGGCGCGTCGGCACGTTCCGGATACGTAAGCGCGTATTGAATCGGCATCCGCATGTCTGTGGCGGACACTTGGGCGATGACGCTGCCATCGGCGTACTCCACCATGGCGTGAACCTTGGATTGAGGATGAACCACCACTTGTACTTCTTTCGGCCCCAGATCGAATAACCAACAGGCCTCAATCACCTCAAAGCCTTTGTTCATCAAGGTTGCCGAATCGATGGTAATGCGCGGACCCATCTTCCATGTTGGATGATTCAAAGCCTGCTCGGGCGTTACAATTTCGAGCGCGGAAGCGGGAGTTTCGCGGAACGGGCCGCCTGAGGCGGTCAGAATCAGCTTGGCAACCTCGTCCCGGCGGCCGGCCCTAAAGCATTGATGTGCCGCGTTATGTTCGCTATCGACGGGCAGGAGTTCGGCGCCCGATTGCTTCTGGGCTCGGGTCACCAGGTCTCCTGCGGCAACGAGAACCTCTTTGTTGGCCAGGCCAACCCGCTTGCCGAGGCGGATTGCCTCGTAGGTTGCCTCCAAACCTTCCACTCCCACAATGGCGGACATGACGAATCCGCATTCGGACGACGTTGCGGCCGCAACACGCGCTGCGTTGCCGTGAGCAAGCTCCGGTTCGCGCACGCCGAGAGCTTTAAGTTCCGCGCGGAGCTCCGCGAGGGCGGCTTCATCGGCAACAATAGCAATTTTTGGTTTAAATTCAGCGATTTGGGCGGCAAGTAGGCGGGTGTTGCGGCCAGCTACCAAGGCGTAGACGCCGTAGCGTTCGGGCCACCTCCGCAGCACATCCAAAGTGCTGGTTCCAATCGACCCGGTTGAACCGAGCAGCGTCAGGTAGGTCACTCGTTCCGATGATATCACCGTCCACGCTCTCTCCGGTCGCCCTTTCGGCCAGTCGGTTGAGCGGACAGACACACCGCCACGCTGTCTTGGTTTCTTCCTTTTTATTTCCTGGGGAGTTTTTTAGGGGCGCCGGGGAGTGCTTCAGGGGTCTTTAGTGAGGTTAGTCTCGCTTTGGTGGGAGTTACCTCCCCGGCTTGATTCCAATATTAGAATATCCGTCGGCTCAATGCAATAGTTTTTCGTAGGCGATCCCAAAGTTTTTTCAACTCGGGGTCATTCAAAGTGTTTATAGCGTTGATGTGTAACCTGTTAGTTCACCTCCCTCATACGGCCGCCTATGCCGATCGGCAAAATCCATAAAATTCCATATATGGAATTTTGTTACTTTTTGACGACAACGCCGCCCCACTCTTCGAGAACCCGGATGGTGGAGCAGATGTCGTCATCGCCAAAACCGCGGGCGATGGCCACGCGGAGGAGTTGCTCGGTGGCAGCGGTGACGGGCATGGGAATACCGCTCGATTTGGCGGATTCGAGCGCCAGGCCGACATCCTTATGGAGCCACTTCGTGGAAAAGTTCGTAGTGAAGTCACGTGCCAGGATCGCCGGGGCCTTGGCGCTGACCAGGCCGCTCTTGGCAGCGCTATTGTCCAGGATGTCGATCATTTGTTCCGGCGCGATGCCGTTTTTGACGGCGAGGACCATGCCCTCCGAGAAAGCGGTCAACAGGTTGCCGAGGATCAGGTTTTGCGTCAGCTTGGCGTGCAAGCCTTTGCCGGCAGTGCCGCAATAGTAGAGGCGCTTGCCCATGATCTCGAAGTACGGCTTCATTTTTTCGTACGCCTCGGCCGTGCCGCCGATCATGAAGGTAAGCGTGGCGGTCTCGGCGCCTTTTTTCGAGCCAGTGCAAGGGGCGTCGAGGAACTCGGCTCCCTTGGCGGCGAACTGAGCGCCAATCTCGGTGCTGATGGCGGGCGAGATGGTGCTGCAGTCGGCGACAATCGCGCCTTTTCGGATGCCATGAATCAGGCCGGTTGGGCCGGTGGCGACCGAACGGACCATGCGCGAATCGCCGACGCAATAGAAGATGAAGTCCGAGCGTTCGGCCACTTCCTTGGGTGTTGCGCAAGCCGTGCCATTGCCCTCTTTCGCAAGTTCGGCGGCTTTGCTGGCCGAGTGTGTCCACAGAGCGACCTCATGTCCCGCCTTCAATAAGTGACGGGCCATCGGGAGGCCCATGATTCCGAGTCCAAGAAAGCCGATTTGTGCCATGAGAGAATCTTACCAATGGAAACGGCCAATCGACCGAAGATACTCGTGACCAAGAAAATCTTTCCCGAAGCAATTGCGCTTTTGGAACGGCACGCCGAACTCGACTACGTTGCGGCCCGCGAAGGACTGACGCCGGAAGAAATCGTGGAGCGCGCCGTGGGGAAGACGGTGCTTGTCAGTCAAATCACAGACCGGCTGAACGCCGAGATCATCGGGCGGTTGAAAGACATCCGGATGATTGCTCACATCGGCGTGGGCTATGACAATGTGGATGTAAAGGCCGCAACCGACGCGGGCATCCTGGTCAGCAACACTCCGGACGTGTTGACCGATACAACGGCAGATCTGGCGTTTGCCTTGATGTTGGCCACCGCGCGGCGTATCGCGGAAGGTCACCAGTTTGTTCACTCGGGGCAATGGAAACGCTGGGCGATCGATTTCATGTTGGGAATCGATATCCATCACCGGACGCTCGGCATTTTGGGCATGGGCCGCATTGGTCAAGCCGTAGCAAGGCGAGGGCGGGGATTCGGGATGAAGGTGTTGTACAACAACCGGCATCGACTGGATGAAGAACTCGAACATGAGTTACATGCCGAATGGGTTCCCAAAGAGAAACTGCTGCGCGAATCGGATTTCCTCAGCATTCACGTTCCGCTGAGCCCTGCGACGCGGCACACGATTGGCGAAGCGGAACTGCGCCTGATGAAGAAAAACGCCATTTTGGTGAACACGGCTCGCGGTCCTGTTGTGGATGAGGCCGCGTTGGTTTGTGCGCTCAAAGAGGGATGGATCTGGGGCGCGGGCATCGATGTATTTGAGCGCGAGCCGGAAGTGCATCCGGGCCTGTTGGAGTGCCCCAACGCCGTGCTGGCTCCGCATGTAGGCTCGGCTACCGTGGCAACACGCACGCGGATGACCACTCTGGCCGCGGAGAACGCGATCGCGTTCCTTCAGGGAAAGCGGCCGCCGAATCTGGTGAACTAAAGCATTCGCCTGGAATCGTTTGCCGAATCGTGAAACGCCGAATGGCGGCGCCGCATCCTATTGACAAGTTGGCCCTGCGGCCAGCTTGGAGGGTGGTGCCGCATGCGATTCTCAAGTTTTCTGGCAACACTTCCGGCGGTCCTCGCCTTCGCGGGGGTTCTGCACGCCGGGCAGCTTTACGGATCTGTTTCTGAAAACGGCAAGCCGGTGGCGAATGCTCCGGTGGCAATCACCTGTGCGGGTGAGCAGACAAAGGGGTCGACGAACGCCGACGGCACCTACCGGATCACGGTCATGCAGCAAGGCCGCTGCACGTTTACGCTCACGGGGCGGCAAGGCTCGCCCGGGGTGCTTGTTTTCTCCTACGACAAACCGACGCTTTATGACCTGGAAGTAGCGCGAAAAGCGGACGGATCGAACGAACTTCGGATCCGGTAGACAGGTTGCTTCCTTCGTAATAGGTGTCCAGTGCCCGGCGAACAAACCCCCGATCGCAGAAAATTCTGGATGGACATAATGGCCGTGGTCGCTATGCCGCTGGTGACCGCTGCCGTGGGCTTCACCTTGAACGCCTCGCTCAACGCACGGCAGCAGAAGGAAAATAATCTCCGCTTGTACGCCGACATGATGACGCGCCGGGAGCAAAGCGACAGCGACCTGCGCAAAGACATGTTCAAATCGATCCTCGACAAGTTCACTTCGCCGCAAGTGGACCCCAAGGCTCCCGACTACCTGGAGCAGCAGGTCCTGAATCTGGAACTGTTGGCGAGTAACTTCAATGAGTCGATGGACCTGGGCCCGCTCTTCAAGCATGTACGGCGGCTGATTCCCGATGAGTCCGGCATAGTCCCTCCGGAGAAGCGCAAAACGTTCGAAGACCTGCGGGGCCGGTTGGAAACCATTGCTGTGGAAACGAACGAGCGGCAGTTGCGCGTGCTGGGCGACAGCGGTGCGGTGGTGCGCGCGGGTGCGGATGATTTGGCGCACATCGGCGACTCGATGGCGTTCCTGCGGTTCTTCGGCCCGGCAACGGTTGCGAAGGACCCGAAGCCGGACGATAGCATCACTCAAGTTTGCCTTGTAATGGACTCCCGTGACCAGCAGCCACATTATCGCCGGTTCAAGCTGGAAGTGACTGATTTCAATCTTACTTCGCACGAACTGCAGGTCCGTTTGTACGTTTCGAAAGTGCTCGACGAGAAGACGTGCAGGCAAGCGGAGCTGGATCTGAAGGGAGTCTCGGAGATTGACAGCAAATTCTGGGTGGGCTTGTTTGACTTCCCGATTGTGGACAACACCCGCCTGACGCAAGGGGAACGGTGCTCGGTAACGGTGACCAGCCTCTCTAAGGATCGCGCTGAATTAGCCCTGACTTATTTTCCTGGCTCGCGAGCCAGCCTTAAAGACAAGCCCTATTTTGACGAGTTGGAACACGATTTACGGGGCAGCTCAACGTCGAAATGAGGCTCGCCAGGTGCGGTCTAGCCGGTGGTGGGCATTCCAGACAAGAGGCGCAGAATCAACAGATCCGAGGGCTGGAACGTCGTCACCGGAACGTTGTTCAGGTCCTCATCGCGCTCGACCACGTGGCTGCGAATCATCGTACGCAGTTGATCGACGGAGATCCCTAACTCTTCTGCGGCTTCGGTTTCCGAATATTGTGACTTGCTGGCTCTTGCTACCGACATCATCTTTCCGAGTGTAGGGGAGGGACGACGCCCACCCAATCAGGGAGAGTCCTTAATTGCTTTCCCGGTATCGCCTGACGTACTTACGTACCACTGTCCTGGTTAGTATGAGTAGCATCGCCCCGGGGATAGGTGCTTTTCGGGCATTTTTCGCGACCAACGTGTTGCCGGGACGTCGCTACAATATGTTCATGCGACGCCTTGCCTTTTTGTCCGCGTTCTCCCTTCTGTTGATTTCCCCGGTTCCAGCCCAAGAACCGAAGAGATTAGGCTTCGATCCCGCCTCTCTGAACCGCTCGGTCGACCCTTGCGAGGATTTCTTTCAGTACGCATGTGGCGGCTGGATGACCGCGAATCCGCTGCCGGCCGACCAATCTCGATGGGGGCGCTTTGATGCGCTGCAGGATAACAATCGAATCGTATTGCGCGATCTGTTGGATGCCGCGGCGAAGGCATCGAACCGGAGCGCGATTGACCAGAAGATTGGCGACTACTACGCCTCCTGCATGGACGAAGGCGCGATCAACGGGCGCGGTACGGCGCCACTCAAAGGTGACTTGGACGCGATTGCAGGGATGAAGAGCAAGGCGGACATTGCCAAAGTGGTGGCGCAGTTGTTCCGCAGCGGGACGTCTCCGTTTTTCCGCTTTGGCGCGGGACCGGACTCGAAGAACTCTTCGATGAATATAGCCGATCTCGATCAGGGCGGATTGGGTCTGCCCGATCGTGACTACTATTTGAAAACCGGCGAGAAGGATATCGATCTGCGCAACAAGTACGTAGCGCACGTGCAGAAAATGTTCGAGTTGATTGGCGTGGCTCCGGCGGATGCGGCGAAGAGGGCGCAGGCGGTGCTGGCGATGGAAACGAAGCTGGCACAGGGTTCGCTGGATCGTGTGTCGCGCCGCGATCCGGAGAAGATGTACAACATCCGCAAGCTGAAGGATCTCTCGGACACCGCGCCGAGCTTCGCCTGGGAGGCGTTTTTCAAGATGATTGCCTCGCCGAAGTTCCAGACGCTGAATGTGGATGTGCCGGAGTATTTGAAGTCGATTGAAGCGGTGATTAAAGACAGCAGCTTGGACGATTTGAAGGCGTACCTGACGTGGCATGCCGTCCATGGAGCGAGTTCGGTGCTGCCAGCTGCCTTTGAACAGGCAACGTTCGATTTCTACGGCAAGACTTTGAGCGGCGCCAAGGAAATGCGTCCGCGCTGGAAGCGGTGCGTTGATCAGACGGATAACCAGTTGCCGGACGCGCTGGGCCGAAAGTTTGTGGAAAAGACGCTGGGGCCGGAAGGCATCCGCCGCACCGGCGAGATGGTCGCCGAGATCGAAAAGGCGTTTGCCAAGGATATCCAGAGCCTGGAATGGATGACGCCTGCTACCAAGGATCAAGCAATGACAAAGCTCCACGGCATCCTGAATAAGATCGGCACCAACGAGAGGTGGCAGGATTACGCAAAGGTAAAAATCGTCAAGGGCGATGCTTACGGCAATGCGGAACGCACGAGCATCCATGAGGTGGCGCGCCAGTTGGCGAAGATCAACAAGCCTGTCGACAAAAAGGAATGGGAGATGAGTCAGCCGACGGTGAACGCCTACTACGAACCCTCGCAGAACGACATCAACTTCCCGGCCGGCATCCTGCAGCCGCCCTTTTATGACAACGCGATTGACGATCCGGTGAACTACGGCGCCATCGGTGCGGTGATCGGGCACGAATTAACCCACGGTTTCGACGACCAGGGCCGCCAGTTCGACGCCAAGGGCAATTTGCGCGATTGGTGGACCGCGGAAGACGCCAAGGCGTTTGAGCAGCGGGCCAGTTGCCTGGTGGATCAGTACAGCAATTACAGCCCAGTCCCGGACGTGAAGCTGAACGGAAAACTGACGCTGGGCGAAAACACGGCGGATAACGGCGGCCTCCGCATCGCTTATATGGCCTTGATGGACAAACTGGCGGGCAAGGAACCCGAGAAGCGCGATGGCTTCACGGCGCAGCAGCGATTCTTCCTGGGCTTTGCGCAAGTGTGGTGTGAAACCCGCACGCCGGAAATGGACCGCATGCGCGCACAGACCGATCCGCACTCACCCGGACGTTTCCGCGTCAACGGGACCGTTTCGAACATGCCAGAGTTCCAACAAGCGTTTGCCTGTGGCGCGGGTAAGTCGATGACCAAGGGGCCAGCTTGTAGGGTCTGGTAGAAAGATCGAGCTCGGCGGGGAGGGGAGTCCCTCTCCTACGGCTTTGTATCGTCTTCGGAGGGTTTATCTTTCGCGCCTTCGGGCAGGATGAAGGTTGTTTCGCCGGGCCGCAGCAGCTTGAGCTGTTTCCGGATTTCCATTTCCTGCTCGGTTGTACTGGTTTCCAGACGCTGAATCCGTTCCCGGCGGCGCTTGTTTTCGAGAGCCGTCGTGGCGTTTTGCTCTTCGAGCTGCCGGATCTGGCGATGTTTCTCGAACAATGCCGGGATGCCCTGTGGTCCGCGAAGGACGAAAGCTCCATAGATGGCGATCACCGAGAACAGGACTGTATATGCGGTGCGCCGTGTCATTGCTGTTGATCCAGAACTTGCTGCCGAGGAACGCGCGCAAGCCTAAATTTGTTTATAGCGTGGATTGCCAAAAATATCTACTGTTTTCTACAACTAACGTTCTTCTCGCTGCCGCGGCATTATCTGAACCCGCGAGGGGGTGTGGTCAATGCTAATCTTTGATCGTGGGTGATTCGCTGTGAGCGAAGAACTGGAGCAAGAAGAACTACCTTACGAAGAGCCAAAGATCACCGGATGTCCGAAGTGCGGGTCCAATGACATTCGGCGATCGAAAGCCGAGGGCTTGTGGTCGGGCGTCCAGCGTGCGTTTGGGCGTTGGCCGTTCCGCTGTCGAAGTTGCCGCTCGAAGTTCTACAAGCAGGCAGAGCCACCCGAGGATCTGGATTAGAGATTGATCCAATCACGGCAGGCGCCCCTCGGCGGAGGCTTTTGCTTTGCGGATCATCGCGCTCACGTCGGCCGGGGGCTCAAAGCGCGAATCGGAAATATTCTCGTTCACGCGGACATCGTCCACCGTGATGCGAAGTTCCTGGCTTCCGGCGCGCTGCTTGGATACGGTGGGCACGCGAATACCGCTAAAGACTTTGTACTCCGAAACATTCACTTCCACATCGACATCTCCCATCTGACTTGCCGCGATCATCGTCGTGCGCACCAGCAATCCGGTTTTCTTTGAAAAAAACTGGTGGACGGGTTTACCGCTGGGTGGCGACAGAAGAACTTCATAACATTCATCGCCATCGATATCCTTGGTTCCGATCGTCTCGACTTTAGGGTAAATTTTCTTCCACTCGATGGGTGCGTTGAAGCGAGCTTCCCGGATGGATTGGTCACGCTCGTCGGCATTCTTGATGCGTGGGCCCAGCAGAACGCTTTTCTCCCACGCGGCTCCCAGGTAGATGCCGGATTCTATGCTGCCGATCGAGTCCAACTCAATGAGCGAGTACTCTTTATCGCCTGGGGCGGTGTAGCGCGTGACCTTGCCTTTCAGGCCCATGGCCGGAAACTCGATGGTGCCGGTCAGAATCTGGTTCTTGTGCTTTTCGTAGGCGCCTTTGCCGCCAGTGACTTGGACGTAGCGGTCAAGGATCGAATCCGCTTTGGGAAGCGGCTGCGGTTTTGCGTCTTGTGCTGACAAGCATGCCGGGAGCACAACGAGCACCGGAAGCAGAGACCAGTTGGAAATCTTCATGTTGTCCTTTACTCTATTTTCCACGCTGCTGGCGAATCCAGTCGAGAGCCGCCTCGACGACGGCATCCCTGCCAGCGAGCAGGCCGTCACGGGTGAGTCTCACTTCCTGATCGGGCGTTACGCCGTTGCGCTCCAGGGCCGAGCCGCCTTGCGAGATGTAATTGGCAATCGCGTATTGAAACCCATCCCCGTTGGAAAGGCGCATGAAAACCGATGGTAATGCCGCCGCAGCCGTTCGCGTCCCAAAAATACGCGCCCGCCCAATGTCTTTTAAGCCTCCGGCAAAGATCTCCGAGGTGGAAGCTGACGTGCCATCTACCAGTATTGCCAGCGGTCCCAGGTAGGCGTCCGCACGAGGGTTGATCACAAAGCCGAGTGTGGCTCCGCGCATATACATGGTGCCGAGGCGAAGGTTTTGTTTCTCGACGAGCCAGCCCGCCATGCCCATCGCCATGCCGCCGATGCCACCAGGGTTGCCACGCAGGTCGATGATCAGGCCGTCGCATTGAGAGCAGCCCTGGACGACCGAACCGAACTGGCCCATAACGCGGACCAGGTCAAGGAACGCATTGAAGGAAATAATCCCAATGTTCCCGATCATTCGTGACTCGAACCAAACATACTGGGTGGGCAAATTGCCGAAGGTTGTGGCATTACCCTTGGGCGGTAGTAGCGCGATCTCTTTGGTCACGGGAGGTGCGGATTCGTCGGTTGAAGGCCGGAACTCGAACCGCCGCCGCTTCCCAGTGGGGCCGCGCATTTGTGAAAGCAGCGCCCGTTGGATGGCCATTTCCTGGACGCCGGGATTCGCTTGCAGTTTCCGGACGAACTCCCGCAGATCGATGCCATCCACGGAAAGAAGCTCCCAGCCCGGTTTGACGCCGGGTGTTTCGGAGTTGAGGCTGGAGACAACGACGGCGCCATTCAGTACCCGCACGGAAAAACCCGGCCAGGCGTCGCCGCCGTCGGCCGCCACGTTTTCATAGACGTCTGAAGCGACAATCGCAAAGTGCGTCTGTTGGAGGCGGGTCAACATCTCACGCATTGCGGCGCGTGCTTCATCCATGGTGCCGGCGGCCTCTACCTTTGGGAGAAACTCGGTGTGGATGGCCTGCCAATTGAGTCCGCCTGGGTTCTGCTCCCAGTGCTTGTCGCGCACGGTGGTCCACACGGTTTCAAAGGAATCCACGTTGAGTTGCTTTTCGCGCGCCGAGAGCTGGGCGGGCAAAGGCGTAGCCGCGAGCACCGCAAGCACACCAAGGGCGCCGAAAAGGCGGAATCCGCGCACGTCTTTAGACTGACAGGCGGGGACACCCTGGCGCAAGTTCGCTGCATATCGCCGACTTAAGATCCGTATCGGGCCGGTCTTGGGGCCTAAGTCTTAGGGCTCCACGCGTTTGATCGTGAAACGGAAGACCAACGGACAGGCTGGCGGCCCGCTTGGGCAGTTGGCCGGATCCGTATAAAACTGGGCCGGTGGCGTGAGCGCGGGCAGTGCTTCATTTGGCAATGCCGGGAAATTTCCAGGCGTGATGTTCTCCCACGTCATCGGGACCTCTGGGCCGAAGAAGATGTTCACATAGCCGACCATGGTGTCCCATCGAACCACGGAAGCTTGCCAACGGAAGCGCAATACGCTGACGCTAGAGGCGGCGCTTGCGGGGAGCATGAAAACGTAGTCGGCAATAATATCGGTTGGGCTGGTGGCGACCCACTTCCCATGTGCCGTAGTGTGGGGACCGAACGGTGGGCCTCCCAGCGCCAAGCTGTCATTTCCCAGGAAGCTTCCATCGTCGTTGAGCGTCGGTGTCATGAAGAGGGCGACCTGGAAGCAAGTGGGGTCGGTGGGCGATACACAAGCCTGCGCGGCTTTGCCGAACCACGAACCGACTGCCGGGTGCTTGAAGTTGCCGAACAGGATTCCGGGATACCAGGGCCGGCCGAACAACGCCATACTGCGATCGGATTGGGCGGAAAGCGTCAGTGAAGCGGCCGCCAACAACATCGCGAAACGAAAAGCGGAAACGAGTTTTCGCATAAGTGTTCAGGACCTCATACGCTCTGTTGCACGCGACGTGCCATCAACTGGTTTTATAGGTTTCACGCCAAGCCCAGGATTCGACGCATCTTAGCCTCGAATCGGCGACCCACGGGATAAGCGCGAACAGAGGGGGTTTGTTTTCCCACTTAGAACTGCGCGCGAATGCGCAGTTCTAGCAGGCTGCCAACAGGCGTTCCCGGAGCATTTCCTGCGCCTCTGGCGTCAGCTTGGCTCCGTTCTGCGCCACGTAGAACACGTCGATGGCTTTGTGGCCTTGTGTGTCGATCAAGACCACGTCGATATTGCACGCGGTACTGGAAAAGACGGTCGCCAGGTTAAAGAGCAGGCCGGGGCGGTCGTCGGTGGCGATTTCCACCAGGGTCGCGGTTTCGCAGGCGTCGGAATCGAATTGCACGGCGGGCTCACCTCCGCGCCGCTTCGCGGTTTGGGGGCGGCTGCTGAGCAGGCGTTGGACGTCTGCCTTTCCGACGGCCACTTTCTTGATCAGGTCCGTGAGGCGGTCAATTTCACTCGGGTTCAGTTCCAGATTCCGTTTGGGATCTGCAAACACGAACGTGTCGAGTACAAGCCCTTTTGCGTTTGAAAACGCCTCGGCCTTGAGAATGTCGACACCGAAACTTGATAGGGCGCCAGCGAAAGAGGCAAACAATGCAGGCATATCGCGTGCGATCACGGTGAGGCGGAAGAAGCCGTCGGAGCGGTCAATTTGCGCCGCGACGCCCGTGGGGCGGCTGGCCTCGTACAACTTCAAGTGTGCGGCGATTTCGCTATTGCTGTGCGTGCGCAAATAGCGAACGGGAAATCCGCGGACGAAATCGCCGTGAGTGGCGAGATGCTCGGGGATATCCTCAATGCGGCCGGTTTCGAGTTCACGAGTTAGTTCCTGTTGCGCCACCCGATAAACCCGCCAAAGCTGCTCGAGCCTCCAGGGAGTCATCGCGCTTGGATTCACCGCGGAGATATCGGCGTAGGTCAGTACCGTGAGAAACTTCAGACGCTCGATCGTACCAATGCGGTCAGCGAGCGCGCGCGCCGTAGCCGGATCGCCGAGGTCTCGGCCGGTCATCACGTCAGACAGCGCGAGGTGATGTTCAATCAGGAACTCGCACATTTGGGCTTCGTCGGCGGGTGCGCCCATGCGTTTCAGCGCGTCCTGAGCCCATTCGAGCGAGATATGGGAATGATCGCCGGAGAGCGCCCCTTTACCGACGTCATGGTACAGAAGTGAGAACAGGAGGATCGCGGGATCGCCAATTTCCGCGAGAAGCCCGGCGAAGCGGCCCCGGGCGGAATCCTTCGTGTCGCGCAGTTCGTTCAGAAGTTCAATCGTGACCAGAGTGTGTTCGTCCACTGTGTAGCGGTGGTAGAAATCGCGTACCACCAGACTGACGATGGTTTTCCACTCGGGCAGCATCGCCTCCAACAAGCCCGTGTTCTGCAGCGTGCGAAGTGCCATCACGGCGTGCGGTTTCGCTAGGATGCCTTTTAGCGTTTTCCATAGGTTCGGCATCTTCGCGCACATATCGCGAAATTCCGAAGAAACATTCTCCAGCCGCCGTTCGGTTTCCGCCGCGGCAGGGATACCGTGACGGCCGATGAAATCGAGCAGCCGAAGAATTGTCTCCGGCTCGCCTTTGAGCTGTGCCGGGTTGCGGAGCAACACCCGCTCTCGCACCACGCTAAATTCGGAGTTGGAAAGGCGCGTTCGCCAATCGCGAAAATTCGTCAACAACGAACTTCCGCACTTCTCAGCGGCATCCAGTGTACGCCGAGCTTCCCGGAAGATTGCGCGGGCGTTGTGGAAGTACTGCCGGATCCACAACTCCGGCGTTTTCTCGGTGGAATACGACTGCTCAGCTGCGCGGTCTTGCGATTCAAAGTCCAGGACATTACGATCGCGCCCGCCCCGGTAGTGCAAGAAACAACGCAGCGACGAAATGAAGGCAGTGGGTCCCTGAAGAGCCGCTTCGTTGCGTTGCTCGGGATGCAAGATACCCAACCAGTGAATGAAGTGAAGGTCCCGCAGCCCGCCCGGCGTTTCCTTTACATCCGGCTCCAGGTGGAACATCGTGTCCTGATACTTCTCGTAACGAGCGCGGGTCATTTCGCACAGCGCCCGGCCGAGCTTGGGTCCATGCTTGGTCAGGAAGAATGCAAAACGATTATCGAGAGTGCGGAACACGGATTCGTCGCCCGCGAGGAACCGGCGGTCAAGCAGGCTGATATTCAGTTCGATGTTCTGCTCGTGCACCATCAGGCACTCTTCCACGGTGCGGACGGAATTACTGAGGCGCAAATCGGCGTCCCACAACTGGCGGACGAACTCGGAGAGAGATTCTTTGATCGATCCCGTGAGGACTTCGTTCTCCACCAGGATCATGATGTCGATATCGGAATAGGGGAACAATTCCTTGCGGCCAAAGCCACCGACCGCAAGCATCGCAACGCCTTTGGGAAATGCCGCGCCAAGAGTAGAGGAAAACGACAGCATGGCCATGTTGTCGACCACCCGGGAGAGTTCGCGATGCACCAAGGAGGCATCGCCAGTGGTCTGAAATTCCGCTTTGATCTGGTGCCAGGCAGCGCTCGAGTGCAGCTTTTCCATCACAGACATATTCGGACGCGCGGCGACGGCCATCGTTCCTCCAACTCCAGTATCCCGCAAGGTGGCGCAAACAGACCCCAAGCAGTATCTATAGGCCCAATCGAAAATATCTATAACGTCCAGCGGCGTCTGACGCCACTTTGACTCTCGATTCTTGTGGGAAAGTTTCGGCGGAAACGATATACAAATCGGAATCAATCACATAGGCCCAATGGTTCGCGGATCTGAGGCAAGACGCGCTTCGACGCGGAGAGTGGAAGCGGGCGAAAGGGAGGGCGTCCCCATGGGTTCCATTGAAATTATTGATTAGCCGAGCGTCGATTGCGTCCGTAGAATACAAAGTAACCGAGCCATCACTCGCGCAGAAACCCACGTTGCGTTTCTCATAAAAATTTCTAAACAAGTTACTTTGGAGGTTCCCCTTGACACGAGCTTTTCTTGCAGGTCTCGCACTATCCACAGCGATCGCCTTCGCGCAAGATCAGGCGTCTGCTCCGGCATCCACACCGACCGGTTTTCAGATCGGATCAATCAAGCTGAGCGGCACGCTGGACGGCTACTACAGCTTTAACAACAATCACCCCGCGTCGCGCGTGAACACGCAGCACAACTTTGACGCGAGTGCGAATTCTTTTGACCTGAACTTTGCGAAGATGCGCCTGGAGATGGCGCCGGAGCCGGTTGGCTTCGTCTTCGATTTCGGCTTCGGCACCGGCATGGAAATCTTCAGCGCCGGCGAACCGGGCAACCGCAACGTATTTGGCGCGGCCGGCGTTGTTTCCAACAATTTTTTGAACCACGTCACGCAGGCTTACTTGAGCGTAAAGCCAAAGGGTTGGGGTGGTGTGCAAATGGACTTTGGTAAGTTCTACACCGCTGCCGGCGCCGAGCTGACGGAAACATATTTGAATTGGAACTATTCGCGTTCGCTGCTGTTCACCAATGGTCCCTTCTATCATTTCGGCGCGCGCTTCACCGTTCCGGTTGGCAGCCACTTCACGGGTGGCGTTCAGTTGGTGAACGGCTGGAATAACGTATTTGACAACAACACCGGCAAGACGATCGGCCTGAACGCGACGTTCACGTCGTCGAAGATGGTTTGGTCCAACACATACTACATGGGTCCTGAGAACTCGGCGCTCGATCCCAACGGCGTTCTCCTGGGCGGCGATAACGGCAAGGGTATGCGCAACTTCTTCGATACCGCGCTCACCGTGACGCCGAGCGACAACGCCGCATTCTATGTCAACTACGATTACGGCTCGAACAGATCCAAGCTTGCCAACGCCACGGCGAATTGGTGGACCATCGCCGTTGCCGGTAAACTCGGACCGAAGAAGCTGTACTTCGCGCCGCGTTTTGAAATCTACAACGATACCGATGGCTACATCACCGGTAGCGTCCAGAAGCTGAAGGAATTCACTGGCACCTTGAACTACGAGTTTGTTCCCGGCGTGATGACGAAGCTCGAATATCGTCACGACTGGTCGGACATCCCGTACTTCGCCACTGGTTCGGTGGGCACCAAGAAGAGCCAGGACACGGCCCTGATCGGCTTGGTGATGTACTTCCCACTTCCGAAATAGTTTCCTCATTACTCCTACCGAGTAGGCGGATTGGGCCGCGGAGTGCAGTTGGCGGTTTGGTCTTGACGGGTCGGAGGCTTTTCCCCGGGTCTGAGGCAATGCCTTGGACCCGGTTTTTCTTTGGCCTCGACTGTCCACTCGCACATCAGAGGCCACATACTAGAAGTTCACTGCCTCATGCACGGAACCAGTTCACCGGAATTCGCGCTGCCATTGGCGATGTTAGTGATCTTCGGCTCGGCGAAGATCCTGGCGGAAGTGTGCGAGCGGTTGTCGATGCCTGCAATCGTTGGCGAGATTTTGGCAGGCGTTCTGGTAGGGCCGAGTGTGTTGGGGTGGATCGAGCCCAACGAGTTTTTATCCGCGCTCGCCAATCTGGGCGCCATGTTCCTACTGTTTCGCGTGGGCATGGAGGTGAAGTCGAGCGAACTGATCCGTGTGGGCGGAACGGCGACTGTGGTGGCCCTGCTCGGCGTGGTGGTGCCATTCGCCGCAGGGTGGCTATTGATGGCCGCCTGGGGATTGCCGCAGATCGAGCAGATTTTCACCGGCGCTGCGATGGTGGCGACAAGCGTCGGCATAACGGCGCAAGTGTTGGCATCGAAAGGACTGCTCGCGGAACGCTCGAGTAAGATCATTCTCGCCGCGGCGGTGATCGATGACGTGCTGGGGTTGCTGATTCTCGCTGTGGTCAGCGGCATGGCGCAGGGTTCGGTGAACTATGTGCAGATCGGAATCACTGCGGCGCTCGCTATCGGGTTTACGATTCTGGTAGCTCTGCTGGGGACGCGTTCCATGACGAAAGTTGTGCCGCGCTTGGGTGAACGGCTGCGGCTGAGCGAGTCGCAGTTTTCGTTTTCGCTCATTTTGCTCTTCGCATTGGCTCTGTTGGCGGTGTATGCGGGCGTTGCCGCGATTGTCGGCGCGTTTCTCGCGGGTATGGCCCTTTCGGAAAGCGTTGAAGAACGCGTGAAGGAATTGACGCACGGCGTCACCGAGTTGCTACTCCCCTTCTTCCTTGCAGGCATCGGTTTACACGTCGATCTGCACACGTTCGCCAATTTGCCCGTGCTCGCGCTTTCGATTGTGATTTCCATTGCTGCCGTGCTCTCGAAACTGGTGGGTTGCGGGTTAGGTGCGTTATCACTCGGCAAGGTCGACGCAATACGAGTCGGGGTTGGCATGGTGCCTCGTGGCGAAGTCGGCATGGTGGTGGCGCAGTTGGGACTCGCGCTGCATGTGGTTCGTCCTGATACGTACGCCGTTGTCGTCTTCATGGCAGTAGCCACAACCTTGGTTGCCCCGCCAATGCTGAAACTTGCCTTCCGCGGAGCGGGAACCGGCGAACAGGAAGTTGCTGAGATCTCTTAGGGAAGCGCGCAACTAACCTCATCTATCGCGATACCATGGGTATTTCCAACTTTCGGAGACCTCACTCATGCCCTTGACGCCAGAACAAATTGAACGCGCCGCACAGCAATTGATCGAAGCCCGTCGCACGAACACTCCCGGACCCGCGTTGGCCGAAGATTGCCGCCCCACTGACGGCGACTCGGCCGTGGCCATTCAGAAGCGAGTGATGGAAGCGCTTGGAGAAACCACGGGCGGTTGGAAATGCGCGGTGCCGAAGCCGGGCGGCCTGCCGATTCTCTCTTCTATTCCCGCCTCGAAGATCAGCAGCGCGATTCCGTATTTTGTAGCTGGGCCAAAGGGTTTGATTGAACCCGAAATCGCGTTCGTCCCCGCGCACGACATGCCGCCGCGAGCGACGCCGTACACTGACAGCGAGATCCGCGCGTCCATCGGCGATACACATTATGTGATCGAGTTGCTTGGTTCCCGCTACGCCAATAAGCCTGCCGCGACCCCCGGCGAGATTTTGGCGGACTCCTTCAATAACTACGGGCTGTGGATTGGCCCGAAAGTGGAAGGCATCTTTGAAAAGAAGCTCGACAAGCTGCACGTGAAGATTACCAGCGGCGACACCGTTCTGATGGACGAAGACCGTCCACATCCGAGCGGCGATCCGTTTGTTGCCTACGCCTGGTTTGTCAATTATCTTCGCTCCACCGGCGAAACGCTGCGCAAAGGCCACATCGTCACCACTGGCTCCTATGCTGGAGTCGTGGAGGCGCCTCTTGGCAAGCCGGTTCGCGCTGAACTACATGGTATTGGTGTCGTCGAAATCGAACTGCGTGTTGCTTAGCACACCCTTCGAAATTTTTACTGCTTCCGCGGGCTGCCGGACCGGGCAACCCGTAACTTTGCCCGTCTTCTTTCCGTAATTGTTACGCCGAAGACCCTGGGTCTTCTATGAAACACTAACAAAAATAGAGAGTTATCGATTGGCACGTGCCGTGCAATATACCTGCGCGTCGGCTGGGAGCCGCAAAGGAGCGCAGGATGTTTAACAACACTTCAAATGAAACGACGGTGGCGAAGCAGGATAAGAATCACAAGGTCATAGTCGGGCTGCTGGCAGGCGGGCTTCTGGTCGCCCTGGGCGCGAACGGATACCTACTCTCGCGTTCGAACGACCTCAGCGATGAAATTGCACGGACCCGCGCGGGGGCGAGCACGGAAATTTCGAAGCTCAACGAAACGACCACGGCTGCCTTTGAGCAGCAGAGTCATCGTTTCGATGAAGTGGCCTCACAGGTGAAAGGTTACAACGACAACACCACGACAGCCATTCGCCGGGCGCGCACGGAAGCGCAAAAGAAAAATGAAGAGCTGATGCAGGAAATCACGGATCAAAAAGCCCAACAGGAGCGCGTCGCGACCGACATTGGCCAGTTCAAAGACGCAACGACTACGAAATTCACTGAAGTTGCGGGCAACGTCGATACGGTGAAGGCGAACGTGGAAGACGTGAAGGCGAACGTTGCCACCACGCGCGCCGATTTCGAAAAGACCACGGCCGATATCCGTACCGACATGAAGAGCATGGTGGGCGATATGGGCGTGATGAGCGGACTGATCGCCACCAACGGTAAGGAGCTGCAGGAACTGCGAGCGCTGGGCGATCGCAACTATTACGAGTTCGAGATTGCCAAGAACACGGGCGCGAAAAAAGTCGGCGATGTCACCTTAACGCTGAAGAAGGCCGATCTGAAGCGCAATCGCTTCACCGTGGATGTGTTTGCCGACGACAAGCACATCGAAAAGAAGGACAAGACGGTGAACGAGCCGGTCCAGATGTACGTGAACGGTCTACGCCAGCCGTATGAAATCGTCGTGAATCAGGTGAAGAAGGACACGATTGTCGGCTACCTGGCCACGCCGAAAGTCAAGATGGCTCGGCGGTAATTTTTCCTCCTCTCATAAACGACCGCGAGCAGCGCGCGCACCACACCCC
>JBEBGM010000036.1:0-47038 GCA_040081455.1 Bryobacteraceae bacterium
CCACCTGATAGCACTTCACGCGCTTCAGCTTGCCGTGGCGCGTGGTGGTTTCCGCCTCCCGCTTGAGATCCGTAAAATGATCGTCGATCCAAGCTGCGAAGCCGCGCGCGGCGGCCACGTTCTTGAAAAAGAACGTTGGCGCGGTCTGGTTTTCGTCTTCGAGCACGGTGGCGTGCACGCCACCGGCGCGGGTGAGCGCCATCATGCCGCGCTCATAGCTGCGGACCAGCGCGCCTTCGGTGGTGGCCATAGGCACGTAGAACAGGCCTTCGGCATGTTCTCCGTGAACCAGCACGGGTCCGGCGACACCCATCGGGATCTGCGATACGCCGATGGGGTTTTCGATATTGCCGCGCATCGTCGCGGTGTCCCAGGAGCACTGGGCGGTATGCTTCAGCGACGCTCCGGTGCGCTGTTCGATCCACTCGCGGCGGCGCGCGACGCGGTCTGCTTCATAGCCTTCGTCTTTGAGTCGCGGAATGAGATCCAGCGGCCCAACTGTGACTTCTTCCACGGATTCCGTGGCCTTTTCCCTTACTGACATAAGCCCAGAACCATGGACATCACGTTGCCGTCGTAGCTAAATGCGTTCACGAGTGCGTATTTTCCTTGTATTGGTTGCGCTTCGGCGGACAAACGCAGCGGGCCGCCGCCCGAGTATCCCGCCGTGGGAGGAACAGATTGGCGCTCGAGAGCCAGTGCGCCGGCAGTCGCAGAGAAACACGCTCCGGGTCCCATGGTTTCACCGAGCGCGGCTTTCGGAGCGCAGGCCGGAATGCCGGCAAGCGACGGGCCGAATACTTCGTGGAGTGCCTGCTCTTCCGCGGCATCGAGCGCCGGAATGCCATCGGCCGAGGCGATAATGCAGCCGATCTGGCTCACGTCAATGCCTGCGTTTTTGAGCGCATTGCGGATGGCAACCGCACCCGAAACCGCCGTAGTCGTATCGTCCTGAGCTTGACCGAAGCCCAGCACCTCCACTTTATAGGCTGCGCCGCGGGCCTTCGCGGATTCCTCGGATTCGAGCATCCACAACGCCGCGCCTTCGCCGAGTACGGTACCTTGCGAATCCTTTGCAAAAGGACGAACACCGGTGCCCAGTAAGCCCATGTGCGTGAACGCCTGCGTCGATTCCGGGGACGATTCATCGGCGCCGCCCGCCAGGATTGCTTTGACGCGCCCCGCTTTCACGAAAACCGAGGCCTGCTGCAATGCATGAAGCGAAGAAGCAAAGCCTTGGCATAGCGTCCAACTCGGTCCGGAGAGGTGATGTTTGATAGCGGCCTGGCCGCCCGGCGAACTAATAACGGTGTTCGGGAACTCCAACGGACTGACCATTCCGGGGCCCTCGGTGACGGCAACCCAATCGAATGAAGTGATGCTGTGTTCGCTGCCGTAGAGCGTGCCGTACATCAGGCCGAGCCGTTCATCGTCGGCCGCGGCCGGGTCGTCTTTCCAACCGGCTTTCTCAATTGCCATGGTGCCCGCGACGCACAACAGGCGCGCGGTGCGGTCGAAATACTTGAAGCCTTTGCTGCCAAGCCAATTTTGAGGCGTGAAATCGGCGATGGCCGCGGTGGGGGGTGGTCCGGCCACAACAGCGGATTTGCCACCGTAGAGCGCCTCGGCAAACTCTTCGAGGCCGGCACCAATGGCGGAGATGACGCCGGTTCCGGTGATGACAACTTTCTTACTCATTGATACCGCCCCAAGCACACCGATGCGTTGTTGCCGCCAAAGGCGTAGGCGTTGTTCAGCACCACTTTGGGATGCACCTGCCGGGCTTTGTTCGGCACGAAATCTAACTTGACGTCATCGTCGGGAGCCTCATGGTTAATGGTCGGCGGCACCCAACCGGTGTCGAGCGCCAGCGAACAGGCAGCGGTTTCAATCGCGCTGGCGGCTCCCATGGTGTGGCCGATCATAGACTTGATGGAACTCATCGGGATGCGTTCTGACCGTTCCCCAAACAACGACTTGGCGGCGATGGCCTCAATGCGGTCGTTCGTCGGTGTGCCGGTGCCGTGAGCGCTGATGTATTCGATATCCTCGATGCCGACGCCACTCTCTTTCATCGCAGCGCGCATGGCTCGAATGGCGCCTTCACCTTCCGGGTGAGCGGCCGTCATATGATGGGCGTCACAGCTGACGCCGTAGCCCAAAATTTCCGCGTAAATCTTCGCCCCGCGAGCCAGAGCTAAATCCAGTCTTTCCAGCAACATGACCGCAGCGCCTTCGCCTGGGACCATGCCTTTGCGGTTGCGGTCAAACGGCTGGCAGCGCTCAGGCGCAATCGCGCCCAGGCGGGCGAAACCCGAGTAGGGGATGCGCGAGAACATGTCGGCTCCGCCGGCCAGCATACGTTCGGCTCCACCGGTACGGATGGTGTCGAGAGCGTAGCCCATGGCGAAGTTTCCGGCGGCGCAGGCGGTGGGAATGGTCAGACAGGGGCCAAGCAACCCGAATTCAGCCGCAACGTTGCGGGGAATCCTATGCGAAGCGTATTTCACCAGCACCTTACCCGCAATGTTTTCGTCGCCGGTTTGTTTACGAATGTCGTTGAACTGCTCGATAAATTCGGCTTCGCCGGAGGTGGTCCCCATGGAAACACCTGTGCGAACGGTGTCGAGGGCGGCTGCCGCAAGTCCTGAGTCCCTCATGGCCAACCGGGCGGCGGCGACGGCTAAATGCGACGCGCGGCCCATGGTGGTTGGATCGGTGCGCTCGAAGAAGGGGGCTGCCTCGAAATCGAGGACCTCCGCGCCGAGGCTCGCCGCATAGCCGGAGGTGTCAAATGCCCGCACTTTACGGATACCGCACTCCCCTGCAAGCAGGGCTTTCCAAAACTGATCTCGCCCTGTTCCCACGGGCGTAACGACACCGATACCGGTGACCACAACTCTATCTTCCGGGCGCCGCAACGATGCCTCCGATTTCTCCCACCCGATTCCCAGCCCGACATCCCCATCGAACCGTATCCAACACCGGTGGAAATCAATATTATACGGCGGGCACCTGGAATTACGCCGGAAAAATTGGACCCGCCCGCATTCGGTTACGCGCAGTAGCTCGCGAAACCGGTGCTGGGAATTCTTCGTAAGGAATTTCAATATAGAAACCACGGGATCGCTGTTTTAAACAAGTGCAGTTTCACTCGTGTCCGTGTACACTTTGGATATGCCGTTTCGGGTGAACGGTGACCCGCGAAGGCGATGATTCGCGCGCAGTCTTACGGAGGACCGCTGGTCTCATGAAGTTTCTTCTTGCCCTATTGGGAGGGCTCTCTCTCACCGTCGCTCTCGTCGCGGCCGATGAGCGGAAATCGGTGTTCACCGATATCACGCATCAGGCAGGTATCAACTACCGCCATACCAATCGCGAATTCCATAATCCTTACGCGAAAATCATGTCGGGCTACACGGCGCTGGGCGCCGCCGTCGCGGTGGGCGATTACGACAACGATGGGTTTGACGATCTCTACGTCACCGAATCCGCTGAGGGCGCGAAGAATCATCTCTATCACAATGATCGCAATCTGAAGTTCACCGATGTCGGTGAAGCCGCGGGCGTGGCGAACGTCAATGTTGGCGATAATGCGACCGCCGATGCGATGTGGTTTGATTTCAACAACGACGGCTTGCGCGACCTGATCGTTATCAAGTTCGGACATAACCAACTGTTCCAGAACATGGGCGGAGGGAAGTTCAAGGACATCACCATCGCCTCAGGCATTGACCGCTACGCGAACGCGATCACGGCGATCGCTTTTGACTACGATCGCGATGGCTTCGTCGACTTGTTCGTCGGCAACTACTTCCAGGGCGTCAACCTGTTCAACCCCAACACGCCGCGGTTCTTCCCCGAAAGCTTTGAAACCGCCAATAACGGCGGCGGCGTGACCTTGTGGCGCAACAACCACAACGGAACCTTTACGGATGTCACTCAAAAATCAGGACTTGGCAGCAGCGGCTGGGTTCTGGATCTGGGTCACGCGGACGCCGATAACGATGGCGACGACGATCTCTACGTCGCTTGCGATTTCGGAACCGACCGTTTTTTCCGCAACAACGGCGACGGCACCTTCACCGACATCACCGAATCGGCGGTAGGCATCGATACCAAGAAGGGCATGAACGTCGAGTGGGGCGATTACGATGAGGACGGCAAGCTCGACATCTACGTCACTAACATCACCGGCGACTACATGCGCGAAGGCAACTTCTTGTGGCACAACGACGGCAACCTGAAGTTTTCCGACGTGGCGCGCGAAACCGCGACGTACGACACCGGTTGGGGCTGGGGAGCGAAGTTCTTCGACTACGATAACGACGGTTGGCGCGATCTGTACGTGGTCAACGGATGGGTTTCGGCCGGCAGCGACAGCTATGTGCCGGACATCTTCGAAATGATCACCAAGCCAGGAATCGATTTCGCCGACGCGCGCAACTGGCCGCCCATGGGCAACAAGAGCCTCAGTGGCTACGAGAAAAAACGCCTGTTCCACAACGAGCGCGCGCAGATTTTCAAAGACGAAGCGGCTCTGCATGGAGTGGACTCGACTCGCGATGGCCGCGGCATCGGCATCGCGGATTTCGACAACGACGGAAGACTGGATCTGTTCGTCGCCAACGCGAACAACGAGCCGTTTCTCTATCACAACGTCGGCCCAACCGACCGCCACTGGGCGCAGATTGAACTCGTCGGCGCGAAATCAAACCGTCTGGCGACGGGTTCGCAGGTGCGGCTTACCGCCGGTGGACGCACATTCCTTCAGTTTGTCGATGGCGGCAATAGTTTCGCAGGGCAGTCCATGCACCGCCTGCATTACGGACTCGGCAACATCACGAAGATTGATCGCGCTGAAGTTCGTTGGCCTTCCGGGACAACCGAAATTTTCACCGACCTTCCGGTGGATCGTTTAACGCGTATACAAGAGGGGACCAGCAAGAAGCAATGAGGATTTTGGCAATACTCCTGGCCGCGGCCTCCGCGGCAATGGCGGAATCCGCCGCCTTTGAAGCCGCCGAGAAGGCCTTCTCGGCTAAAGACTACGCAACTGCGCTGACGCAGTATGAAACGGCGCTCAAGGCCGAGCCCGACAACATGCGTTACGCAAGCCAGTACCGCATGGCGGTGCTGGCGCAGGCAAAAGCATCGCACCCCAAAGAGGGCGCACCGGCCGATTACGACCGTTCCATCAAATTTTTTGAAACGTTGACCGCAGAACACCCAACAGCTGCCGTGGCGCAGTTGAACCTTGGCTTTGCCCACGTCGACAAAATGCCGGCTGCGGGCGCGATCACGCAGGTCATTACGGCAAACACCGCACTGGGCTTTTTCACGAAATCCATCGAAGCAAGGCCGACGTGGCTTGGCTACTACACGCGTGGCAACAGCTACCTCTTCTGGCCGAAGATTTTCAACCGGGCACAACTTGGCGTGAACGATCTCGAGGCCGCCTATAAGATGCAGAAGGCCGGCCCGAACAAGCCGTATTACATCCGCGCCTATATTTCTCTAGGCGACGGTTATTGGAAGACGGACCAACTCGACAGGGCCAAAGCTCTGTGGAAAGAAGGTCTGGCGCTGTTTCCAAACAGTGCGGCTCTGAAGGACCGTCTCGCGAAAGATGGCGACGATCTGAAGGCTGTCATTGAAGATACGCTTGATCCGAACCGACGCGTGGACACGGATCTGAAGGAGCTGTGGTCGAATCCATGAAGCGCCGGTTTTTATTTATTTGTGCTTTTGCCGCCATCCCGGTAGGGTTGCTCGGCTGGCAAGAAGTATCCGCAATCAAGTTTGAAGAGATCGGCAAGAAGGCCGGCGTTCAGTTCCGTCACCATACGCGAATCTTTTCCGGACCGCATGCCGATGTGCTGCGCATGTTCACGTCGGGCGGCGCGTCCGCCGCGGCGGGCGACTTTGACGGCGATGGATTAGATGACCTGTTCATCACGGACTCCGATAACGGCAAGCCTAACCGTTTGTTCCGCAATAACGGCAACGCGACGTTCACAGACGTGACCGACAAAGCGGGTGTCGCGGGCGGCAACGAACCGAACACAATTGTCGCCGACGCGTTATGGTTCGACTACGATAACGACGGCAAACAAGATCTTCTCGTCGCGCGTTTCGGCACTCCGCTCCTTTATCACAACGAAGGCGCGGGCAAATTCAAAGACGTGAGCAAGGCCACGGGAATCAACCGCTTCGGCAACACCATCGCAGCGGTTGCCTTTGATTACGACAACGACGGCTGGCTGGATGTGATGTTCGGCAACTACTTCAAGTCCGTGAACCTGCTTGAGGGCAAAGACGACCACGTTCTGCCGAATGACCTGGACAACGCGATCAACGGCGGCGGCGTCACGCTATGGCACAACAATCACAACGGCTCTTTCACCGATGTCACCTCGAAAGCTGGTTTCGACAAACATACCGGCTGGACTCTCGACATCGGCCACGCCGATTTGAATAACGACGGCCGGCAGGACGTTTACCTCGCTTGCGATTACGGCACCGACCGCATTTACTTCAACAACGGCGATGGAACTTTCCGGGACGCGACGGAAAAAGCGATTGGCACCGATACCCGCAAAGGCATGAACGTCGATATCGCGGACTACGACAACGACGGCTGGTTCGATATCTACGTCACCAACATCACCGACGAGTATATGAAGGAATGCAACATGTTGTGGCACAACAACCATGACGGCACCTTCACCGACGTCTCGAAGGAAACCAACACCTGCGCTACTTTGTGGGGCTGGTCGGCAAAGTTCGGAGATTACGATAACGACGGCTGGCAGGATTTATTTGTCGTCAACGGTTTGCGCTCGGGCACCAAGGACAACTACATTCCGGTATTGCTGGATATGATCACCCGTCCGGGCGTCGATTTCACCGACGTCAAGAACTGGCCGAACATCGGCGAGATGACGTGGAGCGGCTATCAGAAGAAGAAGTTCCTGCACAATCTGGGCGGCGAAACGTTCAAAGAAATTTCTGCGCAAGCCGGTGTCGATAACGAAATGGACGGCCGCGGGCTAGCCATCTCCGATTTCGACCGCGACGGCAAGCTGGACATCTACCAGGCGAACGCGGATCAAAACAGCTTGCTGTACCGCAATATTTCGACGGGCGCCGGGAACTGGACGCAGATCGATTTGCGCGGGACAAAATCGAACCGCGATGCGATCGGCGCGCGGATCACTGTCGTCGCCGGGGGCCGCCCGCAGATTCAGGAAGTGAACGGCGGCAACGGCTATGCTGGTCAAAGCTCCCATGTCGCGCACTTTGGCATAGGCAAGGCCGCGAAGATCGATGAGATTCAAGTGAAGTGGCCTAGCGGCATGACCACGAAAGTCGCCGCTCCGCCCATGAACAAGAAGTTGAAAATCGTGGAGGGCCAGGGCCTGGTGGCCAACTAAGCTACCAGTCCGGCAACATAAGTGAGCGGCGAGCCTTATGTCATTTTCGGCCGGCAGTATCCAAAGAGCTACGACGCCATCATCATTGGCTCTGGCGTTGCGGGGTTAGTCTGTGCAAACATCCTGGCGCGGGCCGGCGTCAAGGTGCTGCTGATTGAGAAGCACTACATGCTCGGCGGATTCTGTTCCACGTTCCGCCGCAAGGGCTTTGTTTTTGACGCCGCCACGCACTTCTACCCGTTGCTCGGCAATCCGGCAACGCTGACCGGAAAGCTTCTCAAGGAACTGGAAATTCCCACCGAGTGGGTCAAGATGGACCCGGTGGACCAGTTCCATATTCCTGGACTGAAACCCTTCGCCGTTCCTGCGGACTTGCAAGAGTATGTCTTGAGGTTGAAGGAATGGTTCCCCGAAGAGGCCGCGGGTGTCGATTCGTACTTTGAAGAACTCCGCAGAGCCTACATGTACGGCCTGCTGTACTACTTCAAGAACATTGAAAGTCCGGAAGCGCGGCGACTTGAAAACCTATCGATGCGCGAGAAAGTGGACTCTCACTTCCGCGATCCACGACTGAAGACCCTCCTGATGGCTGACGCTCCTCATTGGGGATCGCCGCCAGAACGCACGTCGTTCCTGTTTGACGCGATGCTGCGGCTATCGTATTTTTTGGGTAACTATTATCCGAAGGGCAGCTCGCAGGCGTTCGCCGACGACATGGGCCGCGCGTTCGAGGCCAAGGGGGGACGGATTCTCAAATGCGCCGGCGCCGAGCAGATCCTGGTGGAAGGCGGCAAAGCCAAGGGCGTGCGCGTCAGCACGGTTTCGAAAAAGACTCCGGAGACGTTCGACTTCGAGGCGCCTATCGTGGTTTCCAATGGCGACGCGCTGCATACGTATCGTGATTTGATCGGCGAAAAACTGTGCGGCAAGGCGATTATCGATCACGTCGCTGGAATGCGCTGCAGCTTCCCGGTGTATCTGGTGCACATTGGACTGAAGGGCGCCGACCAAAAGCACTTGGAAGAAGTGGAAGGCTACTACTGGTCGTCCCACGACACGAGCAATCTGCCGCAAAACGTCTTCAAGGTTTTTACGCCGACGCGCTTCGATCCTGAGATCGCTCCACCTGGGTGCCAGATCCTGATCATGCAAAAGATCACGCCGATGCCGTTTGACGGCACTACGGATTGGACAAAGCACAAAGAAGAAGTGGACGAACTCCAGATGGGCCGGTTGCGGAAGATACTGCCGGGCATCGACGATCAGATCGTGGTGCGCTTGAGTGCATCCGCGATGACTTCGTACCGCTTTACGGGAAACCGTGAGGGTGCGATGCTGGGATTTGAGATGTCTCCCGAACAACTGGGTCCGTCGCGGCTGCCGATTTACACGCCGATCCGCGATCTCTACTTGACCGGGCATTGGACGCAGCCGGGCGGTGGCATCACGCCGGTGATCGTTTCCGCACAGCGCGTGGCGCGCACCATCCTGACGGGCAAGGATGACGGCAGGGCGCTGGCGGAGCAATACTTTTCGTTTCGGGCGCCGGGATCCATTCCGGCCACAGAGGAAGTATCTAAATGGCATTAACACCGGAACAGCAGGCGCGTGTACTCGATGGCGCCATTGAGCTGTTTGCGAAGAAGAACCTGGCGGATATCACGCTGGACCATGTGACGAAATCGAGCGGCGTTTCCGCATTCGATATCGTCCGGCACTACCACTCAAAAGAAAACATCCTCGCGGCGGTGCTCGAACGCGAACTCGAGCTGATGTCGTCGGCGGCGCTCGCAACCGATCTCCGTATGCCGGGAGAAACGATCAGCGACGAGTTGCAGATGCTCGCCAAAGTAATTCTCGAGGAACACCGTCGGCGCCAGCCGTTCCTGGGAAAGCTTTTGGTGGAGTCACTGAACAATCCTGAAGTCGGCTCGCTGTTCTACAAGACGTTTGTTGTCCAGGGCCGCCTGTTGTTCACGCAGTTCCTGAAGAGCCGTCAGCAGGTGGGCGATGTGCGCGAAGTGCTCGATATTGAAGTGGCCGCGGCGATGTTCTTGTCTTTCATCACCAGCGTCGTTGTGGGCGAAGTGAGTGGCGGCGCGAAAGTGGAGACGATTGACGAGGAACGTGTCATCACACAAATGTCGGATATCCTACTCCATGGCATCCGCAAAAAATGAAAGTTGCAGTTCCAGGCAGAGAAGGCGCTCTCCGGAACCTGGTGTGCGCTGAACTAGAGCGGCAGGGCCACTCGCTGGACCCCGCTGGCGAAGCCGCGATCTATTTACCTGGAAGCCCGGAAGAACTGGACCGGGTGGTCCGTGAAGGCGACTTTCAGCGCATCGTGTTGCGTAGCAATGCTTACGCTTACGGATCCAACACGAAGAATCCTGGATTGATGACGGAAGACCGTGTCTCTCTGCTTCCCGAAAGCGCCCCGGAGCAGCGATGGCTGCGGCTGGAGGAGATCGCCGCGAGGCACCCGAATAGCGCCTCTTTGCGTTTGGCAAACGTCCTGATTCCGGGCGAGGGCGACTTGATAGTCGACCGCTTGGCGGGACGGTCCAGCGGGACGCTTCTTGGACACGATCCGACTATTCAAGTGCTGGCACCCGCCGACGCCGCGCGGGCGTTGGTGACGGCGGCCGCATCCGATAAAACAGGCATTTTCAATATCGCTGGTAACGGCGTGATTCCGTTAAGAAAAGCTCTGCGCGCAGCAGGAGCGTCCACCCGCGCGATGCCCAAACCATTCGCGCAGTCCTCCCCGGACGCCGCCGTCGATCAACTGGAATATAACTGGACCGTTTCCGGCGAGCGGGCTCGCGCGGAGATGGACTTTGTTCCGCAGCGGTCCACCATCGAGGCCTTGCGCGAGTTCATTCAGTCCAAAGACGGCGGCCGCCCGGAACTGCTGCTCGATGTTTATGACACCTTTGGCATGGACCCGGAGTATCTGGATGCCTGGGGCTGGTGGTTCGCGTTCTTGCGGGACATTTATTGGCGCATTGACTCCGAAGGTATGGAGCACATTCCCCAGACGGGTGGCGCCCTGTACGTATCGAACCACCGCGGATTCATGCCGCTGGACGCGGTGATGCACTTGTCGCTGGTGCTGACACAACGGCAGCGCGTGGTCCGGTTTCTGATTATTCATTCCCTGCTCCGGCTGCCGGTGCTGTGCGACTTCCTCACCAAGGTGGGCGGCGTGGTCGCCAGCCAGGAGAATGCCCAACGGCTTTACAACGAGGGCAACCTGATCGGCATCTTCCCGGAAGGCATCCGCGGAACGTTCCAACCCTACAAACAGACCTACCAGTTGCGCGACTTCGCGAAGAGCGCGTTGGTCAAAATGGCCATCGAATTTCAGGCGCCGATCATTCCTGTCCCGGTCATCGGGCACTCGGAAATTTTCCCGATTCTGGGGCGAATCGATTCCAGTTGGGTGACCCGGGAACTCGGTTGGCCGTATCTGCCGATCGCACCCATGTTTCCGTTGGCGCCGGTGCCGCTTCCCTCAAAGTGGCATGTTCGGGTGCTGGAACCGATTCGGTTGACCGGTTTGACGCCGGATGACGCGGAAAACGTAAAGATCGTGCGCGACGTAAGCCGCTATATTCAAAGTATTCTGCAGACGAACATCGATCAGATGAGATCGAAGCGGAAGCATATTTTCTGGGGCCGGGTGCTGGATGGAACCGCACCCGCCACGCCCCCGCTTCCTTTGCAATTGCGTGCCGCCGGAGGACACTGAAGCATGCCGATTCAACAATCGCCCAAACAACATTACGACGTCGTGATCATCGGCGCGGGCATGGCTGGACTGACGCTCAGCCGCCAACTGCTGTTGTATACGAACAAATCCATTCTTTTGATCGACAAGCGTATGAACCCGCCAGAGGAGGCGCCGCAAAAGTACGGCGAATCGCTGGTGCAGTTGAGCGGCTATTACCTGTCGAAGGTGCTCGATCTCGAAGAGCACTTGCTGGTCAACCACTTTCTTAAGTACAACTTACGCTTTCATTGGCCGACGCCGGGACTCGACAACAAGTCTTACGAGGACTACTCGCAATCGTCGATCCGGCGGCAATCGAATCTCGCGACATTCCAGATTGACCGCAACATCATCGAAAAACACCTGTTTGAGATCAACACCGCCAACGACCGGATGGATTTCGTCGGCGGAACCTATGGGACGGAAGTGGATCTGAACCCCCAAGGGAATCATGCGGTTCGCTGGGAAGGCGGGACGACCACGTGCACCTGGGTGGTGGACGCCTCGGGTCGTCAGCGCGTCATTCAAAAGCAGATGGATCTTCAATCGAAGAATCAGATCCGTCACGGCTCAACGTTTTTTTGGGTGGACGGACTGCTCAATGTCGAACGGCTCACCGGCCGCACCCATGAAGAGTTCCTCTATGACCGGCGCCGGCAGAAGGTCGGTCATTTCCCGATGTTCCTGGGTACAAACCACTTCTGCGCTGAAGGCCAGTGGCTGTGGATCATCCCGTTGCACGGCAAGACCAGCATTGGACTTGTCTACGACCGCAACGTGGTTCCGTTTGAGGAAGTGGAGAATACGCAGAAAGTCATCGAATACATCTGCAAGAAGTGGCCGGTGTTTGCGCGTGATCTGCCGAAACGAAAGGTTCTCGCCGAGGGCCGCCTGCCCAGCTATTCCTACGATTGCAAGCAGACCATCAGCGCGGAACGGTGGGCGATGGTTGGCGAAGCGGGGCGCTTCTCCGATCCGCTGTACAGCCCCGGCTCGGATTTGATCACGCTCTACAACACGCAGGTGGTACATGCGATTCAAGCAGGTGATGACGCCGAACGTGCCGCACGCTGCGAGCTCGCCGAGCAGATTGAACGCGTGATGTACGAATCGTACATTCCCAGCTACTCGATCACCTACAATTGCCTGGGCGATCAGGAAGCCTTCAGCATGAAGTATACGTGGGAACTCGCCGTGTATTTTTGTTTCTACGTGGTTCCGGCCATTAGCGGCCTGTGGACCAATCGCGAGTTCATGGTTCCCTTCCTCAAGCGTTACGGCGTGCTGGGATCGATCAACCACAGCGTGCAGAAAATGCTGAGCGCTTACTACGACTGGAAGAAGCTACAGCCGATGCCTGCGGCCTACACGCCGCGGTTCTTCGATTTCTACGAAATGAAGCCGCTCGACGATGCGGAAAAGTTGTTCTATCAAGCAGGACTTACGCCGAAAGAGGCCATCGGCGTGATTGACGGTCACATGGAACGCCTGGAGGAGTTTGCGCGCTACATCATCGCGCACATTCACGCGGCAGTGTTGGGAGAACCCAAGCTGCTGTTGAACGGGGCATTCCTTAAGCAGATGAAAATCCGCAAGGCCGTCTTCGATCCGGAGGCGATGCGGCAAAGCTACGCGCCGTTCGCTGATTCCATGGAAATGCACCAATGGAATCTGAATCCGTTTGCATTAGAGCAGTTCCTTGGCGACACCATGAGTGAAAAGGAAATGCTGACGAAATGAGCGCACCACAAGAACAACATCAGACGACGCAGGATTTGGCACCGGGATTGGAGAAGGTTTTTCAGCCCGTCTCTTGGGAGGGATCAGCGAAGTTGTCCGGAATCACGGGCACCGTTCCCAGTTGGCTCCGCGGAAGCTATTACTTGAATGGTCCAGCCCGGTTTGTCCGCGACGGCATGCAGTACAAGCATTGGCTCGACGGTGACGGCATGGTGCGCGCGTTGCACTTTGGCGAAGACGGGGTGCAGTTTGTTGCGCGCTTCGTGGAATCAATCAAGCTAAAGGACGAACGCGAGGCCGGCAAGTTTTTGTATCGCGGCTTTGGGACGTCGTTCCCCGGCGATCAACTCCGTCACAAGTTAATGCTGGAGCCGCCGATTAACGTCTCCGTGTATCCAACCGCCGGAAAGTTATTGGCACTCGGCGAACAGGCGCTTCCCTACGAATTGGATCGGATGACGCTTGAAACAAAAGGCGAGTTCGATTTCAACGGCAGCCTGAACGCCGTTAGTCCGTTTGCCGCCCACGCGAAGCTGGACGGCCACATGGTGAACTTCGGCGTGTCGTTCTCAGCGACGCAGCCGCAGTTAAACGTTTACGAATTCGATAAACATGGCACCATGCTCAAGCGCCGACGCCACGCTTTGCAGCACCAATTTTCGATCCACGATTTCGGCATCACGCCCACGCGCACGATCTTCTTCCTCAGTCCGCTGATCATGGATTTCCAGCGATTCTGGGGCAAAGGAGTTTCGGTCATGGAATCGCTCGACTGGCGACCGGAGCTGGGTAGCGATCTTTTGATCATGCCTCGCGCGGGATCAAACGCCAAGAGCTTCCAAGTACGCGCAGGCAACAAGTACGCGCTGCATTTTATCAACTGCTTCGAAGAGGGGAACCTCCTCACCGTGGACATGCTGGAACTCGACGAGCCGGTCTACAAGGAGTACGAGCCGTTGCCGGATGTTTTCGCTACGGCGACCCCGGCCCGCCCTGTCCGGTTTGTCATTGATTGCGACGCGCAAAAACTGATTGGCCGGACGGAGATGGACTATACGCTGACGCCGGACTTCCCATCCATTAATCCCGACCTCGCCGGCAAACAGTACAACGACTTTTGGATGCTTGGCATTAGTGAAGCGGGCAAGCCCGGCCGCAAGTTCTTTGATGAACTGGTGCATGGTTCGTGGGCAAACGGTCCGGGCGACAAGTACCGCGTCCCGAAGGGCGAGTACTTGGGCGGGGAGCCCGCGTTTGCCGGGAACAACTCCGAGGGCGTCATCATTTCGCAGCACTACGCGCCGGAAAAAGGCATCTGCGAATATCTATTGTTTGACGCCTTCAACGTCAGCAAAGGACCCATCGCGCAACTGCCCTTGCCGGGCTTTACGCATCCGGGTTTCCATAGCTGCTTTCACAAGTGGGAGTAATCGATGACGGAGATGAAGAAAACACGGCTAAGCCTGTTCTATCTGGCGGGTTACTTGATTCCGACCGGGCTCGGCCTGTTCTTCGCTCCCCAAATGATGCTGAAGGCGCTCTTTGCCAGCGGTGAATACACGAACGTCTTTCCCCAGTTCGCGGGCTCGCTGATGGTGGCTCTGGGAATCATCGTGGTTGCCGTGATCCGCTATGGGAATCCGGTGTTTTACCGGACTACGTTGATTGTCCGCGTCTGGATCTGGCTCAGCGTTCTCGCGCTTTATCTGCAAAGTGGGGAGAGGCTTTTGCTGGTGGTGCTGGGCGTGGTGGGACTTGGGATGATCCTCACCGGCGGTCTGTATCTCTCTGAGCGGCGTAAAAGCTGAGGGCGGATTACTTTTCGCGCAGTTCCTGATCCAGCCAGCCGAGGTACGCTTCAGAGCCTTCGACGACCGGCAGTGCGATTACCTCCGGCACATCATAGGAGTGGAGACGTTGAATCTCGGCGCGCAAGGAGTCGAACAGATCGCGGCGCGACTTGATGACCAGGAGCCATTCCTTCGAATCCTCGATCTGCTCTTTCCATCGATAGACGCTCCGCGCTCCGGAGAGAATATTGATGCAGGCCGCAACGCGTAGCTCCACAAGCTTGCGCGCGAGATCGGCGGCAGCGTCTTCGGAGTCGCAAGTGGTGAACACAACGATTTTGTCGGTCACTTGGCCTTTGCATCTTTCTTGGCGGCGTTCGCGGTGGGCAGCTTTTCCATCTTCTTACGAACCGCCGCGGCTGCCTTGGCATCCGGCTCCAACGCCAAGTATTTCGCGTAGGCGTCGCGGGCGGCTCCAAAGTCGTGGAGCTTTTCACCAGTCGCGGCCAGCTTCAGAAGTGCATCGCCCGACGTTGGATCCCATTTGGTCGCCTCTTCGAAGCGGCGCATGGCGGCCCTGTAGTTGCCCTTCTTGTAATAGAAGTTTCCGGCAGTGACGTTGCGGTTGGCTTCCAGAGGATTAAATTCGTAAACCTTCGGCTTCAGATCCGGATCTTCTTCCGGTGGCTCCTCTTCGGCAATGTTCGCTGGCGGTGCGGCAGGGCGCGTGGATTGCGCGGCTAGGGGCCACAGCAGCAAAAGGCCAAGGAACAAGACGCGTGACACAATTAAAGTATAAAGCGCGGATTAGCGGCTGACAGACGCGCGCCCTCGGCGGACGATACTGATTTTCATGCTGGACCTTCGCGAACGAGTTTCGGAACTCCCAACCCGGCCGGGCGTGTATCTGTACAAGGACGCACACAGTACTGTCATCTACGTCGGCAAGGCAAAGAACCTCCGCAGCCGCGTCCGCAGCTATTTTTCCGATGAGCGGCTGGCGGAGCCGAAAACCGGCACGCTGATCAGCGAAGCGCGGCAGATCGATTTCATTGAGGTCGATAACAACAAAGAAGCGCTCGCTCTTGAGAACAACCTGATCAAGCAGTACAAACCGCGTTTCAACATCCTGCTGCGCGACGACAAAACGTATCCCTATATCAAGTTGACAGGGGAGCGCTTTCCGCGCGTCTACGTGACAAGACGGCTGAAGAAGGACGGCTCCACGTACTTTGGTCCCTACTTTCCGGCGAACCTGGCTCACCGGTTGGTCCATTTCATTCACCGGCATTTCCAGGTGCCCTCGTGCCGGATCGATTTCTCCCGTAAGCACACACACCCGTGCCTGGAGTATCACATTCATCGCTGCCAGGGCCCATGTGTCGAAGGGTTAACAACGGAAGCTCGCTACGGAGAAGCGGTGCGCTCCGTGAAGCTTTTCCTTGACGGCCGGCACAAAGATCTGGAGCGCGAACTGCGTACTCGGATGGAAGAAGCCAGCGCAAGCCTCCGCTTCGAAGAGGCCGCCGCGCTGCATGAACTGGCGCGCACGGTGGAGGAAATGAGTGAAAAGCAAAAGATGTCATCCACGCAAGGCTCGGACACGGACATCTTCGCTTATTACGCCGAGCCGCCATTGGTCGCGGTGAATCTGTTCCACCTGCGAGGCGGGCACATCGTGGACCGCCGTGAGTTTTTTTGGGAAGACCAGCACGAGTTCGACGCGGGAGAGTTGTTCACCTCGCTCCTGATGCAAGTGTATTTGGACGAACCGTACGTCCCTGCGTTCATCCATGTGCCGGTAGAGGTTGAAGACTGCGAGGTGATGGAGGAACTGCTTTCCGAACGGCGCGGGCGCAAAGTGGAAATTCACACGCCGCAGCGCGGACAAAAGAAAGCGATGCTGGCACTGGTGGAATCGAATGCGCAACACAGCTTTGAGCAGCGCTTCCGGGTGCTGAAACCGTCGTCGAAAGCGATCGAGGGCGCACTTCAAGACGCGTTGGGTTTGGAGCAGGCTCCCCGGCGTATCGAGTGTTTCGACATCTCCCACATTCAAGGCACGGACAAAGTGGCCAGCATGGTGGTGTGGGAGGACGGACGGATGAAGAAGTCCGATTACCGCAAGTTCATCATTAAGACAGTGGTGGGCAATAACGACTTCGCCTCCATGCACGAAGTCATCACGAGGCGCTACGGGCGGCTGAAAGAAGAAGGCTCGGCGTTTCCGGGCTTGGTGCTGGTGGACGGTGGACTCGGGCAGCTTCACGCGGCGGCCGATGCACTCGAAGCTTTGGGCATCACGGGGCAGCCACTTGCTTCAATCGCCAAACGCGAGGAGTGGATTTACGTTTACGGCCAGGAAGATGAACCGGTTGTCCTCGACAAATTTTCTCCCGTGCTGCATTTGGTACAGCAGGTTCGCGATGAGGCGCACCGCTTCGCCGTCACCTTTCACCGCACCCGGCGTAACGCCAGCCGTTTACGCAGCGAATTGGACAGCATTCCTGGGGTGGGAGAAAAAACAGTGGGGAAGCTTCTACAGCACTTTGGGAGCCTGGAGAGAGTTCGTCAGGCAACGGAGACTTCGATCGCCCAGGTTGCCGGACGCGCGGCGGCTCGCAAAATAAAAACGGGACTCGCCGCTACGATGGAGGACGTAGAAACGAATCCCAATCAAGAGCCTGTGCAGCTCGAATCGAATGAAATAGAGACAGATTCCTAGAACAGGTCGCCAATTTCCTTAGCTGCAGTGCGGGCTTCCAGGTGGATCAATCCGGCATTGCCGCCCTGCGGGCTGAGTACAGCGAGAACCGCCTTGCTTCCCGCGGAATAGATAAACAGTGCGCCTTCATCGGCTTGCACGGACACTTCATTGAGTGCACCGGCATTGATGTTTTCGGAAATGCGGCGCCCGAGACCAGAAGCCGCAGCCGCCATCGCGGCGATACGGTTGGGATCGGCCCCATTGGTGAGTGCATGCGCGATGGGTAAGCCTTCGTTTGAGGCAAGCAGCACTCCTTTCAATTCAGGAATCGAATTCCGCAAGCCTTCCAGGGCCGCCTTCAGCGCTTCACCTTTTGCCATAGCCAGTTTCCTCTCTCCGTCAAATGCGCCCGGAAAATTGGACGCAGTACTGAAGGTATCGGCAACTAGGGAAATAACTTTATGCCACTATCCGGCTACGACCCTGTATCCGGCTGAAAACAAAAAGAGGGCAAAGACCATACCTGGGTCGAATCGGCCGGAATCCGGGTCTGTTTCAAGATGCCAAGGGGGCCACGCTTACGCAGTTCGCCTCTACCACCCTAAGGGGAATCACCCAATTGGAAAGGATAAGTGCTTTACCGCAAAGAAAGGGGGAGGAAAGGGCTTGAGCGCAAGACGAAAAGCGACGATGTAGTGGATATGAAGTGTCTCTACTGCGGGAAGGAGCTTGCCCTCTTAAAGCGTCTTTCCGGTAGCGAATTCTGCTCCGACGGCCACCGCAAACTGTACCAACAGGAGTACAACCAACTTGCGCTCAACCGCTTGATCAGCAACGGGAAAGCCATGGAATCCGGGGCGGCGCGCAGCGAGACACTCGTAATCACGCCTCCGCCTGAACCGGCCAAAGAACCCGCGCAGGAAGCCGGTGCCCAAGGCAAAAACGGCACGGCAAGGCCAAACGGGGTGACGAGCGCGAAAAACGGGGCCACACCTACGCCCGCGCCAGCCGCGCACGAAGCACATACGAACGGCACGGCAACGAAGCCCACTGCCGTTGAGCACCGGACTGCCCCTGAGGCGGCGAGCCCAGCGAGGGGAGTGGAGACACCAAAAGCTGCGCCCAAAGATCCACCCAAAGATCCACCAACACCGAAAGCTCCCCCGGCACCAAAAGAAAACCTGCCCCCATTTGCAGGATTCGTCGACAGCAAGCCACCAGCGCGTCTCGGCATCGGACTTGCCCCCAGTCGTACGCCTCTGGAGCCGGTGACAGCGAAGTTGTTACCCGTTCACCCGACCAGCCTTCTGGTGGATCCGCATGCGGATCTCGAAGCCGCCGCGTCGATTCCTTTCGCCAGCAAAAGCATCATCGCCAAACCCGGAGCGGTAGAGATCGAAGATCAATCCGAGCCACGTGAGTTTGGCGTGACGGCGGCAAGAATGGAACCGGTGCTTCTGCTGACGCTTCCGGTGCTGCAGAATCTGCTGCAGCCATTTCCGATCAATGCATCTCCGCGCAGCGCTGTGGCGGCCTCCCTGTGGACCGCGCCCGCCACGCGATGGGAACGGACGCCGGGATTGGTCAAGGAATCGATTCACGCCGTCGTACTCGAGCCCGTGGAGTTTGATTTTCAAACCCTTTGCACATTGACTCCCGAGCATGTCGAAGAAGTGCCGGAGGATTTCGCGGCCGAGGCGCTTGCAATTCTCGATGTGCCCGTGACTCCCGAGCTTGTTGTACCCCACGATGCTCCTACTCCTGAGATCCCTGCAGCCGCAGTTGCCCCTGTAGTCACGGAAAACACACCGCCCGCGGTATTTGCACCCCACCACGGAGTGGAGGTGATTTCCGATGTCATCATCGACAGATCTTTTTTTCAGGGACCATCTCGGTCTGGCGCCAACTCCATCTCCACCACAAAGCAGTCCGCTGTGGAAACGGCAATAGAACATTCGCCCGTGTCCGTGACCGCGATTGCTTTGGACCAGCCGCCGCCAGCGGTTCGGGAGCCGAAGTTGGTCCAAACCCCGCTCCCGGTCACACAGAACGCAGCTCTGGCCGGCCCGGCGAAGCCGATTCCAGTTTTGTTTTCCACGGCTCCAAGCAAACAAAAGGCATTGCTCCCGGACCTCCCTGCTTTTCCCATCCGCCCGGTAATGGCGGTAACTACAGCGGGCAAAGCTGCCGAGGTGAAACCCTCTGCGCCTGCGCAAGTAAAGAACACGGCGAATCCAGCGGCGAACAAGCAAGCTCCCGTTAGCACACCGCCGGACGTTCCGAAACGGGAAGCCAAGGCTGCGGAACCTGCATCAATGAAGCCTGCGCAGGCGGCCGCGCCGCCCGCGAATCGCCCTGCCAGCAAGACTGCCGAGAGTTCGCCCCAAAATGCCACGGCGCAGCAGAAGACGAATCCACAACCGACTTCGAAGCAAGCGCCACAGCCCCAAAAGAAAGTTACGACTCCAAATGATCCAGTTGCCGCTGGGCCGAGTTCCACCGGTGCAAGTTCAAGTGCGCGCAGACCGGATGCGAATCGGTCTGCTGGAGCACCCTCGGCCAAAGCGCAGGTAGAGAAACCGGCGGCACAGGCTCCGCCGAAGGACATCGAGTTGCCGCCGTTCCCGACAAAGCCAAACGAGCCGGCGCTCGCCGAAATGGACTTCAAGCTTCCGGAACTGCACATCTCGCAACCGAAGCCAATGAACCGGAACGTAATTTACGCAGCGGCTGGGGCAGCGGCTTTGGTAGTGCTGGTGATCGTTGCCTTCTACGCGTTTCCGATGACGGGGTCCAGCGCTAAAAGTTCGGCTGCTGCCGCGCCAGTGCGAACGGGAATTGGAGCCGGCCCGGAGTGGATCGAAGATTTTTCTCCCGATGCCCTGCATCCGCGCACCATTTCGCTGCTGCGCTCCACCAGTTCCTACAAAGACTACCGGATTGAGATGGAGGCGCAGATTGACCGGAAGGCCCTGGGCTGGGTATTCCGCGCGAAGGACGCCAAAAATTTCCAGGTAGCGAAAATCGAATGGCAGCCGCAGGGCTTCAATCTGAACCCCGCACTCGTGCATTACGCGGTTGTGAACGGAACTGCGGAGCCACGCAAGCAGGTGCCACTCGGGATCACCGTCAGCCCGTCGACGGTCTACCGGTTGCGCTTCGAGGCCTCGGGCAACAAGTTCACGGCATACGTACAAGACCGCAAAGTGGATGAATGGACCGACACGCGCTTCCCATCCGGTGGCGCGGGCCTATACAGCGACAATGGCGAGCGGGCCATTCTGCAAAGCGCTTTTGACGTCACACCAGCGGCGAAGAAATCAAATTAGGAGACACAAATCCATGGCCGAACAACCCCAAGCGTCGGTGCTGGTTGTCGATGACGACCTGATTGAGAGACTCCTGCGCGGCGATGCGACCGCGAGCGTCAAGAACGCGAAGCGTGCGATCGAATCCACGTCGCTGGCAAAAACGTTGGAGTTGGTCACCGCCGGCCGACTGGATGAAGCGATCGAGCACCTCACAAACGCAATTGCCGAAGGAAAGCATCTTGCCGATATCCACTCGGCCCTCGGACACCTGTGGTTCGAAAAGCGAGACTGGACTCGCGCCGGGGAACAATATCGCGCGGTCATTGAGAAAGAACCGCGACACGCTACGGCTCACTACAATCTCGCCCTGGTTCTCGACCGGCAGGGACAAACAGAAGGCGCGGCCGCTGAATTCGAAGCGGCGCTTCAGTCTGACGGGAAGCGCTGGCAGGCAAATCTGGGTCGCGGCCTGTGTCTGTTGAAGCTTGGTAAAGCCGGCGAGGCGCGGGCGTGCTTCGACGCTGCCTTAGCTGACAGCGCAGGACAAAATCAGGACCGTATCATCGCAGGCAAGGCCGTCGCGCTGCATGATTTGGGCGAACTCGAGGAAGCTGCGACGCTCTATCAGCGCTTGCTGTCCGGCGACCCAAACTCACCGGAACTGCTGGCCAACCTGATCGCCATATCCATCACCAAGAAAGACGACAATCGCACCAAGGAACTCGCCGAGCGGCTGATCAAAGTTCAGCCGGGTTCACGGCACGCCCTTGAAGGACTGGCCGCGGTCGCAATGACGCGCGGAGATCTCCAGGCAGCCGTGCAGTACGGGGCACAACTTGTTAAGGCGGCTCCGGATTTCTATGAAGCCCGCTTCCATCTGGCCGTCGCGCTGCACAAAGCCGGCCGTCTGGAGCAAGCCGTCACGGTCTATAAGGAAGCCACCGAACTCCGTCCGAATGCTGCCGAAGGTTGGGCAAATCTGGGCGCGGCCTTACAGGAACGCGGAGACTTGGCTGGCGCGCAGTCGGCCTATGAACGTGCCTTGAGCATGGCACCAGAGATGCCCGGAGTGCTTTGGAATCTGGCACTGCTCGCCGAGAAGCAATCAAGCGCCAAGGACGCGGAGAAGTATCTTGCGCGATTGACGGCGAAGCATCCGGATTGGGAGGATGCGTCCTTCCGGCTCGGTGTATTCCAACTCCAGGGCGGAGACTGCACCTCGGCTGTTGGAAGTTTCGAAGCCGCTTTAAAGCAACGCCCGAACTGGCCGGATGCCACATTGAATCTCGGTTTGGCCTACTGGCAGTTCGGCGATCTGGAAACTGCCAGCGAGATTCTGGAGAAAGCCGTGAATCTGGAGCCGAAGAATACGGAAGCCCTTCGGGCGCTGGCCGCCATTACAGTGGAGCGTGGCAACGCAGCAGCGGCAAAGGATTACGAGCAGCGGTATCGTGCCGCAGGTGGCGTATGCCCAGAGCTTTCCTACAACACAGGGCTGATTCTCCAGAAGGCTGGGGACGACGCGGCAGCTCTCCAGTGTTACGAAAGCGCGGTGAAGCAAAAGCCGGATTTCGCCGAAGCTCTGTTGAATCTGGGCCACGCGCTCAAAGCCACAGGGAAAGAAGAGGCCGCTCGACAGGCGTGGAGCAAAGCGGTATCGGCCAACGCGGATCTTGCGGCCGCGTACTTCCAGTAACCACATCGTCACGGCATTGTGCAGGCCGCAAGCTATCATGAGAACTTGAAGGACCCAGCACCCAAGAGCGGCCGTCACCGGCTGCTCATCCTAATCACCTACCTTATCTCCATCGCATCGCTTGCATGGGCGCTGAGGGATGCCCACTTGGGGGAACTGAAGGATGATCTGGCCACCATGAACTGGGGCTGGGTTGGGCTCGCCGCTCTGTTCAATCTCGCACTCTATTTCTTTCAAGCAATCCGCTGGCAGTTCGTCCTGCGGCCCATTGTAAGGACTACCTATGGCGAAACTTTGCGAGCGATCTTCGTGGGCCTCTTCGCCAACGAAGTGCTGCCCCTGCGCGCTGGCGAAGTGTTGCGGTGCTATATGATCAGCCGGAACAAAAAAGATCTGCCGGTGACCGTCTCCCTTTCGAGCGCGTTGATCGAACGTATCTTCGATGGAATCTGGCTAACCGTGTTCCTATTCTTTGTGCTGCGCTTTGTTGCGCTGCCGCGAGGCTTGCAGTTCCTTTCCGATGGAGCCACTGGCCTCGGCATCACCGTTCTTGCGATTGCCGTCGTGCTGGGCGTGGCGCTCTTCCACCGGCAACAATGGACCAGAAACGTCCCGGAGCGCGGTTGGCGTAGACATTTCTACATTCTGATCACGGACTTGGAGAAGATCGGCAACTCGCGGTACTTCTGGTTCGCATTCGTACAGAGTCTCCCTCTGTTGTTGATCCAAACGTTACCGGTATGGGCGGCCTTCTACGGCTACGGATTCGACCTTTCGATGGGCACGGCTTTTCTGTTGGCGCTGATCCTCCGCTTGGGCAGCGCGGTACCACAGGCGCCGGGCAACCTCGGACTGTTTCAGTTCCTGGCGCGCGAGGCCCTGGAGAAGCTCTTTCACGTGGCGCCTGACGAGGCCGCGCGTTTCTCGCTGGTGCTATGGGGTATTGTCACGCTGCCACTGATGGTGGCAGGGTTGATCTCGCTCGCCATGTCTGGGCTGCGGCTGCAGGATCTGCGGGAAGAAGCCGACGCGGACGCGGCATTGGACAAGGGATCAATCGCAAAGACCCGGTAGCAATATTTGATACACCTGCCACGTCTTTGCGACAGCATCCTCCCATCGAAACTGGCGCGCACGGATCAAACCGGCTTCCGCAAGCCGCTCGCGCAACTCTTCTTCCGAGGTGAGATGCACCAGTGCTTCGGCGAGTTCGTGTTCGTCAAGCGGATCAACCAACAATGCCGCGTCGCCTACCACCTCCGGCATGGCCGAGGCTCGCGATGTAACGACAGGTACACGGTGCGCCATCGCCTCGAGCAAAGGCATTCCGAAACCTTCGTCGAGCGAAGGGAACGCGAAGACGCTCGCCCGTTGGTACAACGTCTGGCGTTCGCCATCCGTCACATAACCCAACACATCAATGTCCGCGCGGCGCGGACTCAGTTCCACCGCGGCGAGTTCCTGAGCCGCTCCATACCCATCAGATGCGCCAGCCAGCACCAAACGCCAGCCCGCCTGCACGCGTTCAAAGGCACGAACCAGGCGCCCGACATTCTTTCGCTTTTGAATCGCTCCAATGAAGAGGATGATTTTCTCACGCGGCACGTTCGGCGGATCGGAAGGCATCGTCGCACCGTGCGGGACAACGTGAATGCGGGAGCGTTCGATGCCCAAGAGCTGCTCCACTTGATCCGCCGTGTGCCGGGAAACGGCAATGATCGCATCGCTGTTCTTCGCTGCCTCTCTCGCCTGCTCCGAGAATCGCGCACGGAATTCAGGGGATGAGTATTCACCAGTCATCACGAAAAGATCATGGAACGTGGAGACGGTCACCCGCGCGCGCTGCTCCACGCGCTGATTCAATGCGTGAAAGAGATCCACATGAGGCGCTCCACGAAGCAGCCTTCTGCGGGCATTGCGCGGCGTCAAATCCCCGAACGATCGAAGGAAACGGTGCGGGCGGTAGTAATACGCAAAGCGATGATGCGGATGCGTAGCGGCCAGCCCGTGCATGATCTGCCGCGAATACACGCCAACCCCAGACAGGTTACGGCCCAGACTATAGGTGGCATCCAAGCCGAAGACATAGCGGTCCCCGGGCGCGTCAAGAGAGACTGGCACTCGATGCTATGTTCGCATGGCGGCGGCTTTCGAGTGCAGACGGGGACTGGTGGTGGAGGCCGAGGCGGGTTGCGCTCCCAGATCGCGAACTGCTTGGTCCAGCAGTGATTCCAAGCCAACAGGCCGGTCCGGCTGCATCGTCGCGGCGCCGATTCGAATCTGGCTCGCTGCCGCCTGAGTGGAGATGCGGTTCAGTTCAGCATCCACGCTCTCTTTGCCGTCGACAATGGCCAGCCCGAAGCGGTCGGCGGAGATTCTTGCCAACAGGGTCGCTGGACCCGCAATGAGCTGCAACGCCTCTGCGGCCTGTACCAACAGAATGTCACCGGCTTGCGTGCCGAATGCCTGCGGCATGCCTTGCGGTTCCGCCACAACCAGGGCGAAGCAACACCCCAGACGCACGGCTAATTGGCGCTCGCGTTCCGCGGCCAGGAATGCCGCGGCATTGGGAAGATTCGTCAGAAAATCGACGGTCGACGACGCACGAAGCGCGCTCACCACGCGTTGCCTCTCGATTGCGGTTCGCATCGCGTGCGCGAACGTTTCGCATTCCAGCCGCGAAAGAAGCACGTAATCCTGTGCTCCCTCACGAATTTGTTGAATCGCAAGGTCTATGTCTGCGTCGTCAATCAAAAGGATGACGGGAAGGTTCGGGGCAGCCACCTGCGCGTATCGCAGAGCCTCAGCACCTTGGGCGTCTTCAAGATCCAGACCCATCAGGATCAGATCAGCCGCGTCGTTTGGATTGCCACCGGCAAGAATGGATTCCGCGTCTGCCCAAGTGGGCGCGTGGACGCAATCCAACTCCACGTAGCCGGGCCAGCTGTCGCCTTCCTGAATCTCACAGAGCACATCCTGCAAAAACAGCGTCTCTTCCGGGTCTGAGTTCACCAGCAGCACGCGCAACTTCATGCAGTATTAGTGCGCGCGCGCGGCAGGATCTCTCAAAAAACTAGCAGGCGACGTCGTATTCCTTGAGCTTCCTGTAAAGAGTTGTGCGCCCAATGCCCAGCAGATGCGCGGCCACGGCGCGGTCGCCGCGAGTATACTCAAGGGCGTTCAAAATCGCGCGGCGCTCCAGTTCGGCCAGTGGAACAATTGCGGGAACCGGTTGGAGCGCGGGTTCAGCCAAGGGAGCATCCACACCAGCGGACGAATAATCCACGGAAACCATACGGGGAGCTCCCGCTCCGGCGGCGGCCATCAAATATTGCGATTTCTTCTGCGCGATGTGGTTTTGCAGATTGCTGGGGAGCTGAGAGACGTGCAAGAGCGGATCCGAGCTGATCGCCACCATATGCTGCACGCAGTTTTCGAGTTCGCGAATGTTGCCGGGCCAATCGTAGGAAAGCATTACTTCGAGCGTTTCGGCGGTCAGCGAATAGTTGCCGCCCACACGCGACAGAAAATGATTGATCAACGCCGGAATGTCTTCCTTCCTCTCGCGCAATGGCGAGAGGCGGATGTTGATAACGTTCAGACGGAAGTACAGGTCGCGGCGGAATGTACCCTTCTCCACTTCCTTCGCCAAATCCCGGTTCGTCGCCGCGATAATGCGGAAGTCAGAACGACGAGTGGTTAACGAACCGACGGGACGGAACTCCTTTTCCTGCAGTACGCGCAACAGCTTCGCCTGCAAGTCCAGAGGCAGTTCGCCGATCTCGTCGAAAAATGCCGTGCCGCCATTGGCGCTCTCAATCAAACCAAGCTTCGCTCCCGCCGCGCCAGTGAACGCCCCTTTGACGTGGCCAAACAATTCGCTCTCCATTAGCGGGCCCACCATCGACGAACAATCGATGGTCACAAACGGTCCATTGGGACTGATGTTGTGAATCGCACGCGCAACCACTTCCTTGCCGGTGCCCGTTTCGCCCAGCAACAACGCCGGCCACCGGCACTGCCCCATCTTTTCAATCAACCGCAGTACGTGGCGCGTACGGGGGGAGTTGCCGACGAGGACGTGGCGGGTCTCTTCCATGTTCGGGTTCATTTTCGTGTCAGGCCCTTTTGTATACAGTGCGTTCACCACGAATAAACTCTACGTTTTGTTGCAAACTTCCTCAAGATCCCCCTCAAGGGAATAGGGGTAAGTCTAATGCGGGTAGGGACTACCCACGTGCGGGGGTATAGATGAGGGAAGTGATAGATGTGGTGAGGGTTAGGACGGGCGGAGGAAGGTTCGGGAGTTGGGGCGGACGTTGCGGAATTCCTCGCGCAGTTACGCAAAGACAGTGGATACGGGAGTTTCGTTCCCCGATCGCCCTAACTCAACACTCCCATCTCGCCGGCGTCGACGAACCGACGGAGCCGAGCTTTTCCAGACTTGTCATAGGGGTAGGCGAGTGACGAAGCTAGAAGCGAATCGGTGCGGGCATCTAACTCTTTAAGATCAAATCTTGCGTTTACGTCGTTCGGTCCCAGAGTCTCGTAAGCGCGCTTTATTTCGATCCAACAGTCCGCAATCTGTTCACCTTCTTTCGCTAGTGGCCGAGATCGCAAGGGAGATCGACGAATACAGACAGAAAACAACACGAGGGAGATGGCAGCCGCCGTCAGAGTGTCCCCTTGCAGTTGCAAGCTCATAGCTACAACGCTCGGCAAGAAAATGGCTCCTTGAAACATCCGGTCCATTTGGCGAAAATGTTCTGCTTTTTCCCGGAAGTATACGGCACGGCGCTCACAAGCTCTGGTTGCTGCTTGTATGTGCTCGATCTGGCGTTCGCTGAGCATGGTGTCATTCTGCTCCGTGCCTAATTTATTCCCGCCCATGCTACTCCTGGTAATGCTGGACGGTTATCCTTCGCTCATTGATCTTACAAGATTTGATCGAGTCATGGCCGTGCCGCTAGAGGCGGACGGCAGCGTATCCCCGCACTTTTGTAACTTTCACTCCCCGTCCCCCACAACAACCGAGTCTCCGAACTCCCGGCGGACCTTCGTGGCGAGGCTCGACGCCTGGTCTTGGGTCAATTGGCTCCCGACCAGTACCTTCCATAACCGTCCGGAGGGCACCACGCGCGCGTCCATATATATATCCGCCATCTGCGAGCGCAGCGATTCGGCACGCACCTTGTCGGAGAAGGCGCCGGCCTGGACGGCGAATCTCCCACGCGACGGTTGTGCGTTAAGAGGTGTGGAGGAGGAAGGCGTGGAGGAAGAAGGTGTGGCAGAAACTGAGGATTCTGGTTTCGCGGCGACATCGGGCCGATAGACCGCGTCACGCGGTGCCGGCGCCGGAGTATTCGATCGCGCGGATGTCGCCTCCGTCGCCCCGGCTTCCGGCGGAATTGTCTCGGGTGTTGGAGCCACCGGCAGATCCTTCGGCGGACGAATCACTTTCAGACGAACTTTCGCGATACCGGGTCCGAGCATGTCGATGTCATTCGCGGCGCGATGCGAAAGATCGATGATGCGTCCTCTAATGAACGGACCTCGATCCGTGATGCGAACGTCCACACTCTTTCCGTTTTCGAGGTTCGTCACTTCCACCCAAGTCTGGAACGGAAGTTTTTTGTGCGCGGCGGTGAGTTGTTCCATATCGTACACCTCACCCGATGCCGTACGCCGTCCGTGATACGGAACTCCGTACCAACTCGCGATGCCGGTTTCCTGTTCTCCGATTTTTGCGGGAGCTCGCGGCGTCGATACGCGCGCGTGCTTCTTCCCGCAACTTGCGGCGCCGAACACCGCGATCATCGCAATCGCAAAATACGCGCGGACGGTTCCAGATGCCATCGAGAACGCCTAAAACAATTCTACTCGTCTTCGTTTTTTGTGAAAACGGGGGTGCAATGCGTAAGCACGCGAAGGTCCACGACTCGCGCGATGCAATTTTTTTCTTGACATTCGTTTCAATCCACCTTATAAAGGGGACACAAGCGCGCTGTGAGCAATCTGGCGCGTATCTTGATGTAAGGGAGAATCAATCGAATGAAAAACGCAACCAAGAAGAAAGCGGCCCCGAAGAAGAAAGCTGCTGCGAAGAAAAAGAAGTAGCTAACGGGCTCGCAATAGCGAGTTTGAAACCAACCGGCCCCGAGGAATCGGGGCCGATTTTATTTTGTGTGGATGTTTGCTCGATGTGCGCAAAGGCCCGTCGTTTGGGCCTTTCGTGATAGCGCGGCTTACATCAACTTCTTCAGCGCCTGCTCCAATTCTTCGTACTTCATCGCGCCCGGATGATAAACGCGAACCACTCCAGCGCGATCCACCACCACCATCGTCGGCGTCGTGCTCGCTCCATAACGCACGAAGTTTGCTTCACTCACCGGCGCGGGTCCATCGATCACGCCTTCGTAGTACTGCTTCCGGATTTGCTCGATGTATGCAACTTCAACAGCCGCGGAAGCATCTTCGCCCCGAACCGTATATCCATATTTTTGCGTGGGAGCGATGACCGTAAGACCCTTGGGTCCATACTCCGCGCGAATACGTTTGAGGATGGGCGCTTCGGCTTTGCAATCCGGACACCAGTGCGCCCAAAAGAAAATCACCGCGGGTTTTCCTTTCGGAAGCACCACTCCCTCGAGTGCGGGTGCGGGTTTTCCCTCCAGCGTGAGCAACAGAAGATTCTTCTGGACGCGGGTTTGAATCGACGTGCCTATGTACTTCTTCACTTCGTCCTGCAAAAAGGAAACCGCTTCCGCTCGGCGTCCTTCACCTGCCAGGCCACCGGCTTGCACCTCGATGGCGGCGCCAAGTGCGATGGGTAAGTGCCGTTCGCTATCGAGCGGACGTTTCTTCAGCTCCGCGCGGCAGAGATCGTAGACCTCCTCCGCGGTTTGTGCAGCTTGCGCGTAGCGTTTTGCGTTGTATTGAGCGCGGGCGAGCCAACTGAATGCTTCCAGATATTCCGCCGTGATTCCTTGCGACGTCCGGTAGGACTGCAATTTTTGAACGGTCGCGGCTTCCCCGCTCTTGGCGATCGCCTCGCGCACGTCTTCAATGATGCCGGCCGACGCCAGCGCGGTGAATAAGGGAACGAAGAGCAGGGATTGCAGTTTCATAGTTGTAGTTTCTTCAGGTACGAGCGGAAAACATTGCCAAGATCGTGACGTTTCATGGCAAACTCGACGGTGGCTTGGAGGAAGCCGAGCTTGTCTCCGGCGTCATAACGCGTGCCTTCAAATTTATAGCCGTAGATCGGGCGGCTCCGCAGCATGTGCTTCAGGCCGTCGGTCAATTGGATTTCGCCGCCACTTCCCGGCTCGATGGCTTCAAGCGACGCGAAGATCTCCGGGATCAGCACATAGCGGCCGATGATGGCGAGATTCGACGGCGCTTCCGATGCTTTGGGTTTCTCCACCAGATTGCGGATGCGATACAGACGATCGCGGCCGCCGTGGTGCGAGACAGGCTCGGCATCCACAATGCCGTAGGAGGAGACGCTCTCCTTCGGCACTTCCATCAGCGCCAGTACAGGTGCGCTGTAAAACTCATAAATGTCGATCAACTGCCGCAGACAAGGCGTCTCCGCGTCGATCACGTCGTCGGAAAGAATGACGGAAAACGGCTCATTGCCCACCAGTTCGCGGGCGCGGAGCACGGCGTGCCCCAGACCCAGCGCCTCTTTTTGGCGAATGTAGGCGACATTGATCATGTCAGAGATGGCGTGCACGGTTTCGAGCAGATCCTTCTTGCCCCGTGTCTCGAGCAGGTTCTCCAGTTCAAAGCTCACGTCAAAGTGATCCTCAATCGCGGACTTCCCTCGCCCGGTCACGATGATGATGTTCTGCACACCGGATTGGATAGCCTCTTCCACGCCGTACTGAATGATGGGCTTGTCTACCACCGGCAACATCTCTTTGGGCATCGCCTTGGTGGCAGGAAGAAAACGCGTGCCGAGTCCGGCCGCGGGGAAAACCGCTTTACGCACTTTGGGGGTCATTCGTTTTTATTCTAACGAGATAGCGGAGGGCAACGCTCGATGTTGCACTTTTCGTGCACCAGAGATTCGTATGGGTGCGGTCTGCCACGAAGCGGCGCTACCGCTGGGTTTCCGTTGTCTTTGTTTCGGTTGCCTTCGTATCGGCAGGTTTCGCCGGTTCGCCCAGGACGCCCTGGTCGTTCAAAATGACGATGTCCACGCGCCGGTTTCTTGCGCGGCCTTCCTCTGTCTCATTCGAAGCGACAGGAGCATTATCCGCGTACCCGGCAACCGAGACATGACTGCGCGGAACGTTAAACTGCGTCGTTAGAATTTCGAGCAGCGCGATGCTGCGAGCCGCCGACAGATCCCAGTTGCTGCGGAAGCGCTTGGTATTAATCGGTTTCGAATCCGTGTGCCCTTCCAGACGGACCGGATTTGGCAGTTTGATGATGGCCACAGCCACCTTGTCCAAGCTGGGCAAAGCGTCGGCCGAAATGGCGTCTTCGCCGGAGGGAAACAGCGCCGCTTGCTTAAAGCTCACCACCAGTCCGCGCGCTTCCATACTCACCTGCACCTGACCGGTTTCGATTTCCGATTTGAGTTCCGTGGTCAGCACATTCAGCGAGGGCAACAACTCCGCCAACTTCTCTGCCTTGCGTTCATCCGCCGTCAGATGCTGCTGGCCGCCTGGGCCGTGCATCTGGGAATTGCCCTTTTCTTTGTCACCGGGAGCTCCACCGAGTACCACAGCCATGGCGGCGCTCATACTGCCGGATTCCAGCGCCTTCTTCACGGAGTCCGAAACCTGTTGGGCGCGGCCCTTATCCGTCTGTGAACTCGCGAACATCACTACAAAGAAGGCAAACAGTAGCGTGATGAAATCAGCGTAAGAAACCAGCCAACGTTCGTGATTTTCATGTTCCGGCGCGTGCTTCTTGCGGATCATGGCGCCCTATGCCTCCACATCCGCGGTCGCCGCCTCCGAACGGTCTGTCTCGGCAACCATCTTCGCCGGCGAATGCCCGTGCGTGAACGGCTCCAGCTTCGAACGGAGCAGCTTCGGATTAAGCCCCTCCACAATGCCGCAGATTCCTTCCAGAATCAGTTCCTGGCGCTGCGTTTCCGCTTGCGCGCGCGATTTGATCTTGGTCGCAGAGGGCAGAAACAACAGGTTCGCGGCACCCACGCCATAGACGGTTGCGACAAACGACACCGCAATGCCGTGGCCCACCTCATCGATGTTCGCCAGATTCTTCATCACTTGAATCAGTCCAAGCACAGCTCCAATGATGCCGACGGTGGGCGCGTAACCGCCTGCGTTCTCAAACACCTTGGCCTCGGCCTCGGCACGGTGTTGATCGAGCGCAATTTCGAGTTCCATCATCGAACGCAACTCCTGCATATCCGTACCATCCACGGCCAAGTTCAGCGCCTTGCGAAAGTATGGATCCTGCACTTGATCGGCGTCCTGTTCCAGCGACACCAATCCTCGCTTGCGGGCCTTGGTCGCGTAGCCGATGATTTCGTCGAGAATCGTATCGAGCGGCGGCGTACGATCCGTGAGTACTCCCATGAGTCTCCGCCCGGCTCCCTTTAGCACGCTCATCGGCGTAGAGATCATCACCGCGCCCATCGTCCCTCCCATGACGATCATCGCCGCCGTGAATTGCCCGATGTCCTTGAGTTTGCCGCCTTCGAGCAGCAGCCCCCCGACGATTCCACCCAAGGCAACCACCAATCCAAGGATGGAAGCGAGATCCGGTCTAGATTTCGCGGCATTCGCCGCGACTGCGCGTTCTTCTGCCATGGTTTACTCGCGGAGTGCAGCCGGGTGATCGGGTGGATGCTGGATACTTCTGCGGAACTCGATCACTCGCCGTACGACCTCCTGTATGTTCTCAAGCACAACCAGTTTCTGACCGTTGGTGAGACTGATGACGGTATCCGGAGTCGCTTCGATGTGCTCGATCAGGTCGGCATTGAGCACCAACGGCAAGCGATTGATTCGAGTGACTTCGATCATGACTGTTCCAGATAGGCGGACTTCGACTGGGACCTTGCGCGGCCACACGCTACCGCAAGGGTCTTATCGGTTCGGTTTGGGGAAGTCTGAGCCGGATGGCCAACGGGCAGCAGCGTGGGAGAGATTACGACTACTTCAACAGATCGGCAATGGCGCGCAGTTCCGTACGAATCAATTCCAGAGCCGGCGCGGGATCGGAGGGGAACAACGAGGCCTGGACCTTCTTCGGCTTTGGGGTTTTCTTTGTTGCGCGCGCGGGTTCCTGCTTGCCACGAGTTTCCAGGAACTTACGCGCGCCTTCAATCGTAAACCGCTTTTCATAAAGCAGTTGTTTGATCTCTAAAACCAGTTCGACATCCTTGCGACGGAACAAACGGTGGCCCGTGCCCGACTTCTTCGGCCCCAGCGCGGGAAACTCGGTTTCCCAAAAACGCAAGACGTACGGTTTGATGCCGGCAAGCCGCGCCACTTCGCCGATGCGGAAATAGAGCTTATCGGGGATCTCTTGGGGGGAAGAAATTCCGGGTTCGACCAGCCCTGCGGCCATGTCATCCTGCACATTCATGACGTACCCTTATCATAGTGTCCCTGCTTGTAGGAATCCATCCCGTCCGGGAAGCGCTCCGCGCCGGACTGCCACTTGAACGCGTCCTGATTGTCAAAGGCGCCGGCGGAGCGCGCATCCAGGAACTGATCACGCTCTGTAGAGAGCGAAAGGTCCCCGTTCGTTTCGAGCCGAAAGACCAAGTTGACCGGGCGGCCAATGGAGCCAAGCACCAGGGCGTGCTGGGCTTGGGCGCGGCGGAGCGCTACTCCACGCTCGACGACACCATGAAAAGTGGCGGGTTGCACGTCATCCTGGACGGCGTGGAGGATCCCCATAATCTGGGCGCGATCGTCCGCACTGCGCATGCCGCAGGCGCAGCATCCGTCATCATCCCGGAGCGCCGCGCCGCCGGGCTCACCGAAACCGTCGCGAAATCGGCCGCCGGTGCCTTGGCCTATCTTCCGGTAGTGCGCGTCACCAACATCGGTCGCGCGATCGAAGAGCTAAAAGAGCATGGTTATTGGATTTACGGTTTGGACGAACGCGGAACACATACGTATGACCGCGTTGAGTTCACCCCACCCGTCGCCATTGTCCTCGGCGGAGAAGGGCATGGACTGCACGAACAAACTGCTAAGAAATGCGATTTCCTGGTGCGCATTCCCATGTCCGGCGGAGGCACGCAAGGCGTGGCATCGCTGAATGTCAGTGTTGCCGCGGGAATCATGCTGTTCGAGTGGGCCCGCAGGACGGCGCAAACCTGAGCACTTTATTTCTTCGGCTTCGGGATGCCTGACAAATCTAGCAATGGCGCGGCCGCGCCACCAACCCGCCCCGCTTGAAAAACTCGCGCATCGGTCATCGAAAGATGCCGCTCGTGGCCGGGTTTGAGCACGGGAGAATGAGCGATCTCACAAAGATGCTGCGGGATGGGCCAAACTTCTTCAAACGTGGTCATCCACTGCAGTTTTTTGTCGAAGCGGGTGAGATTCACGGGCCGCGAATATGCGCGCAGGGACTTTTCTCCGCGAATATTGTAGTAATCCTCGAAATAGCTCATCGCCAATTCGCGAATCGTCGCATACACCGGTTCCCGGGATCGCAACCCGGTGTAATCGGACTTCGCCACCGAGCCCCAGTGCCCGTTGACGCGGTACACGGCGAGCACGTGATCGGAATCACGCACCGCTTCCAGGTCGACCAGCAGCGGCGGATGCCCTAAACGACGAAGCGCCATCGCGGCCAGCAGCGCCCCTTCCATGCAGTGCGCAACGCCTTCTTTCAGGACGGAGCGGGGCGAGTAACACGTTGCGCCGCCGGGCTCCTTGTTATAACCGATTTCTTCGTCGAGAAAACGCTGAATCAGCACAGGAGTTTTCAGCTTGCGGAATGCAAGTATTTCTTGGCGTGTGAGTTTCTCTTCCGGAAAATTCGGGGCAAGTGGGGCCACGTTGCCAATCTAGCATTTCGAAAGCGGCCGTTTTTGCGGCCGCTAGCGACTTATAGGTTTCTCCTGGAACCCGAGAGAAACGGCATATGCCGAGAAAGAAAATAGAGCCCGTTTCCTCCGATGATATACTCGCGATAGTGGGTGAATTAAGGCTCGGGGACATCATCGACGATTATTGCGTCAAGTGCCGCCGCCTAACGAATCATGCCATTGTTTCGTTGGTGGATGGCGACGCCGCAAAGGTCCGATGCCGCACTTGCTACAGCGATCACAACTATCTGCGCGAGCAGATCCCTCCTTCGAAGAAGGAGTTACAGAAACAAAAGCTATTTGATGCCGTGCTTTCCGGCGCCACTCCCGCCGCTGGAGACCCACCTCCCGCCGAAAGCCCCGCGACTGCCCCGGCAAAGGCTAAGAAAAAGAAAACCTAGGGCCGGAACGCCCACTCCCTCCAGCCGTTTACAAGCGGAAAATAGAGTCCGAGGCGGATCGGATCGCCCAGCGGCGCAAGCAATCGTGCGTATCGGTCCATCTGATCGCAATACCGGCGTTGTTGTTCGTCCAGAAACTCGTCAAGACCGGCGCCTTCGTGAGAACTTGTCTTGTAATCGATAATCCAGCGCACACCGTCGGCATCCATGAACGTCCGATCCACTTTGCCGCGCACAACTTCGCCATCAATCACGCCGGTTATCGCGTATTCGCGGCGCAATTCTTCGTGCTCACCGAAAATCCAGCGTGAGCGCGGGTCGCTCTGCAGTTTGTCGAGGGCGGTGCGAACACGCTCAGTGGCCGAGCTTAGTTCCGACGGAACAACTCCTGCGTGACGCAATGCAGCCTTAATTGCCTCGGACTCTGGCAGTGGCTCACCAGAAATCATTCGCTGCAGGAACGCATGAACAACAGTGCCCGTATACCGGAGCGTTTCGCCAACCCACTCGAAGGTAGGATCGTGCAATTCCACCCGCGTGTTTTCCTTCTCCCATGGCATCGGCGTGGGCTCGGCCGGCGCAACCCAAGAAACGGGCAGACGGCGCAGCATCGTTATGGGCCGTGCCCCGCTGGGCGCCGCATCCACCATGGCGGGGTTGTGGATGTTCTGCTTTTCCTCCAGGGTCAACACAGGCCACAGATCCGACAGCATGGACCCTCCCGGAGCCGAAGCTTCGCCAGATTTGTTGATCTTCACTTGCCCCAACAAGTGCAGCCGTTTCCTGGCGCGCGTGGTGGCAACATACAGCAGCCGCGCGCGTTCATAACGACTCTTTTGCTTCTCCACCTCACTGAGATAGGTATAGATTGGATCGCCGTCGCCGCGCTTGGGAGGCAGTGGCGCCAATAGCCGTTCGAAGCGGTCGCCGTCCTTCCATTGATGCAACAGAAAAAGCTTCTGCTCCTCACCATACGAGGGCCGGCCTAAACCGGGAAGAATGACAGTATCGAACTCAAGACCCTTGGCTTTGTGAATTGTCATCACATTTAGCCGGTGGTCGGCGTTCTCAGCGGGCTGTGCATACAACTGACGCACACGTTCCAGGAACCGGTCGAAGTCCCCGATATCCGCGCCCCGTTGCTCAGACTCCAAGAGGTCCAGAAAATCCGTCGCATCGCGAAGTGCCGCGGCGTCGCCCTCAAGGCATGCAGGGCCCCCTAAACGAATCCAAGCACGCTCCACCCATCGCCGCAGCGGCCACCGGCCCCGTTCTTCGAGCGCTTCGCGAAAGACATTGCGCACACGGGAAGCACGCACAGAACCATCTGCGGTCAATCCTTCGGGATTCCGCAACACTTCCCAGATTGCCTGTGTTTCGCGGCCGCGCACCAGAGCTTCCAAATCCGCTACCGTCAACCCGCACCACGGCGCTCGCAGCACCGCGAGCCAGGCAATTCGATCCGCGGAAGACAACAGCGCACGGGTGAGCGCCAAAAGATCCTGCACAACGGGGCGATCCTGTAACTCGTCGATCTCTACAGCTTGATAAGTAATGCCGGCCTTCTTCAGTTCTTCTACGATCGCGATCAGGTGGGAGCGCGCTCGCACCAGTATGGCGATAGTCCCTTCGGGGTTGCGCTCACGCGCCTCGCGGATGAGAGCCAACACGCGCCGTGCTTCCATAGTGCCGTCACCGGTGAAGAAATCAATCGAGATCGCGTCATTTTGTTCCGCCAACGCAAAGAGGTCCTTCACAGGTTCGGCTTCGGTGGCGACGGACGACGCATAGGGAATGCCTCCTAACGCGGCGTCCGCTAATTCAGGAAAGATGCCGGCGAACCATCGGTTGGCACGATCGACAATCGCCGGAACGGATCTGTAGTTTGCGCTCAAGGTAAGCGATTCGAGTGTCAGACTGCCGATGCCGTGCTCGCGCGCATCCATGAATAGACTGACTTCCGCTTCCCGAAAGCGGTAGATCGATTGCATCGGATCGCCCACGATGAACAACGTCCGGCCATCATCGGGCTGCCACTCGGCGATCAATTTCTTAACTAAGCTGTACTGTCCAGCTGAGGTGTCTTGAAACTCATCCATCAGCAAATGCTCAATGCGCCCATGCAGACGGAAGGCGAGATCGGTGGGGTGGTCTTCAGTACCCAGCGCATCGCGAGCCGCTACGCCGATTTCGCAAAAGTCGATGGTACCTTCTTCAGCGAACACCTGCCGCAACTCCGCAACAGCGATTTTCAGGCACTCAAATAACGACTGCATCACTTCCCACTGAGCGTCGTCGTAGCGGGTGGCCGGCAGCTTTGAGATGGCCTTGAGCGCTTTGTCCAGACCCTTGATGTAGCTCAGATCAGCGATCAGCTCCAGGCACTGCCGCTTCTCATTCTCACGGCCACGGCCAAACAGGTTCCGATCGGCCTGCTTGCGCCACTCATGCTTCTGCGTGAAAACCATTTCCGCCAGCGCACGCCATTCTTCCGGTTGATCGAGACGCGGCCAGGCCGCCGATTGCCGTAGTCCGACCGATGCCGCCACATGGGCCCATCGACTCTTATAGTCGTCAGGAATCAACCGGTCCGCGGCCGAAACCGCTTCCACAACCGTGCGCTCCAACGCTTCTTCCATCAGCACGCGTTCTTCATCGCCGGTTGTCTGCACGGCCAGTTCCAGCCATTGATCGCGCACAGCAAGCATGGAGGAAATCAGGTCGCGCAATTGAGAGGCTTCGCCGTCCAGATGCCCGAGCAAAACCTCCATCGCCGCGCCGTGCTCGCCGCCCAGCTTCAGAACGGTTCTGCGCGCGGCCTCCAAATAGAATGGACGGACATCGTCCACAATTTGCGGCATGGCGCCCAGCCGGGCCAGCCACGGCATAGAGGCGGCGATCTCCGTGCAGAGAGCGTCAATCGTCTGCACGCGCAGCCTGCCTGGATGATCCAATAAATTCCAGCCATGCGCGGCATCGTGTTCGAGCGCCGCAAGCGCGAGCTCGCGCGTGAAGCGTTGATGTGGTTTGCCGACGGGTTCGCCGAGCTTCGCTTTCTGCAATGCCCCAACGATGCGATCCCGCATCTCTCCAGCAGCCTTGCGCGTGAAGGTGATGGCGACGATGGATTCCGGGCGATCCACCACTGAGAGCAACCGCAAATAGCGTTGGATCAGCAGTTCCGTCTTGCCGGAACCAGCCGGGGCCTGCACCGTGAACGAGTGCGTGGGGTCCGTCGCCTGGCGTCGCTGCGCCTGATCGATAGGCTCAAAGAATGCCGGACTACTCATGCGTCGGCTCCTCCGTTGCCATCAACTGGCGCACCCAGTTTCTCCTGCACTCGGCACAGTGGTTTTAGATCGCACCACTCACAGGACTTTCGAAGGTCCTTCGGGTCCACTTCCGCGTTGCCCGTACGGAACTCGTTGGCAAGACGCGTGACAACTTCGCGCCACTCAGGAATGCGTTCGCGCAACGAATCGCCGGATTCGCTGATCAGTTGAACTTTCTCGGGTGCCATCTGGGCAAACGCAATCTCGGAAATCTCGCGCAGTTCATCTTTCGCCGCATACAAAGGGAGCTGCGGCGCGTCGGGCCGCGCGCCGTCCCATCCATCTTTCGAAATCTTCGCACTGGTTTTGTAGTCGAGAATACCGTGCGTTCCGTCGTCGTAGCGATCGATGCGATCCACGCGCACTTTGAGCTGCAGCCCTCCGATATTGACCGTCTCCCCTGCTTCGCTCTGCACCACTTCAAATGGGCGGCGTGTTTTCTCAACGCCGATCCATTCCTCAATGAGGCGCTCCAACCTCTGTTCCTCAAATTCACGGAAACGCGCAAACGCAGGGCTTCGATCACGGCGGCTGAGCTTCGCATCCAGCGCGGCCCGTATCGCGCGTTGAACGGCATCGCGAACCTGGGCGTGCGAGCGCGTGAGCAACTCCCCCTGCGTCCGCATCTCTCGCCAAAAGATCTCCATGGCCGCGTGTGCCACGTTGCCATGTTCGGAGGCCGAAATTCCTAAAGGCGCTTCGTCCACTTCCCGCGCTTGCAGCCGGTACTTAGCAAACGCGCGGAACGGACATGCCGATTGATCGGCGATCAACCATGTTCCACCGGGAGCGGGACTTCCCACCGGCAATTCCGAGGCACGCCCCTGCGGCACATTCTCTATTCGCACCGTTGCGAGAAACGCACGGTCCAGCGCAGTGTCGGAATACACCGGCACGGGAGGCGCAAGAGGCAGCGTTTCAATCAACGGACTCGCGCGCAGCGGCTCTTCACCCGACATGCGCGGATGACTGCACACGACCTCTTTCGACGAAGCGAGCAGCCGATGCATCGCGCGTTTCGCGCGCGCCAGTTCCCATTCGACGGAGGAGTGCGGCATCTCCGCGTTGCGTTGCACCGCGACCGGAAGAAATGGATTCGGGCGCGCTGGCTGCGGCCATGCCGAAGCATGCATGCCCGCCACCCAAACCGCGTCAAACTGCGCGCCTTCGGCCTCGGGAAAATCCATGATTTCAACCAGCGGATTGCCGTTTTCGGACGCAAGACGTGAGGACGCAACAATGCTCCGCAGCCGCGTTAGTCCCTGATCGAAAGTAAGCCGCGCGAGCACAACGTCCAATCCTGCCAGTGAGGAAAGCGCCGTATCCCAAGTCTCCAATGCCTGCTTCTCTTGGTTCGAAAGCCCACGCGCGCCGGGCCAACCGGCAGCCGTGAGAAGTTTTGAGAAGATCGAACTCCATTGCGACGGCCGCTTGCGCTCTGTGAGTTTCTCGGCAACCGCGGCCATCTTCGGAAACAACCGCGCGATGCGATCTACTTCGAGCGAAACGGTTTCAAAACCAAAGCGGCGCAGATCAGACGACGTTCGCGCGGACAAGACCGCATCCAGCCCCGTGAATGGCGATCGTAACAGCGTACTTGCCTCAGACAACGGCATTCCCGGGATGAGCTTCAGCAACGCAAGCGCAATCGAAAGAATTGGGGCGTCGGTCGCGCGGCCGCCCGTCGCGATCACGAAAGCGCGAGCACGTCCGGGAGCTCGGAAACTGGTGGAGCCATGGAGTACGTCGTCGAACGTGCGCTCCACTGAAGCCGAAACGCCGGCCAAGCCTCGCACAATCACACCCAGGCGCGCGTCCGGATTCTTTTCGAGCTTTGTGCGAGCCCAAACCGCCGCCGCGCGGAACTCGTCCGCTGAGCTGTGGCACTCTACGCGTGAGACTCGCGATCTTTTGATGGCTGGACGCGGATGTTCGCGGATCTCTCCGCCCTCCTTCCGCAGAGCGTCGAACAAAGCCGCATCCGCTGGGCTGTATCCGTCAAATCCGGCAAGCAACACCGGCATCCGAAGCCCCGCCGCTTTCGGCCGCCGGGAAATCGCCGCTGGCAGTTCTGATTCCGTAATCCAACGGTTCTCCGTCAGACGGCGATCCACTTGCATCAGCCATTGCCAAAATGCCTCTGTATCCTCAAGGCCCTGAAACAGTGAAACGTCGCCAGGAATTCGCCAGGCAACCAGCAAGTCGCGTGCAGCCGCGGCAGCGCGTGCGGTCTCCGGAATGTTCAGCAACGGACCAGAAACGCCTGATCGCGCAATAGCCTCTTCCCACAAGGTCTGTTCCTGCGCGCGGTCCAGCAACAACGGCGTCTCCGCGCTCGCTTCCGCGTAAACACACTCCTCCCACAAGCGGCGCAACCATCCGTTGTAAGAGAGGATGTCAGGAGAATCCCAAAGGCGCTCCCCCGCTTCTGCGCGCGCGGCATCGTGCTCGCGCCGCAAAGCACGCATCAGGCGCGCGTTCCCGGTGACGATTGTGGAACGGACGGTGCTGGGGTTTTCTGGAGACAGACATATCGAGGATAACTTGGACAGCGGCCGCAGGGAACCGGCTAGCCCCTCGAACAAGGGGATCGGGAATTCCTGCCTTGGTTCCGGGCCGCAATTCACGTACGATCGACCTACAAGTATGGCTTCAGGCAACCAGCATCGAAACACCACACAGATCCTGGTGGTCGAGGATAATCGCGCCGACGTGAAGCTCCTGCGTTGCGCGTTGGAAACAAGGCTGGATTGGCCCGTCGATCTGAGCGTGGTGGACGACGGCGACAAAGCCGTCGCCTACCTGCAGCGTGCCGGTGCCTACAGCGGCCAGGCACGGCCAGACCTGGTAATCCTTGACCTGAATCTTCCGAAACGGACAGGTCCGGAGGTACTCCGGTGGATCCGAACACATGATGAGTTGGAAAAGCTGCCGGCTGTTTTGCTGAGTTCCAATCCGCGGGAAGTCATCCGCCAACAGGTCGCCCAAGAGGGAGTGGAGGCGGATGGATACTTCACCAAGCCCGGCGACTTCCACCAGTTGGTCGCGATTCTGGGGGCGATCAAAAACTGCTACGAAGAGGCGTCCCGGCGTTTACTGAGAATGCCTCCGCGTTCGGCGGGAGTTTCGCCAGGCACCCGCAGGAAGTTTGGAACGTAGCAAGGTGTCGCACAGATGTCGGCGCGGGTCGCCGCCGCTCGAATCGCCAATAGATCTACCCCTGGACTCGCCTTTTGTCCACCCGATTGATACAGTAGGTTGCTATGAAGACTCGAATTCTCCTTGCTCTCAGTGTTCTGGCGATTGCTCCGGTTTTCGGGCAGCTCGCCGCGCCGAACGCCATGGGTGTTGCGGCTGGCCACATGCACATCAACGCGAACGACGTCGACACACAGGTCAAGTTCTGGGCCATGGTGGGCGGTAACATCGTGCAACGCGAAAAGATCACGATGGCGCAGTTCCCCGGCATGTACATTCTGCTGCGCAAACAGGATTACAACGGCGGCTCGGTGGGCTCCACCATCAACCACTTCGGCCTATATGTCCGCGACTTCAAGGCCAGTGTCGATAAATGGACCGCCGCTGGACTCAAGTGGGAGCCGGTAAACAACCCGACCACCGGCCAGGGCTTCCTCACCGGACCCGACGAAGTGCGCATCGAAATTTACGAAAACAAGGCCATCTCGACGCCGTTCCAGATGCACCACGTACACCTGATGCTGCCCGATCCGCTCGAAGCACAGAAATGGTACATGCAAAACTTCGGCGCGACCGCCGGCAAGCGTGGCAACTTCGATACAGCCAACGTACCCGGCACGGAAATCACGCTTGGCAAAGCCGACAAGCCACAGGCACCCACCAAAGGCCGATCTGTGGATCACATGGGCTTTGAGGTGCGCGACATAGACGCCTTCGTCGCGAAGCTGAAGGCTGCGGGCATCAAAACCGATGGCGACATCCGCGGCAGCGCCAACGCCAGCGGCCTGCGCATCGTCTACGTGACCGATCCCTGGGGCACCGAGATCGAAATCACCGAGGGCTTGGCCACGCCCGCCGTCGCCAGCCGGTAATGGAACAAGTCGTAACGTAAGAAAGGGCCCCTCTGCGGGGGGGGGCCTTTTTCTTGCGCCGATCCTTAATCGACACCCAACTAACGAGCCGCAGTCCGCGCCGCGCCCGGCACTTCAAACACCCACAGGCTCGAATTGCGTTCGGGAGAATTCTGGATCTCCGGCACTAGTAACGGATACGTATTCGATTGCGCCCCGCCCGCGCCCACCACAACGGCAATATACTGCTTCCCGTTGGCCGTATAGCTGATCGGCGCTGAACTTGGCACGTCACTCAAGCGCGCTTGCCAAAGCATCTTGCCATCCGCGGCATCGTATGCACGGAAGAAGCGATCCAACGCTCCCGCGAACACAAGGCCGCCGCCCGTGGCGAGCACACCGCTCGTCTGTGGAGCCCTCTGCCGCTGCACCCACGCCACTTTGCGCGTCTGCAGGTTGATCGCTTCAATGCGGCCATACTTGCCGTCGCTATCGAGGCGCGGACGCACGCTCCACCGGACTCCCGAGGATAGGCTCGCGCCCGTCGCCACCGGTGACAGATCCATGCACGACTCCACCAGCGGGATAAACAGCATCTTCGTTTCCGGATTGAACGATTCCGGAATCCAGTTCTTCGCACCCCCGGCATGCGGACATACCGTTACGGTCTCTCCACTGCCGGGTACTGTTTTTTGATCCACTTTCTTTGCGCCCGTCACCGGATCAATCGAAAGAATGGAGTTCTGCAGTCCCAAATCCATCGAGAACAGGTACTTGCCGCTGTCCGCTTCGAGCACATCAAAGATCGCCTGCTTGCCGCCCGTCACAACGGCGGATTTCGTTTGCCCGTTGATGTTCAAATCCACGACCACACGAGCGAAGGCGTAGTCCAAGTCCCATTGATCATTAGGTTGATGCTGGAAATGCCAAACGAGTTTACCGGTGTCGGGATTGATCGCCACCGTGGAATCCGTGTAAAGGCCATCGTTCGTGATACCCGGCTGGTTCACCGGACGCAGCAGTGGACCGGTGTCATACGTCTGCGCGGGACCAAAGAACGCGAGATTGCGCTTGGCGTCATAGCTCCCCGGCACCCACACCGACGCGCCGTTGCGCTTTTCGAGAGGCAATCCATTCCAGCTATCCCCGCCCGGTTCGCCCGGCTTGGCGATGGTATTGAATCGCCAAGCTTCCTTGCCCGTGGCCGCATCGAGAGCCACGATATAGTTCCCCCCAGGTGAGCGCCCTCCGGTGCCGATCATAACCTTTCCCTTGGCCACCAGCGGTCCGCCCGTCATGCGGAGACCCGCTTTGTAATCGGCCACTTCGGTATCCCAAGCAACGGCACCAGTCTTAGCATCCAACGCGACAATGTGGACATCCGAAGTTGCAACGTAAATGCGATCGCCATATATTGCGATGGCCCGCTTCACACTCGCGGGGGTTTCCTTAGGAAGCTCGCGCTTGTAATCCCACAAAAGGTTGCCCGTCGCGCCGTCCATCGCTTGCACACGGTCGCCGAACCCATGCACGAACATCACGCCATCGTGCACCAAAGGCGTGGATTCGTTCGGTCCATTCGAAAGCGCCCAACTCCATGCCAGCCGCAGACTGCTGACGTTGCTCTTATCGATCTGCTTCAGCGGACTGAAACCTTGATCGTCGTGAGAACGCCGCCACGTCAACCAGTCGCCGGGTGCTGGACTTGCCAGCGCCGCGTCGGTGACGGGGGTGAACTTGTCGAGCGCATCGGGGGTTTTCGGATACGCAGGCAGCGAAACGCCCTGGGATAGCCCGCCGCTAGGCCCGACAATGGGCCGCGGGAGGGATCGAGCCGGAGCCTGCGCCAGCAAGCTGGCGGCCGACAAGAGGACGCCGGAGAAGAAAACAAAACGCTGCATATGTACTCCCGAAGACGGCGATTGGGATGAAAGCAGCCCGAAAAACGGGCTGAGACTTAGTATCGTCAGGTTTCTTGCCGAGCGCAATTAGCGCCGGAGCGCGCTCAACGCCGTAAACATAACGATTCCGCCGAAGACCGCGAGCGCTCCCACCGCAGCGATGCCCTGCGGCCACGGCTCGCCGAGCAAGCCCACGCCCATCAGCATGGACCACAGCAGCGCGCACGATTGCATCGCTTCCACCGCCGCGAGGTTCACGCGATTGTTGCGGACCATCTCCGTCGCGCGGAAGAAAATAGTCGTCGCGATGACACCCGCCGAAAGCGCCACTCCCGCCGCCAGGAGCAATTCGCGAGGCGCGGGTGGGCCGTAGGTGACCCAAGTGAAAATCGCGAGAGGGACATGCACTATCAGGCTCAGCGTACTCATGCCGAACACGCGCTGCGACGCCGTGATACGGCAGCGGCAGTGCTCCAAGTGCAGCATCAGCTTGCGATTGCCCAATGGGTAAAGAACGGCCGACATGAAGATGGCGCCAAGCGATGCAATGGCCGAAGAGACCGACACATGCGTCGCGCGGCTCAATTGCATCGCAAGTACACCGCCCACGACAATCACACCGGCAACGATAGTCAATGGCGCGATTCTGCGGCGTTCGTCCTTGTAGATAAACGGCGCAAGCAACGGCCCGGCGATTACCGTGAACTGATATCCTCCCGCCACCAGCCACGCAGGCCCCGTCACCGCCGCAAGCGCGAGGAACAATCCAAAGAATCCAAGGCCAATCGCGCTCCAAAGAATCCAGGGTCCCGGGTGCCGCCGGATCTCCATCGGCAGTTCGCCGAATCCATCTTTCAATGCGACAAACGTTCCCAGAATGAAGAATGTGAATACGTACCGCATGGAAGCGGCCCAACCCCAATGACCGCCGCCCGTCACCAACAACCGGTTTAGGACGAATGTGGTCGCAAAAAAAAACGACGCAACAATGCCCATGCCAACAGCACGAGGTCCGGAGCGGTCCTGCGTGAGTTGCTTTGAGGAAGTTGGCGGATTTTCAGCGCTCATGGGCCAATTGTTCATGGTAACGGTTGACGACGAGAGCTGAAGAGAGCATCGCTGGGAGGCGCACCCATTAACCACCACAAACTTCATCTCACAACCTTAACCATCATCATTCGCAACGACTGAGCACGATATACTGGCGAGGTCCGCAGTCACCATAACCCGTGAATGTAGCCTGTTGCCGGTGCAGGGCGAGACGTGCATTGGAAGAAAACGCATGAGAAAGGGACTCGCATGAAAAAGATCAACGATTTTACCCGCCGCCAGGCCCTGCAATATGCGGGCGGCGCGCTTGCTGGAGCCGCCGCTCTACCGGGACGCGCAATAGCCGCCGATGCGCCGCATCCAATCACGTTGAAGCTGGCCGGATATATGGCCGCTGCGGGAGCCAAGAGCCTTCCGGCCGATGCTGTCGAACACGCGAAGCACCATATTCTCGACACTTTCGCGGCGATGATCTCGGGCTATGATCTGCCTCCGGGCCGAGTGGCGCTCAAATTCGCCGCTGCGCACAACGAGGAAAAAGTGGCTACCGTTGCCGCCTCCAAGTTCGTTTGCAGCGCCACCGATGCCGCCATGGTGAACGGCATGCTCGCGCACTCCGATGAAACCGACGATTCGCACGCACCGTCGCACTCGCATCCCGGCTGTTCCGTGGTACCGGCGGCGTTGGCGGCCGGTGAGCAGTTCGGCATTGATGGCACACGCTTTCTGCGCTCCGTCACGCTCGGCTATGACATCGGCACGCGGATTACATCCACGCTGGGCGCTCTCAAGTATCAGATGGAGTCGCATCGCAGCACCCACAGCATCGCCAGTGATTTCGGTGCCGCAGCGGCCGCCGGTTGCGCCGCGGGCTTCGACGAGCATCGGATGCGATGGCTTTTGGATTACGCGGCACAGCAAGCCTCTGGCATCGTCGCATGGCAACGCGATACGGAGCACGTTGAGAAATCCTTAGTCTTCGGCGGCTTCCCTGCCCGAAACGGCGTCGCCGCGGCCCTCTTGATCCAATTGGGCGGTTCCGGCGTGGAGGATGTATTCGCAGGCACCGATAACTTTCTGCTTGCCTTTGGCGCTAAGCATCCAATCGAAAGCCTCATCGATGGACTCGGCGAACGCTTTGAGGTCAGCCTCACGAATATCAAGAAATGGACGGTCGGCTCGCCCATTCAGGCGGTGCTCGATTCCATTTACAACCTGCAGAGAAAGCAGCTGTTCGGCGCTGATCAAGTGGAGAAAGTGACCGTCCGCGTCGCGAGCAGCGAAGCCAACACCGTCAATAATCGCGACATGCCGGACATCTGCCTGCAGCATATGGCCGCGGTGATGCTGATCGATAAGACCGCTTCCTTCGAAGCTGCTCACGACAAGCCGCGAATGAAAGATCCCGCGGTGCTAAAGCAGCGCGCGAAAGTGCAGCTCGTGTTTGACGAAGAACTGGAGAAACTGATCCCGCGCCGCATCGCCATTGTCGAGATCGCTCTCACCAGCGGCACAAAACTTACCGAACGCGTGGAAGCCGTTCGCGGTTCCGCGGAAAATCCAATGGAGCGTAAGGAAGTGGTCACCAAGGCGATTGATCTGGTGACGCCCATCCTTGGCAGCAGCAAGGCGGCACAACTGGCGGATACGGTTCTGAATATCGAGAAGGTGAAAAGTATCCGGGAACTGCGGCCGTTGCTGCAAGTCAGCTGAGAGGAACCTAGCGCGGAGCCCACGCCGTGGCTGCAATTAGAAACGAAATTGTGCCGACGGCGATCAACACAGCGTGCGGCATGCGCAGCGCCTTGTC
>JBEBGM010000101.1:0-3671 GCA_040081455.1 Bryobacteraceae bacterium
CAAGGCGCTAACCCGCGATCTCGGTGGCACGAACCACCTTGTCGAGTGCGACAGCACTACGACGTTACGATCGCGAGCCGGTCATTCCATACTGTCTAGGACCCGAAGCGGTACGTTCCATCGAACGCGCTATTTGCGACCCGAATTGGGAACTGGAGTGCACATCAGCGTTGGTGCTTGAGCTCATCTAGGCCGATAAACAAGAGCGGGAATGGTGTCCTCCCCGCTCTTGCCGGCGACGGGCCGGCTCTACGTCGCCGCGGTGGTTCTAGCTGGATTTGCCGTCGTAGCGTGGTGCATCCACGATCTGACGGCGAATCCAATTGGTTACCAATGGTTTCTGCTCGCCGCACTGACGCTCATCAGCGGTTCAGCAACGGTCCGGCTTCCTGCCGTGCCTGCCTCGATCTCCATCTCGGAGACCTTCGTCTTCGCCGCGGTCCTCCTCTACGGGCCATCAGCTGGAACATTGGTTGTAGCGCTTGATGGACTAGTCATCTCGTTCTGGATCTCAAAGCGGCAACAAGAGTTATACAAAGCTCTATTCAACATGTCCGCCCCGGCTGTCTCAGCGTGGGGCGCCGCTCAGCTATTCTTCTGGGTTTCTGGCATCACTCCGTTGGTAGCTTCACCGGCTCCGCTCGACAGGGTGCTGCCAGCCCTTGTTGTGTTCGCGGTTGCATACTTCAGCTTCAACAGTTGGTTGATCGCATTTGCGATCGCGCTGGAAAAGCGGGTCTCACCGGCAGCGGTCTGGCGCCAGCATTTTGTGTGGCTATCGTTAAATTATTTCTGCGGCGCTTCGGTTGCCGTCTTGCTGGTTGTCGGAACTCGTCAGATCGATCTTCGCATCGTCGGAGTGATCATTCCTCTGCTTCTGGTTCTCTACTTCACATTCAAGATATCTATGGATCGAGTGGAGGACGCGAATCGACACGTTCAAAAGGTGAATGGGCTCTACCTTTCAACGATCGAGACACTTGCGCTAGCTATCGACGCAAAAGATCAAGTCACTCACGGACACATTAGAAGGGTGCAACGCTACACCATCGGACTTGCTCGTGAGCTCGGAGTCGTGGACCCAACGTTGCTGAAGGCCATCGAAGCCGCGGCTCTGCTGCATGACATGGGCAAGCTGGCGGTACCCGAGCACATCCTGAACAAACCAGGCAAGCTAACCGAGACTGAATTTGAGCAGATGAAGCTCCACGCGAGCGTAGGAGCAGAGATCCTATCCGCCATTGACTTCCCCTATCCCGTCGTTCCGATCGTGCGACATCATCACGAGTCGTGGGATGGCTCTGGCTATCCAGATGGGCTGCGAGGAACGGATATTCCAATTGGCGCCAGAATACTGTCGGTTGTCGATTGTTTCGACGCGCTTACATCAGATCGACCGTACAGAAAGCGATTGTCGAACGAGGAAGCGCTGAAAATCCTGAATGAGCGCAAGGGCTCGATGTACGACCCTTGGGTCGTTCAGACCTTTGAACGGGTCTACTCGTCGCTGGAGGTCGAAGTTAACTCGTCGACGGCTGCGGGTTCGCGTGACCAGCCAACCTCAAGAAACTCTGTGCCCCAAGGGAGCATGCCTTCCACCGGCGGTCGGGCATCCAGAGCGATGCTGCCATCCCAGGAACTTGCAATCATCTTGGAGTGTGAGGCGCTTCTGCTGCGGATTAGACTGGAAGTGCCCGCGGAAGTGGCCATCTTCTATCGCCACGATTCGCCGTCAAACCAACTCATCGCGGATCACGTCGCTGGAGACGAGAGTCCCTCCTTCGTAGGCATGAGGATCGGCATCGGCGATTGTCTGAGTGGCTGGGTCGCAGCCAACAGACGATCGATCGTCAATTCAGACGCCGCTCTGGATCTTGGTGCCAAGGTCGAACGCGTGCGACCGCGATTGCAACACGCGCTCAGTCTTCCGGTGGGCACGAACGATCACTTGGTCGGAGTGCTGACTCTCTATGCGAGTCACGCCTTCGGCCCGGACGATGAGCGAAACGCAAGCAGAATGGTCGAAGAAATCGTCCACTACGCAGAGTGTGCTCCGGCTGACAGTGAGCTCAGGTTTGCCCTTAAAATCGCCGGCTAAAGTGTGCACTTCGCTTCTTTGCACAGGATCTGGCGGCCTTCGCGCACATTCCCGTCCGAGACAGTGTGTGTCTAGGCACAATTCCTCCACACGCAGTGTTGGTCTATGGAGGACGGGATGGATGCGGTTGCCGAGGCACGAGAAATCGTTAGGCAGGGTCGATTTGCCGAAGCATCACGTCGACTCGAATCTTTGAGTACCGCCCGTCTAGGGGCTTCGGCTGCTTTGCTCAAGGCAGCAATCTGCGCGGCGATTGGAGACTGCGACCAGGCGGAGTCGCTGGCGGTTCAAGTGCTCCGCTCGAAGCTGCTGTCAGATCTTGACCGCTCTGCAGGCGAATTTACTCTGTCGAGGGTGGCCGCGGCTAGCGGCGACCGACGAAAGGAGATCGATCACCTCCAGAGAAGCCTGACCTCCGCTGAACGGTCTGGAGATTTGGAGCGGGTTGGTTGGGCACAACTCCGGCTCCTGACACTTGTAGATCCCGCGAATGCCGACGTCTGCGCCTCCTCTATGAGTCGGCTTCGCCGTACCGTGAGTTGCGCCGGCGATCCTTCCCTCACTACTGCCTTGCACCTTGTGGCCGCGGATCTTGAGGGCATGCGGGGTCTCCTGGCAAAGAGCCAACGTCACGTCGTTCTGGCCCAATCGATTCTGAACCGCTACCCAAACGTGTGGCTGAGCGGTTGGGCTGAAAATACTCTGCTTGCGCTGTCCTTGGTCCAATGCGATGTTCCGGCCGCCGTAGAACATGGCAATGCAGCGTTGGCACTTGGGCTCGAGAGCGGCGCCGCTGCCGTGATTCGCCATTCGTACGCGAACTTGGGCCGCCTTCGATATACCACAGGCGACTTTCCACTGGCGCTCAACTATCTTCGCCAGGCTTTTGAGATGACTCAGGAGAACGGCGAGGCTGCTTACGCAATCATGGATTCAATGGCCCGAGTCAGCATGGCGCAGGGACAGCTGTCGGAGGCCGAGAAACTGACAGCATGGGTTGCAGGCGGTGGTCGCGACCCGATCTGGACCGGCGGCTATATCTACCGTCACTCGTTGCTCACACGTGCGGAGATTCTCGGCCGCTTGGCCGGTCGCGAAGCCGAGGCGCGGGAATGCCTATCTAAAGTTCTGGAGTACGCGCAGCGCTGCGGCGACACGCTGCTTCAGGACTCGGCCCTCCTTCTGGCGGAGGAGACCCGGCAGGTCGACACAAGGGAAGGGCACCCCCTCTCGGTGAGTCCCCGACCAACTCGCCATCCAACACCAGACTCGGCAATCGCTTATGAGCGCGCGCTTATGTGCCGCCTCCTTACCTCGGGAGAGGACCAAGCAGCGTCTCGGCATTTCGAGAGGGCAATTAGGCTGGCTAGAGCTGTGAGCAATCGGCCGGCGGAGGGGGACGTTGAACGTTCTTGGGGTGAGCGTAGAGGTGAGGCACGTCCTGAACTGCCAGCGTTTCGAGCGCAATCGGCCGCACTTCAAGACTTCGCCTCACTCCTCATGCACGCCGGACGCCCCGAACTCCTCGCAACTGGCCTCATCGCCATCATCCAGACGACCGACTGCATTACTG
>JBEBGM010000004.1:0-162630 GCA_040081455.1 Bryobacteraceae bacterium
CGCCAAACTGGTTGCGTCGGAATGGAGGCACCGCGCCACGGTCGATAAAGCTGCGCGCATCCATCGCGTTGTTGCGCAAAAATTCGAACATCGAGCCGTGCAACTGGTTGGTACCCGATTGGGTGACCACCGTGATCTGGCCGCCCGCCCGCTTCCCATATTCGGCCGAGTAGGTCTCGGTCAGCACATTGAACTCGCGGACGGCATCGATGCCGAGAAGTTGCCCGCTAACGCCGCCAGGTGTGACGGCAAGCTGGCTGGAGCCGCCGTATTCGACGCCGTTGAGTAGAACCAGATTGTCCATCGGACGGCGTCCGGCGACGGAAAATGTGTTGCCATTGCTGGTGCTGGTATTGGCGCTCTTCAGCGTATAGTTGACCGCACCCGGATTGAGCGCGATGAGATTGTCAAAGCTGCGGCCGTTCAGGGGAAGCTCTTTCACTTCGCGTTCGCCGACAAGGCCGGAGATGGAGGCCGTTGTCGTATTGACGACGGGGGCTTCGGCGTTCACGGTGATGGTGTTCGTGATCTCGCCGATCTCAAGCTGAACATTCACAACCGCGTCCTGCCCCACGGCGAGGCCGATGCCGGTGCGGACGAACTTCTTAAATCCAAGTTTCTCCACCTCCACGTGTTGCGCGCCAACGGGCAAGGCGGTCAACCGGAAAGACCCGTTCTCCGCGGTGGAAGCCGTGCGCTTTGCCCCGGTTTCCGCATTTGTGACGGTGACCGTCGCGCCCGAAACACCTGCCTGGGTGGCATCGGTGACTGTACCTGATATCACGCCCGTGATCTGCGCGTTCAACGGCATGACGCTCCACAAAACAAGAGCGAGGAAAGAGGCAGACAGTGTTGTGTGTCTCATGGGTTTATCGTATCGGATCATCGATTGTCGACCAGCGAAACTAACTCACGCCCTACCGGGCATCGTTCTGCGAAAAAGTAGTGGGTCCAAGAACTCTTGCGTTTTCTCCGGCTCGCCCACCTTGTTGGGCCAAGCGCGCCGGGTCCGCCGTGAGCACGATGTGGACGCAACCTTCGTCATCCGGGCTCTCAGACTCTCCCACGCGCGAGGAGTTCCTGGGAGTCACCAAAGCTAAATAATTGAGGATAGTATGAATGTCGCCTTCGTGGGGCAGGCTGATGTCAAACTCGGCGGTGCGGAATCGCACGCGTGCGCCGCGCAGATTTAAGCGGTAGGTAAGAAAAGCGGAGCAATCCACGGCAGCTTCAAACCATGCGCTTTGCTCCGGAGCGCAGTTCAAATCCAAATAGATCAAGACGCGCTGATCCTCGTCTCGCGTAAACTCGCGGACCTGAAGGGAACCGGTGTGGGCCGTAGCCTTCCAATCCAAATGCCGGACGCTCTCGGAAGTTTCGTAGGGGCGTATGCGATGAAAATCGTACCCGCGTCCACGTTGCTGCGATTCGAGCTCTCCTGAAATTGAGCCCAAAAGCTCATCGAACCCATTCTGCGGATCCAAACACGGATACACGATGATTTCGTGATGGATGGTGACAGACTCCCGCCGATCGGCAAAACCAAAAGGGAAGCGGGTACGAAGCTCAAACGTGCGCTCCGTGTAGCGGCCGCGGGAAGGGAAGTAAAGGTCCACGGGTTCCTGCGCGGTCGCGCCTCCGGGAACAACGGGGAAATAGACGGACGTATCCACGCCGCTCCCCGGGGTTCCCTGAAACTGAATGCTGAACGAAGTGAACCAACGCTTCAGGTTGCGCAAGCGGACGCCGCCCCGAACCTTGCGGCGCGCGGAGATGTGATCGGGGAGCAGGATATCGATTTCGAGTCCCGCGAGTCCCAACTTACTCACGAAGCCGGAGACACCCAGGATCGCGATCATGGCGGCCGAAACCAGAAACATCAAGTTGTTCGCGGAGATGAATGCGATGGTGGAAACCAAGACGGTGGAGACCGCGTACACCATGCCCGTGCGGGTCACCTGCTGCCGGAATGCTCCCGGCCACAGATTGCGCAGACGCTGCCATAGAGAAACAGGTTGCGCCGAAGAGGGCATGCTTCATTGTCGCAGGGGATGTGAAGCGAAACGAGAGTCTATCGCGCGGGACTCGCGGGAGGATTAGATACCCGTGCGATTGCGTTCACCAGCCTGCGATAGGGAATCTTCGCGGGCCATTCGATATCGATCCATTCGCCATCGCGCCAACTGGAGGTGTGCCATCGCATGAGGATGGAAAGATGTTCCAGGTTCGGCGTCAGCCTCTCCGCTGCGGGATCGTTCAACGACTTCTCGATGGCGGAAACAACATCGCGCACACGGTGATCCATCGATTGCCCCGCGCCCGCTACTTCCGAAAGTGCCAGCCGAACCTGCGACTGCCATCGTCCGCCAATGAGAAAGAAGAGGTCGATGTAGTTCGGAGTCCGTGACGGCAGAACCGCGACACCGGCCAAACGGTCCAGCGTTCGCGCCAGATCCCCGGCGCTTGATTGAACCTGGGAAATCCGCTCCACACGCTGGTGCAGCCGCTCGGCTTCCTCAAAATCCATGTTGGCGCTGGCGCGGTCGCGGGCGTCCTGCGCCAGCTCTTGTAGCGAGGCGCCATTCGTGCGAAGAAACTGCTCTACTCGCGTGGACTCGCCCTTGTACTCGTCGATACTCACCGCCTGTTGACACGGACGAAGACACCGGTTCATCTCCCCATAGATGCAGCCGGGATGCTCGGGAGTTGGATTTAGATTTTCCTCGCAACGGCGCAGTTGAAACAGATCCAACATTTCGTTATCGAACCGCTCAGCTGCCGCACGGCTCGGGAAGGGTCCGAAGGAAATGCCGCGGCCCAAGCGCGTGGTGACCATCGTGCGCGGAAACTGGTTGTCGGTTGTCAGACGCACAAAGCTTGGCGGACGCAGGCGTGTGATCTTCTGCCAGTTCTCGGGAAAATGTTTTTGCGCGAGATCCAAATACAGGATGGACGACTCCAACTGCGACCCAGTCATCCAATACTCGATCCGCTCGACAACGCCCTTGAGATTTAAAACTCGCGACACACGGTCACGGTCGCCCAGCAGGCGCTTCAGTCGCCGCCGCAGCAGTGCGGTGCGTGCAAGATACGGAGTCCCTTCACTGGCCCAAAGCAAGAAGACGGCAGGCCGGTCTGGTATCGACTCAAGGTCCGCTGGATCGCCCAGCGTGGGTGCGCGCATGAGTTGATTTTAACTGGACACTCGTTGCGTTAAACGTTGCTGCCGAAGCAATCGATTTCCGATATAGTGTCAAGGTGCCAAGCCCAAGAGGGGAGTGACCGGGTGATCATGACTAAAACGATCTTTGCCGCCATCCTGTTTAGCGCAGCTGCTTTCGCGCAGGCTCCCGGAGCCACCTGCGGTAAGTGCTCCGCTACCTACATTCCGAACGAAGAGATCATGCAGTATTTGAAGCGTGCCGACGGTGCAGGCGTTGCCGATCAGCAGGTTCGCGCTGTCGACATCGGCAAATCGAACGTGGCGATCGGCGTGGTCTATCGCGGCAAGTTGGACAAGCCGGGTGACCACACGGTCGCCGAGCACAATCAGGTAAGCGAGGTTTATCACATTCTGGATGGTTCGGGCACACTCATGACGGGCTGGGACATTTCCGATTTGAAAGCGCGCCCGGCCGATGACCGCGCCGTCGTGCTTCTCAACGGACCCGGAGGCAACGGTCAGACGATCCGCAACGGCGCGACCTACAACCTGAAGGCCGGCGACATGATCGTGATTCCGGCAGGCACGGGCCACTGGTTCACAAAGATCGATGATCATATTCGGTATGTGATGGTGCGGCTCGACCCCGACAAAGTCGCTCCGCTCAAAAACGAGGCGCAATCGAAAGCGGATCTTGCGAGTGGCGAAAAGGGATATCGCGACAACTCGGCGGGGAGCGCTTCAAAGAAGTAGAACGTGGAATCTCACCCGGTATTCCGATCACACAGCAAGCACAGCCATTGCGCCGCGTGCAGTCTTGAACGCTACAATCGTGTCTAAGTGGACAATCGCGGCATCGCAAAACTTCTGAGTGAAACCGCCGATCTGATGGAGATCGCCGGTGAAGACGGGTTTCGCATTCGCAGCTATCGCACAGCTGCTGGAGTGATCGAAGGCTATCCTGAACAACTCTCCTCCATCGCGAAAGATCCCGAACGAAAGCTAACGGACATACCGGGCATCGGTAAAGGCATCGCCACCGTTGTGCACGAAATCGAGGAACGTGGCAGCTTTGAGCGCCGTGATGAAATGCTCGGGAAGTATCCGGCGTCTCTGCTCGAACTCTTCAGCATCCAGGGACTTGGCCCCAAGAGTATCCGCCTGCTGTACGACGAGTACAAGGTCCAGACGATTGACGATCTGGAACGGATTTGCAAGGAGCACAAGCTTCAGGAACTGCCGCGCATGGGAGCAAAGCTCGAAGAAAAGGTTCTAAAGTCGATTGGTTCCTACCGCCAGACGCAAGGCCGCTTTCTACTATCCTTTGCCCAACGTATTTCCACAGAACTGATCGAGTATCTGAAGGCCGTCCCCGGCGTGGACGACGTGGTTGCCGCAGGCAGTCTTCGCCGCGCAAAGGAAACTTGCGGCGATCTCGATCTGCTCGCCACTGGCCCGGGCGCCGCCGCGGCAATCGACAAATTCGTCGAACACCCGCGAGTGCATGACGTACTCGGCAAGGGACCCACTAAGGCCAGTGTCAAGTTTGGTCTCGAAGGACTGCAAGTGGATCTTCGCGCGCTGGAGCCGCAAAGCTGTGGCGCTGCGTTGATGTACTTCACCGGCAGCAAGGATCACAACGTCAGCCTTCGTTCGCGCGCTCAAAAGATGGGCCTGACGCTCAATGAGTACGGCCTCGCGGAAGTGGATGGCGGAAAAATTGTCGCCAGCGCGACGGAGGAAGAGATCTATAGAAAGCTGGGGCTCGCCTGGATTCCGCCCGAGCTACGCGAGAACTCCGGTGAGATTGAAGCTGCGGCGCACAACAAGCTGCCGAAGTTGGTGGAGCAGGCCGATATCCGCGGCGATCTCCACATGCACACCACGCAAAGCGACGGCCGCGCCACCCTTGAAGAAATGGCCGAAGCCGCAGCAGCGGCGGGACTGGACTATATCGCCATCACCGATCACTCAAAGGCTCTGGCCATGGCGAACGGACTGGATGAAAAACGGGCCGTTGCCTTCGCTCATCAGGTGCGCGACATGGATCAGAACAACCTCGGCGTCCGCGTGTTCTCGGGCCTGGAATGCGACATTCGCCGCGACGGCACGATGGATCTGGAAGACGATGCTTTGGGCGAACTCGATTGGGTGGTGGCGAGCGTCCATAGCTATATGAATCTGGAGTCCGGCGAGATGACGGACCGCTTAATGCGCGCGCTTGAGTGCCCGTATATCCGGGTGCTGGGTCATCCGACGGGACGGATTCTCTTGCACCGCGAGTCGTTTCCCTTCGATTTTGAGTTGGTCGCGGGCGCGGCAGCGAAGCGGGGCGTCTATTTGGAAATCAATGCGAGTCCCGAACGTCTGGATCTTTCCGCCGCCTTGATTCGCGCCGCGAAGGCGAAGGGCTGCAAGTTTGTGATTTCCACGGACTCCCATCATCCGAAGCATCTGGCCAACATGAACTACGGGGTCCGCATGGCGCGGCGTGGCTGGCTCGAACCTGGCGACATCGTCAATACGATGTCAGTGTCGGCATTTGCCAAATCTCTCAACAAATGAAACTGATCTCATCCAAAGAAATCACAACCAACCGGATCTTCACTGTCACTTGGGACCGCGCGCTTGACCCAGACGGCTTCGAAATTGAACGCGCCATCGTGCAACACCGCGGTTCGGCCGTGATGATGCCCGTCGACGATAAGAACCGAATTTTGCTGGTTCGCCAGTATCGTCTGCCCGCCCGGCGCTATTTGTGGGAACTACCCGCGGGCACCGTTGATCCCGGCGAGAAACCTTTGCAAACGGCGCGGCGCGAGTTGATCGAAGAAACGGGGCTGCGCGCGAAAAAGTGGCGGAAGCTGGCCGAGTTCTACCCGAGCCCCGGTTTCCTGTCGGAAAAGATGACCATTTATCTGGTGACCGGTCTGACGCAGGGCGAATCCACGCCCATGGATGACGAACGAATCAAGACGAAATGGTTCACCGAAAAAGAAGTGGACGAGATGATCCGCACCGGCAAAATTCAGGACGCAAAAACAAACCTGGGCTTCCTGCGGTGGAAACGCTACTTCGCAGGCAAGAAAAAATGAGGCTCCGTGGGGCGGATTAGAAGTTCACACTTCGCCAATCCGTCCGCCGTTATACTGTCAGTCCTCGTAAATAACGGAACATCTCTTCCAGCGCCTGTCCGCGGTGGCTCACGGTCATCTTCTGCTCGATGCTTGCTTCGCCGAAGGTGCAGCCGAACGGTTCGTGGAAGAAGAGCGGGTCATAGCCAAATCCACCAGGACCACGAGGAGCGTCGATGATGCGCCCTTCCACGGAACCGCGAAATGTCTTGACCGCCTTGCCGTTTTTCACCAAGCCAATCACGCAGACGAAGCGCGCCGTGCGATTCTCCACCCCCTGCAGATTTTTCAATAAGAGTTCGTTGTTCTCCGTATCGGTAGCGGCTTCACCGGCGTAGCGCGCGGAAAAGACACCGGGGGCTCCGCCGAGTGCATCCACTTCCAGGCCGGAGTCATCAGCGAACAAATAGCCATCGACGTGCGCGCCGTAGCCTACGGCCTTGATCAACGCGTTCTCTTCGAACGTATCCCCGGTTTCGTCCGGCGGATGAACCCTGACCGGCAAAGACCGCACGTCGAAATCGGGAGCCGCCAATTGAAACTCGCGAAGCTTTCCAGGATTCGACGTGGCACAGTAAACGATCATTCCAACTCCGCCGTCTTCTGCAGCGTGATCAACTCGCCGATGCCCTTGCGAGCCAGTGCCAGTAGTTGCGCCATCTGGTCATCGTCGAACGCAGTTTTTTCCGCCGTCGCTTGCAGTTCGACAAATTGACCGCGGCCGGTCATCACGACGTTCATGTCCACTTCAGCCTGGGAGTCCTCCTGATAGCAGAGATCGAGCATCGGAACGCCGTTCACAATGCCCACGCTTGTCGCCGCGACGTAATCACGAATGGGCGATTTCTTTAACGCGCCGAACTTCACCAGTTGATGCACGGCAGACGACAAAGCAATGTATGCTCCCGTAATGGCTGCGGTGCGCGTTCCGCCATCGGCTTGCAAAACATCGCAATCGATCACAATGCTGCGCTCGCCCAGCGCGTTCATATCCACCACGGATCGCAGCGATCGTCCAATGAGCCGCTGAATCTCCATCGTGCGTCCCGAAGGCCGGCCCTTCGTGATTTCGCGCGCGGTGCGGGTGGCCGTGGCGCGAGGCAGCATGGAGTATTCGGCCGTGACCCAACCTTTGCCGGAATTCCGCAAAAATGGCGGCACGGTTTCTTCGATGGACGCAGCGCACAGCACGCGCGTGTTACCCACCTCAATCAGCGCCGAACCTTCGGCAGTCATCAGATATCCCGTAGTGACCTTGACGGGACGCATTTCGGAAGCGTGTCTTTGATCGATTCGCATTGGTTAGTTGTTGGAAGAAAGCAATTGATAGAAGAGCAGGGAAATCAGGCCGATGCCCAGAACAACGATGATTAGGCACGGTATCGCACGAGCGTTGGATTTCTCTGAGCCCGCCTTCTTCGATCCTGCTGGTTTGTACTTGCCCATAGCCGAGTGATCTTATAGTTTTGCACAGCGCCGCAAACTTGAACGCTCCAATGGAGTCGCGATCCACAATGCGGCGTGGACGTTAGACAATGGAAACATGCCAGCGAGCGCCCCTCAGGCTCCGCGCGTGATCGACCGGTTCTTCGAGTTCTCCATGATTGGACTGCTCGTCACCGGCTTTATGGCGATTTTGGGGACTCATGCGCTGGATTGGCCGTCCACCGCCCTTGCAGTAACCGCTTTGGTGGTGCGAGTTCTGATGGCGGGCGGTGTAGTGAACTTTCAGATTCCGCAACGCGCCGCCACGGCCGCGGTCCTTGTTTACTTCGGCTTCTTTCCGGTGGACATCTACTATGTTTCGCAGAACTTCATCCTCTCGCTGGTGCATATGGTGGTCTTCCTCGGCTGCCTAAAGCTGCTCACCGCGAAGTCCGCGCGTGATTACGGCTATCTCAAACTCATTGCTGTCCTGGAGTTAGTGGCCGCCGCGATGTTTTCGGCAACGCTTATATTCCTGCTTTACCTAACGGTATTCGTCCTCTTCGCCGTCGCCGCGATGATGAGTGGCGAAGTGCGCAAGGCTTCCACCGAAGCAGTGGGCGCGGTTTCGCAATCGACACTACGGGGGTTTCCACGCCGGCTGAGCGTTCTGACTACGTCACTGATGCTTGGAATTTTCGTTCTCACGGTCGGCCTCTTTCTCATTCTTCCCAGAACCGCGCGGGCGGCTTTCGGGCGTTTTGCCCCGCGGCGTGAACGGCTCACGGGTTTTTCAAACTCCGTTACGCTTGGTGAAATCGGCCGCATCAAGCAAAGCAGCGCGCCGGTCATGCACGTTCGCTCGTATCAGAACGATGGGTTCTTGCAAGTGAAGTGGCGGGGCACGGCGCTTGCCGAATTTGATGGCAAACGATGGTTCAATCCGCCTGATCCTGACCGTGTCCTCCGTGTCGATGGCGGCAGCATCGCGCTTCGCACCGCTGTCATCGGTAACCGCGCAGGCCGCAACCTCATCTATCAGGTTCATTTGGAGCCGATGGTGGCTGACACGCTCTTCATCGCGGGTAACGCGGAAACCATCAGCATTGAGGTTCCCTTTCTGCGATTTTCACGCGGCGGGGCTTTTCGTGTCGCGCAACGTTTTGCGGCTCGGGGACTCAACTATGGAGTCTACGCGTTTGAGCCCGATGAATGGGCCGAAGTTCGGTTCACTACCGCGCCTTTAGGCGATCCGTTGCGTCAGGAGTTGCTCTCGCTTCCTCCCTTGGACGCCCGGATTCCGGCGCTCGCTCAGAAGTTCATTGCGGGTGCCGAAACGGAAGTACAGAAGTCGCGTGCCATTGAGAATCACTTGCGGCGCGATTTTGGCTATACGTTGGACCTGCTGTCGCAGCCCGTAGATGATCCTCTTGCGCATTTCCTGTTTGAACGGAAGAAGGGCCACTGCGAATACTTCGCCTCCGCGATGACGGTAATGCTGCGTTCCATCGGCATTCCCGCGCGGGTGGTCACAGGTTTTCAGAGCGGAACATACAATCCCATGACAGGGTGGCAGGTGGTTCGCGCTTCGGACGCGCACGCTTGGGTGGAAGCGTGGCTGGAAGGCCGCGGCTGGACTACGTTTGACCCGACACCGCCTGATCATTCGGGCGCAGGCGGGCTCCTCTCCAAACTTTCTCTCTTCGCCGATACCGCCGAGCAGTTCTGGCAGGACTGGGTGATGAGTTACGACTTCGAGCGCCAGCTTTCGCTCTACGCGAAGGTGCAGGATACGCGCCGCAGTTTGCGCTTGCCGCAGTTCGACGAGATCACCACCGGTGTTTCGAATGCATTCAAGGGAGGCGCCAAACCCGCGCTCATCTTTTTCACCATTGCCGTGCTCGGGGGACTGGGTTATGTTTTTGGTCCTCGCATTCTGCGCTGGTGGCGGAGCCGCGATTATGCGGGACGAATTCAGCGTGGTGAAACAAGACCTTCCGATGCCACGCTGTTATATCAGCGCATGCTTTCGCAACTTTCCAGGCGCGGCTTGCGGAAGCCGCCATGGATGACGCCCGCTGAGTTCGCGCATGTTCTAGTACCGCCGGCCAACGCGCCGCAGATCGGGGCGTTGGTTGCCGATGCCACCGACGCGTACAATGAACTGCGGTTCGGCGGACGTGCCGATGCGGCTCCACGCATGGTGCGCGTTCTCGAAGCCATTGAGAAACTGTGACGGGACCCACCGCATCGTGACGCCCTCGAATCCGCGCGAGCAGCGAGGTTGGTACATCTACGATTGGGCGAACTCCGGATTCGCTACCACCACCATTGCTCTTTTCTTGGGCCCCTACCTCACGGTGCTAGCCAAGACCGCCGCCGATAGCGAGGGACACATTCATCCTTTTGGCATTCCCATCGATGCGCGCTCGTATTGGAGCTACCTGGTAAGTCTCTCCGTCCTCCTACAGGTACTGGTTCTGCCGGTTGTCGGTGCACTGGCGGATTATGGCCGCCGCAAGAAACAGTATCTGGGTATTACCGCCTATATTGGAGCCGCCGCGGCCGCCGCGATGTTTTTTCTCGATGGCGATCGATACCTGCTGGGCGGCGCTCTCTTCATCATCGGCAATGTCATGTTCGGCGCATCCATTGTTGTCTATAATTCGTTCCTGCCTGAGATTGCGACGCCCGACGAGCGGGATCGTGTTTCTTCACGCGGCTGGGGCATCGGATACCTGGGCGGAGGAACGCTGCTGGCGCTGAATCTGTTGCTGTACCTCAATGCGGCGAGGGTTGGCATCTCCGAAGGAATGGCGGTTCGTATTAGTCTAGGCTCGGCGGGAATCTGGTGGGCAGTTTTCACCATTCCGCCGCTCCTCGCTCTGCGAAATCGCGGCCCAGCGCACTCGCTGCACGCACGCTCTGCTATTGGTGCTTCGTTCCGCCAGTTGGGAAACACGATCAGTCACATCCGCCGGTATCCGCAAACCCTTTTGTTTCTCGCCTCGTTCCTGCTGTATAACGACGCGATCCAAGCCGTACTCTCCATGGCATCGCAATTTGGGAACGACGAGCTGAAGATCCCCGTGGGCCAACTGACCCTCATGATGCTGATGGTCCAGTTCGTGGCGTTTGGCGGAGCGATGTTCTTCAGTTGGCTCTCCGCTCGCCTCGGCACGCGGCTCGCCATCGCCGCGGGACTTCTCGCATGGATAGCAACACTGCTCTATATCTACGCGGTGGTCAGCAACGTTGTGCAATTGTTTATCGCCGCAGCGGTGGTTGGCATTGTCATGGGCGGTACGCAGGCGCTCAGCCGTTCACTTTTCGCGCAGTTGATTCCGAAAGGGCGCGAAGGCGAATACTTTGGGATCTACGAAATTAGTGATAAGGGCACCAGTTGGATTTGTCCCGTCATCTTTGGCCTGGCGCTGCAGTTCACGAAGAGCTACCGCTTGGCAGTGCTCTCGCTGGTTTTCTTTTTTGTCGCCGGATTGATTGTCTTGATGCGCGTCAATGTAGCGCAGGGGGAACGCGAGGCCCTGGAAGTCCGCTAAACCAGCTACCAGTTCGAGGCAGGCTGCGGCCGTCTCATTCTCTTCAGAAGTGAGCTTGAATCCGTGCCGTCGAAAAATTTCACCGAATGCACCACGCGTCCATTCGCATTGAGCGCGCCAACATAGGTGGCTCCTTCACGCGTTGCCCCGTAGAGCACTAGTGTGTATCCTTTTTCCGGATACCCCAGCTGATAGAAGTCCGTGCCATCGCCCACGGGTCCCGGCGTGTGGCGATCCCACGACGGCCTGCCCAGTTTGTTCACGATGCTCATAAAATCATCGGAGGCCGCGAAGGGCAACACCATGCGTTGCGATAAAAAGAGCCGTGTTCTTGCGCCGGTGGCATCGCGGAAAATCACAAGGCCGAGTACGCATGTGAGCACTCCAGCAGAGATCAACGTGAATAAACCCTTGCGCCGGGGCGAAGACGGCTCGCTATCCAATCGAATGCCCACCACGGGGGCCAACTCGCCGTCATCGTGTTTCTGCGGATAGCGCGTGCGCGGAGCATCATTCACCGCACGTGGCATCTCAATGACGCGCCGGATGTGCGGCACTACGGCCCCCTGCTGATACTCCAGTTCCTTCCGCAGTCCCACGATCACCACCGGTTCTTCGATGCTGGACACCCCAGTGACGAAGCGGCGTGGAATCCACAGTTCCTCTTGTGATTTCGTATTCAGTACACGGATCTCGTCGTAATCCGACCGCCGGAAGATCCACTCATTGTGCTCGATGTTCACAATGGGCGGATAAAAGGAGAACGGACGATTCCCCAAGTCCTCCAAAGGCGTCGGAATGTGTGGAACGGGCACGTTAGTTTCATTCTAATCACGCCGCCAGGGGCGTTAAGGTTACACCGCAGGCGCAGGAACCCTCAGGTTTGTGGGAGTCCTCACTCGGATACAATAACAACGGTGTTCAGAGCGGGTCTCCTTTTCGTCAGTTTGTCCGTTTTCGCAGCGGCGCAGTCTGCGGTGAAGGTCCCGTTTACGTGCACTGATAAAGACATGGATCAGTTCGGTCTCACGTGTACCGAAGATGAACCCTGTCCGGTTTTCCTCGAAGTCTCCTCGGCGGACTCAGGTGCTGGGCGCATCGTTGTTGCCGGTGATTTGCACACGAAGAATCAAACACTTTATGGTGTGGTCCTTAGCAGCGAGGACAACGGACTCACCTGGAAAGACGGCTTCACGCGCATCCCGTTTGGTTCCCTGGAACAAGTGCAGTTCCTCGATCTCCAAACCGGCTGGATCTCCGGCGAATCCCTTGACCCACTTGCGCGCAATCCTTTCTTCCTCATCACCACCGATGGTGGTAAGACCTGGCGGCAGAAGTTGATTTTTGAGGACACCAAATACGGCACTGTCGCACAATTTCACTTCGATACGGCTATGCACGGGCAGTTCATTCTGGATGCCTCGCAGGGCCGCAATATCCGGCAGGAGCTTTACGAAACAAATACCGGTGGCGAAAGCTGGGAAGTTCGCGAGACAAGCAACAAGAAGTTGCAAATCTCCGCCGCTCGACCCGGATCGTATCGAGTGAGAGTAGACGCGAAATCCGACACGTATGTGATCGAACGCGGCGCTGGCCGCTCCTGGGACGCCATCGCCAGCTTTCAGGTTCACGCCGCTGATTGCGGTGCGCCGGTTCCTGTCGCAGGCAAAGACGCCGAGTAGGATCCTGCCGTGAATGCAATCGAACTGGAACTGTTCCGCAACCTGCTGGGGTCCATCGCCGAGGAGATGGGCATCGTTTTGCGCAAGACCTCGTTTTCAGCAAACATCAAGGAACGCCGCGACTATTCGTGCGCCATCTACGATGCGAATGGCGAAACCGTTGCCATGGGCGATCACATGCCCGTGCATCTCGGAGCCATGCCAATGGCGGTGCGTGCCGTGCGCGAAGCTTTTGCCCTGCGCCGCGGGGACATCGCCCTCGTCAACGATCCTTTCCGCGGCGGCACGCATCTGCCCGATATCACCGCCGTTGCGCCCGTTTTTCTTCCCGGCGGAAAGAAGCCCTCATTTTATCTCGCCAACCGTGCGCACCATGCTGATGTAGGCGGAATGAGCCCTGGCTCCATGCCGCTGGCCAAGGAAATTTATCAGGAAGGTCTCCGCATTCCACCCATTGTGATCCAGCGGGAAGGGACGCTGGATCGCGAACTTCTCTCGCTGATTCTTGCAAATGTGCGCACGCCCACCGAGCGGCAGGGTGACTTGATGGCGCAGCTTATGTCCCTCCAGCGCGGTGAACGACGCGTGCTCGACCTGGCGTCGAAGTACGGCGAGCGCCGAGTGGCCGCGAACATGCGTGCTCTGCAAAACTACAGCGAGCGAATGATTCGCGCCGCTATCGGTCAGGTGCCGCAAGGCGTCTACCGGTTTGAAGATTGCCTGGAAGGCGACGGCACATCGCACGAGCCGCTTTGGATTCGAGTGGCCATCACCATCCACAAGAACTCGGCCACCGTCGATTTCACCGGAACCGATCGGCAGGCCACTGGCCCCGTGAATGCGAACTACGCGGTGACCATTGCCGCGGTGATGTACGTGTTCCGATGCCTGGTCAAGGAAGAAATTCCATTCACCTCCGGTGTGCAACGTCCCATTGCAGTAATCGCTCCGGAAGGTACGCTGGTCAACGCCGTTCTTCCCGCCGCGATGGCCGCCGGTAACGTGGAGACGTCGCAGAGAATTACGGACGTCGTTCTCGGCGCACTCGCACAAGCCGCACCGGACCGCATCCCCGCGGCGAGTTCGGGCACCATGAATAACCTCAGCTTCGGTGGAACCAATCCACCCGGAGCACCTTTCGCCTACTACGAAACAATCGCAGGCGGCATGGGCGCCTCATCCTTGTACGACGGCCAGAGCGCCGTGCATACGCACATGACGAATAGTTGGAACACGCCGGTGGAAGCCTTCGAGCATCAGTTCCCGCTCCGCATTGAAAGCTACAAAGTACGCAAGAGTTCCGGCGGTCGAGGCAAGCATAAAGGCGGCGATGGCATTCTGCGCGAGTATCGATTTCTGGTGCCCGCCGAGGTCACTCTCATCACCGATCGCCGTCAGCGCGGAGCTTATGGCGTCCAAGGCGGTAAGGCAGGGAAGCCGGGGCGAAATACGCTCCTGCGAAATGGTAAAGCGGTGCGATTGACCGGGAAGACGCGCTTTGATGCTCGCGCGGGAGATATTTTGAAGATGGAAACTCCCGGCGGCGGCGGTTGGGGGACGCCGGCGTAACCACGGTTTCTGTTCGCAACCGTGGGCCGTTTGAATCCGTAGTGGATGTTGGACGCGGTTTTCTGGCCGATTCCACGAATCGGACTACACTGTTAAGGTATGCTTCGCTTGAGAACGTTTCGCTTGGCCGCCGCACTGTTCACGGTGGCGTCCGTTGGTTTCTGCGCCGGAGTTTCCGGGGCATCCGCCTTGGAGTTCACCCGCAAAGCCGTCGAATTCGGCCCGCGCCCACCAGGGTCGGATGCAAACAAAGCACTGCAGAACTACATCATTACGCAGCTAAAATCGCGCAACATCTCTGTCATCGAAGACGCCTTCACCGCCGCCACTCCCAAGGGGCCGGTGGCGATGAAAAACATCATCGCGAAGTTTCCTGGCAAATCCGGCCGTGCGATCGCCCTCACGGGACATTTCGATACCAAACTGTTTCCCGGCCGCCGATTTCTTGGCGCCAGCGACGGCGGCTCCTCCACCGGACTTCTTTTGGAACTTGCCTCTGTTCTCGCCAGGCAGCCTCGGCTGGATGACATCTATGTGGTGTTTTTCGATGGCGAAGAAGCCTTTGGGGACTGGAGCGATGCCGATAGTGTGTACGGCAGCAAGCACCTCGCAGCCAAGTGGCGTGCCGATGGCACGCTCGGCAAGCTGAAGGCGTTGATAAATCTCGACATGATCGGCGACAAGAGCCTGAACATTCGCCAGGAGATGAACTCAAACGCCGGCTTGCGCCGCCTTTTCTGGCAGACGGCTTCCGATATGGGTTACAAGGCCTACTTCCCGGACGAGCAGATTGCCACCGATGACGATCACATGCCGTTCATCAAACTGGGCGCGCCAGCCATCGATATCATTGACTTCGACTACCCGCCATGGCACACCGATAGCGATACCATGGATAAGCTGAGCGCCCAGAGTTTGGAGATCGTGGGTTCGGTGACGCTGGAAGTGGTGCGCCGGTTGGAACACCAATAGTTCCGGCCAGTTGCCTGTTACCCAATGGCCTTGGCCAGCGCCATTTGAGATGAGTATGCGGATTCTGCGCAAATTCGGAATCGGTCTAGTGCTGCTGCTGAGTCTCAGCGGCCTTCTGTGGAGCCAGTTCCGTGGCCAGCGCGGCGGGTATACGAATCTCGAGGGCATCTCGAGCGGCGGCGAATATCAGGGCAAAGCTGGAGAATTTCACTTCATTCGCCTGGAATATCGCGACCTTTTCTTTGCCTCCCGCGGCTTCGGTTTCGGCTCGCGCAACGGCATGGGCCGTGGATGGTGGATGGTGGATTGGCCGGATGCCGATCAGCACATCACCACCGGCATCCAACGGTTGACGCGGATTCAGATGGGCGAGCCGCGCCATATTCCCATGGACAACCGCATCTTCGATTATCCGTGGGTGTACGCGACCCAAACGGGTTGGTGGAGTCTAAGTGACGAGGAAACCAAGCGTCTTCGCGAATACCTGGAACGCGGCGGATTCCTCATGACCGACGATTTTTGGAGCAGCGAGGAATGGCAAACTTTTGCCGGAACCATGGCCAAAGTGCTACCCGGGCGCGATATCCTCGACATTTCGCCCGAAGAGCCGATCATGCACGTGCTCTATGACATCAAGGAGCGCACCTTCATTCCCGGCTCACGCCACTTGTGCGGCTCGCGTCGCGGTGGCGGTGGATACGGAATCTGCCAGCCGCAAGGAACCACGCCCACATGGCGGATGATGTACGATGACCGCGACCGCGCCATCGTTGCCGTGAACTACCAAATGGACGTAGCCGACGCCTGGGAATTCGCAGACGACCCTGCCTATCCGGAGGCCATGACCGCGCTCGCCACACGCTTCGGGATCAATTACATCATCTATTCGATGACGCATTAGTGGCATATTTTGTCTTACTTAAGGTCGAACTATAGTACTTTTGGTCAGTTGACGGCTGGGACCATCGATGATTTAATTGGGTTGTCAACACGAAAGAATACTAGACCCATGGAACTGCGCACCCGCAAAATGACAACTCGAACGTTCCTGTTCCTGTTGCTGATGGTGACCAGCTTGGTGCTTGCCTTCACGAAGATACCCCACTAAGGTTCTGGGTCTGTTTCTTCTTCCTACCTCTTGCTTCTTTGATTCGGGACAATTCAAAACCGGCGAATACCCTCGCGCTCGTGGCTCGGGGCGATGGATCTGGGAAAGTTGGGTGGGGAACTATGTTGTAATCAGGGGTGTGCCTGGCGATCTGAAGATGGGCTGGGTTTGAGGGGGCATTTTGAAGGCCACTGCTGTAAAGGCAATCCGTTATTTTGTTCCGATTCTCGCTGCGCTGTTCGTTTCTGGCGCGGGGAATGCGTCGGCGCAGGAGCCGCTGGCGACAATTGACGGCGCGCCGGTGACGGCAGATCAGCTGCCGGCGTCGCTCCAGATTCAGTTGCGTCAGATTCGTGTCCAGGAAATCCGGCAGGAGTATGAGGCGCGGAGCAAGGCGCTTGAGGACTTGATCCTGCAGAAGATCCTGGAAAAGGAAGCGGCTGCCCGCGGAACCACGGCGGAAGCACTTCTGGCCACCGAGACCGCCGAGGCTTCGGCGCAACCGACGGACCGCGAGGTGGAGGCGTTCTATTTAGGGCAACGTGAGCGCATCAATCGCCCGCTGGAACAGGTGCGGGACCAGCTGCGGCAACAGCTCCGGCAGGTGCGCATGGAGCAGGCCAGGCAGGTGTTCGCCGCGAAAATCCGTGACGCGCACAAAGTAGAGATTCTGCTGGAGCCGCCGAAGATCGACGTGTCGTTCGATACATCACGCATCCGAGGGAAGGGCGATGCGGTCACCATCATTGAGTTTGGCGATTTCCAATGCCCCTATTGCCAGCGTGTGCAGGTGACATTGGCCAATCTTCTGAAGAAATACGACGGGAAGGTGCGACTCACGTTCCGCGATTTTCCGCTGCGAAGCATTCATCCGCAGGCGCAGATCTCCGCCGAAGCGGCACGCTGCGCGGGCGAGCAGGGTAAGTTTTGGGAATTTCACGATCAGCTCTATCAAAATCCGAACAGCTTGAACGCTTCGACGTTTGAGAAGCTGGCGAGCAATTTGCAGATCAATGTAACTCAGTTTTCCGAATGCCTCAATAGCGGGAAGTACATGCCTCAGATTGAGGAGGATGTTCGTGCGGGCGAGGCGATTGGCATTGATGGGACTCCCGCGTTCATCATCAACGGCGTGCAGCTTTCCGGCGCGCAACCGGCGGCCGCTTTCGAGAAGATCATCGATCAGGAACTGAACGTGAAGGCGAGGGCAAAGAGGTAATCTGCGTGCACCTTCGCGCCGCGCTACAGAATATGCAGATCGCGGCCGGTCATTTCCTTGGGTTGAGGTATTCCGAATAAGCCAAGCAGCGTTGGGGCGATGTCTTGCAGTGCGCCGCCTGAGCGCAGGGGCCTGCGAGCTTCGTCGACGACAAGGAACGGCACCGGGTTCGTCGTGTGATAGGTGTGCGGGCCTTTGGTCACTGGATCGATCATCATCTCGGCGTTACCGTGATCGGCCGTGATGATCCAGCGGCCTCCTTTGCGGCGGAGAGTATCGTAAATCTGGCCGAGGCAAGAGTCCACAGTCTCAACAGCTTTCACTGTGGGTTCGAACTTGCCGGAGTGTCCCACCATGTCGGCGTTGGCAAAGTTCATGACGATGACGTCGAAGTTGCGCTGCTCAATGGCCTTGGTCACCACTTCCGTAATACCCGCAGCACTCATCTCCGGCTTTAAATCGTAGGTGGCCACCTTCGGCGAAGCGACCATCTCGCGCTCCTCGCCGGGGTAGGGTTTCTCGTTGCCGCCATTGAAGAAGTAGGTAACGTGCGCGTACTTTTCGGTTTCCGCAACGCGGAGGTTGGTCCAGTTCATGTCGCCCATGACGTTGGCGAGAATGTGCGAGGGCAGCTCTTTTGAGAGAACGAACGGAGCCGAGAGCGACTTGTCGTACTGCGTCATGGTGGTGAAGTGCAGTTTGGGCATCGCCTTGGTGAGCGCTTCGGTCATTTCGCGGCCGCGGTCGGCGCGGTAATTGAAAAAGAGGCAGGCGTCTTCTTCGCGAATGCGGCCGACGGGCTCATTGCGGTCATCGACGATGACGACGGGCTCGATAAACTCATCGGTGACGCCTTTTTCGTAGGAGCGTTTCACGGCGGCGATGGGGTCTGTGGCCTTTTCGCCGATACCGGCGGTCATCGCTTGGGAGGCGCGCTCGATGCGCTCCCAGCGCTTGTCGCGATCCATGGCGTAGTAGCGGCCGGAGACGGTAGCGATGCGCGCCCATCCGCCGGAATCGGCACCGAGGCGGCGAATTTCCTTTTGCAATTGTTCGACGAAGCCCGCGCCGCTTTCAGGCGGAGTGTCGCGTCCATCCGTAAAGCAATGAATGAGAACGCCGGGCACGCGTTCGCGCTTGGCCATTTCGATCAGCGCGTAGAGATGCGTGTTCATGGAGTGCACGCCGCCGTCACTTAGCAATCCCATGATGTGCAGCGGGCGGTTTTGCGCGCTGGCGTGCTTCATGGAAGCGAGCAGCGTCGTGTCTCGGAAGATTTCACCGGTGGCGATCATGTTGTCAATGCGGGTGACGTCCATGTGCAGGACTCGGCCCGCGCCGATGTTCATGTGACCCACTTCGCTGTTGCCCATCTGGCCCTCTGGCAGGCCGACGTAAGGGCCCGACGTATGAACCAGCGAGCTGGGAAACTCGCGCAGCAGCCGGTCGTAGTTCGGCTTGCTGGCCGCAGCGATCGCGTTGCCCTCCGTCGCGGGAGAAAAGCCCCAGCCATCCAAAATAGTGAGGACGACGGGGCGGCCGTTCATGAGGGGGACACCGTTGGGCATGATGAGCTCCTTGGAATGAGGGCGGAGCATGCCTGCCGCCGCCCTGGCATCGAGACGAATCTGGATGCGGCACGCACATGTGCGTGCGCCACGTTACTGCTTGAACGCTTTGCGGCCGGCGTAGCGGGCGGCGCTGCCCAGTTCCTCTTCAATACGGAGCAACTGGTTGTATTTAGCGATGCGGTCGGTGCGGCTGGCCGAACCCGTTTTGATCTGGCCGGAGCTGGTGGCGACGGCGAGATCGGCGATGAAAGCGTCTTCGGTTTCACCGGACCGGTGCGAGGTCATCGAAGTATAGTTGGCGTTGGCGGCCATCTGAATAGACTCCAGCGTTTCGGTGAGAGAGCCGATTTGGTTCACCTTCACGAGAATGGAGTTGGCGATGCCGCGCTCGATACCCATCTTGAGGCGGGCAGTGTTGGTGACGAAGAGATCGTCGCCGACCAGCTGAATTTTCTTGCCGAGCGTGTCGGTCATCGTCTTCCAGCCATCCCAATCGTCTTCAGCCATACCGTCTTCAATGGAGATGATGGGGTACTGATTCACCCAGCCTTCCCAAAATTTAACCATCTGGTCGGACGTGCGTTCGCTCTTATCGGACTTCTTGAAGATGTATTTTTTCTTGGCCGGATCGTAGAACTCGCTGGCAGCGGGGTCCAGCGCGATGCCAATTTGATCGCCGGGGGCATAGCCGGCCGCCGTGATCGCTTCGAGAACCACTTCGAGCGCTTCATCGTTTGATTTCAGGTTCGGGGCAAAGCCGCCTTCATCGCCAACGGCGGTGGAATAGCCGCGCTTCTTCAGCACGCCTTTGAGGGTGTGGAATACTTCGGCTCCCCAGCGAAGGGCCTCGGAGAATTTCTCCGCGCCGTAGGGGGCGATCATAAACTCTTGAGGATCCACCGAGTTATCCGCGTGCGCGCCGCCGTTGAGGATATTCATCATGGGGACGGGAAGCAGGCAGGCATTGACGCCGCCGAGGTAGCGATAGAGCGGGGTCTGGTGCGCGGTGGCTGCGGCCCGGGCAACGGCCATCGATACGGCGAGGATCGCGTTGGCGCCCAGGCGTCCCTTATTTGGGGTGCCGTCGAGCGCGATCATGTGGCGGTCGATGGCGATTTGCTGTTCGGCATCCATGCCCGTGAGGGAAGGGCCGATTTCGCGCGTAATGTTGTCGGCCGCTTTGCGAGTGCCTTTGCCGAGGTAGCGGGACTTATCGCCGTCGCGGAGTTCCACAGCTTCATGCTCGCCGGTGGAGGCGCCGGAGGGAACCGCCGCGCGGCCCATGCTGCCATCGGCAAGGTAAACGTCGGCTTCCACGGTGGGGTTGCCGCGGGAGTCCAGGATTTCTCGACCAACAATACGTGTAATTTCCATGGTGTGAAGTGATCCGATTCAGTTCAGAGTGTTCCCGTGCACCAGCCGTCTGCGCAGGGCTGGAAACAGCTTGGTTTCCGATGGTTCATGCCAGCTTACCATCCGGCATTCGCGGCTTTAGTTTCAGGGTAAACAAAGGAACCGGGAACAAGCAAGGAACGGTTGCCGTTTTCAGGCTGCCGTTGCGCGGCTGACATCTGTTGGCGCGGAGAGTTCCGGAGCTCCCAAAACAGGAGACGGGGTTTCCAACGATTTCATCTCCACGTAAACATCGCTCAGAGCTCGAATGGAGCTGCGCACTTTGGCCGAGCTGAGGAACTCATTGGCAATCGGCGCAACGGTTTCCGCGGGGATTCCGTTCAAGCGGACGCGCACGGAGAACGAAGGAACGGGCAGCATCGTCTGCACGTGGCTGCATCGGGCGCAGCGGAAGGAATGGATACCCACGGGGCGGCCCAGGCGACCCACCAATCCGCGGCGGACGCCTTGCCAATCGGATGCGCCGCAGTGCGAGCAGCACCGCGGTGTGGAGCCGAGGTCGGACACAGCAGTGTAAGACGGTCTCGGTTTCCAGAAGCGATTTCGCGACATCGGCAACGGCGTATTTTGTTGTGCGCGGGACCGGCGAACGGTCCGGAATCGGGGGCACGGGACTTGACCGGCCCACTGAACAATATGGCTCGCCACCGACATTGCCACCGAGGCCACTCGTATTGCCGAAGATTCAACTGCTGATTGAGTTCTGCGTGCCGCCCGCCGGTAAGTGGATCCGCAAACAGACAGTACCCGGAGAAGGGGTGTTAACACCGAAAGAAGCAGGGCCCAAAGGGAACCCGCGACATTTCGAGATGCGCGGCCCAAGTTGCGTTGCAAACGTGTCGACATCAAATCCGCGTGAAATTGCGCCGCCTCGAATGCGATCGCTACATCGTTGAGCGGGTTCCGGGGCAAATCCATCCGCAAAACCGCTTGGCGGGAACGCCAGAAACGGAACGCGGTCGACAATGGAAGTACAGAATGTGATCCCAGTACCCGGTATTGGCGGGTACCACACCGCGCGCATCGAACCGGCGACGTGCGGACGATCATCAGCGCGAACTCCCATGTTTTCCGCCGGGAGCGGTAGTGGTCATGTGAACCGCAATAGCCGCAATTCATGATCGTACGATGCGTTGATGCCAATCCAGTGAAGGGACTATGGACATTCCGCAGAGTCCACTCGCCTCTAGTCTACCCGTTTTTGTAGGAGAACGTGCTACCCCCAACGCGGATTATTCGATACTACGAAGGTACTAGATGGCATATTGGCCTTCGTCTAGGGTTCACCGTGTGGATTCGCGCCAGTGCCATGCCTTACACGGGAATACCACCACACCAACGGCAGGGGTAATTGGCTACTCTGCGGGGATAAAGTTAGACGGTCTTACGTTTCGCCAGGGAGCCAGAAGCTTGCGAGCGGGCCGGTTTTTTGGGTGCAGCCTTCCGTAGGAGCCGGTTCACGGCCCGCATCAGGTGGGAAACCTCATTCGCGCTCTTCTGGATGACGGCGTCGGCACCCGTGGTGTCTTCGTCTAATCCCAAGGCGTCCGCGAATCCGGAGATCAGGATGATGGGAACCTCGGGGCGAAGGGATCGCACTTTGGAGATCAACTCAACCCCATTCATGCGGGGCATCTTGTAATCGGTAACGAGGAGATCGAAACGATTCTCTTCAAACAGCGCGAAGGCTTCATTGCCACATTTCGCAGTGGTGATCTTGTGGCCGAGTTCCTCAAGCACGCACCTGCGGGCCGCGAGGCCGTTGGCATTATCATCGACAACCAGGATTCTGAGTTGCGGTGTGGACGGAGATTTACGAGACGGTAGCATCGAACGAACAAAGCGAAGGTAACAAGTGGATGACAAACGTGTCAACGAATTCGTAACGCGATGACAGGTGGGAAGATTGAGTCCTTGACTTTCGTTCGAAAACAATTTGCCGCGCGGATGTCGCCAATGCGCGCGGCGGGAACTACTCGTAGCGTTACTCGACCTCGCGGGGCGCCGTGTAACCGCTTTTGGCGACAATCTGATATTTAATCGCCTTGCCCTTATCGTCGTTGATGCGAAGCGGTTCGTTCGTCGCTGGATTGATCAGCTGCACTTTAATGCGGCGAACCTTGCCATCGCGTGCCTGATTGGAAGGCGTATACGTCAGGACGTATTCATTCCGCAGCGTCTGGTTAATATTGTTGAAGATGCCAGGGAACTCGGAATCGAAGCGGGGGAAGAAGCTCATGCCTCCGGTCTCGGCGGAGAAGGTGCGCAGCATGTTGTCGGCTTGCAGAAAATCCATGCGAGCGATGGAATCCATGCCGCCGCGCGCATCTGCCATTTCACGCAGGGACTGCATCAAGCCCACGCTGTAGACGGGCACTCCGTAATCTTGCAGCGCTTTGCGGGCTTTATCGTAAGTCAGCTTGCTAAAGGTGTCGATGCCAGAGGAAATCAACAGAATCGCCTTGCGCCCTTCGATATCCTGCATGCGGCGCGCGGCGTCCACCACGGCGTCGAACATGTTCGATTCCGAGAACCCCGCGATGCGGAGCCGCTGCAACGCTTCCGCTGTTTGCTGGCGATTGTTGGTGAAATCCGAAAGGATCTCCGAGCGGATATCGTACGCGATAACAGCAACGTAATCATCTGGTTTCAAGGTCTGCGTGAAACCGTAGACCGCGTTGAGAGTTTGAAACCAGGTGTACGAATAGTACGACTGGAACCGGTTGGAGAACTCCACCACCATGCAGATGGTGACCGGCGCTTCTCCCGCCTGAACGCCCGTGATCTGTTGCGGGACGCCGTCTTCCAGGATTCGGAAGTAGTTTTTCGGGATGTTGGGAAGGAAGTGACCCTTATTATCGACCACGGCGGTATCGACGGTGACGGTGGTCGCGTCGGAGCGGAACGTCGGAACTCCCTCGGGAATGGCGCCGCCTTCTTCCTTCGCCTTGCCGAACTTGGACGGAATCTTTTCCTGCTGCGGTTCCGGCGCCGGCGTGCCCTTGTCGGTGGACTTGCGCGGACGGGCGACGGTGGTGCTGCTATCGTTCAACGGCCCTTGCTGCGCAAACAGAAATGCCGAAATGGAGAGCACCAGAAGTAATACCGGAGCGAGGAACTTCATGTTTTTCATGAGCTGGCCCTTTCCTGTCCAAAGCCTATCTGAAGAAAGCAGTCTGAATAAAGTATGACGCAAAAGGAGGGAACCGGTTAGCTCCTGGGTTCGGACTCTGGTTCGTGGTGTTGTGCTCTCCATTATTCGCCCCTCAGGCAGGCGATGCTCAGTCCTTTTCCCACCGGAACCACCGTGTGCTCGAACCCGGCGAGACTTTGGATCATGTTGATATACCCGGCGATCTCCTCGGGATGGGACAAGACGTTATCGGCAAGAACCAGAGCCGAGGGCGCCAGTTTCGGCAACAGAATCTTCAACTGTCCCGGTGCCGTGGTGCGGTCCCCATCGAAGAAGATGACATCGAAAGGACCGTCGAGTCCGGTGATGATCCCTGTAGCCTCACCGACGCGAAGGTCGACTCGATTGAGTAGCCCGGCTTGGTTTAAATTCTCGCGAGCGAACGCGATTTTTTCGGCATCGCGGTCAATCGAGACAACGCGACCCGTGGGTCCAGCCGCATCGGCGAGCCAGATCGTGCTGTAACCATTCGAAGTGCCAATTTCCAGGATGCGGCGGGCCTTGGAGGCTCGGATGAGTATACTGACCAGCGCGGCGGTCTCGTGCTCCAGGTTCAGCATCTTCTTGGAACGCTCGGCTTGTTGTTGATCGTTCGCTTGGCCGAAAGCTTCGAGGTTGGCGAGAAAATCGCGGAGTTCGGCTGGCAGCATACCGAGTGCGGCCTCCTGTGGTCGATTAATTTACGAAGCGGTCGTGGTCATTCTGCTTGCGCATGTAGACCTGGAACTTCTTCTTCGCTCGTGCGAGCTTCCATTGACGGTATTGATCACGGAAGAAACCCAGCGGGTTGAAGCCGCGCGACCGAGGATTGGCGGTTCTGAGGAATAGGTATCCGAAGAGAAGTCCGCCCAGGTGCGCGACGTCGCTGACGCGGCTGGCGGAATTGAATGAATTGAGGAAGGCAATGGCGCCGATCAGCATGACGAAGTACTTCATTTTGATCGGGAAAAGGAAGTAGAAGAGCATCTCGCGGTCAGGCCATAGAATCGCGGAGGCAAGCAGGACTCCGTAGATGGCTCCGGACGCTCCAACGGTGGCGACGGCAGGGTTGCCGAACAGGTAATTGCCGACAACAACGCAAATGCCTGCGCCGATGCCGCAGAAGAAGTAATACTGCAGAAACCGGCGTGTTCCCCAAACGCGTTCGAGTTCCGCGCCGAACCACCACAGCGCCAGCATATTGAACAAAATATGCATGATGCCGGCGTGCAGGAACATATATGTTCCCAGTTGCCAGATGAAAAAGAGTTTGACGACCGCGGCCGGAATCAGCTTGAGATAATCGAAGACTTCGTCGAGAAAACGGCCGCCAAAAAATTGAACCAGAAAGACCGCGACGTTTGCGATGAGCAGTGAACGCACTCCCGGCGGGATACCGCCGGACATCGAGTAACTGCGTGCGTAGGAACGAGTTCCGATCGCCATTCGAACTCTCACTTGTCAGGATACCATTCGGCTGTTGGAATTCCAGGAGAATGTTTGACCCGACCACGAAGCGCATACGAAGTACAATGGACGCGATGAAACATTTTCTGACTCTATTCGCATTTTCCGCCTTTTCGAGCATGGCCTTCGCGGCAGGGCCGATCGCCGATATTTACGATGGCCAAGTAAAGTCGGTGGAAAATGATGTGGTTCGCCTGGCGACCAAGATGCCGGCTGACAAGTATAACTTCGCTCCCAACGCTCCTGGCGAATTCAAGGGCGTCCGAACGTTCGCATTGCAGGTTCGCCACATCGCCACGGTGATCTATCAATGCTCGGCTGCGGCGTTGGGAGAGAAGCCTCCGGTGGATCTGGGAAAGACGGACAACGGTCCGGACACGCTCAAGACGAAGGAACAGATTCTCGACTACCTCAAAGGTGCGGTTGCCTACGCGCACAAGGCCGCGCAGAACCTGAATGAAAAGAATCAGTTGGACGACATGCCGAATCCGTTCAACCCCAGCGGCAAGATGAAGCGCGTTGCCGCGATGGGTGTGATCGGCTGGCACAGTTTTGATCACTACGGCCAGATGGTTGTCTACGCCCGCATGAACGGCGTGATTCCGGGCGACGCACCGGCCCCAGCTCCCGCAAAAAAGCAGTAGTTCCGTCAACGAAACCGACGGCGGTTACCGCCGGGGAGGATTCGGGACCGCGGGCTTCGGATCCTCTTTCACTTCATCGCCGAACGTAATGGTGGTCTGCGCACCGAACTGCTTGTAGTCTTCGTAGCGGATCGTTTGGCGGATACGCTGGTCACCGGACTGAAAGTGCAGTGTATCGTTGGCAATCGTATAGGTGGGGAACCAGTACTTGCCGTCGATCTGCTCGCGATAGGTTTCAAACTTCGGGAACTGATTGTCCCCTTTACTTTTTACGCTTCCCACGCCGCGGCCGTAGGATTTCACGATCTGCAAATCACGGTCATCCACCCACACCAGACCGGAGAAGTAGCGCTGATTTCCCTCCAGCTTCCTGGGTTTCACGGCAAACACGTAGGTTCCAATCTCATCGACGTTCTGGTGACCCAGAAAACGTACGAGGTATTTCGGAAGATCCGGCGTCGTCAGTACGAAGGGCTGCACGTCCTGCATATCCTGCATGTCTTCGGGAGTCAAAGTGATATTGCGCAACGTGGATACGGGAGCGCGCACCACGCGCTCGGTCCGCTTTCCCTCCGTCGAAAAGACGATGTCGGAGATGGTTTCCCAACGGCCTGTGACCGTGCCAGATTCATCCAGCTCCTGAATACGCGCGGATTGGCGGTACGTATAGACCTCGCGGGCTTTCGAGAACTCGGTTTCCTTAGCGGCGAACTTCTGAATGATCGAGTCGATCTCCGAGGGCGAGAGATCGTTCTTGACCGGTACATTCTGGGCGAGCACCGTGGCGGCGGCAAACGTCAGGATCGCTAGAGTTCGCATATGGGTCTCCTGGGCAGAATCTTCCTTAATGATAATGCTGACGGCGCAACTTGGCTGGAGGTTTCGGATTGGCGACGGAAACGGGTAATTCCAGGTGTTGCGGTTACATACCCAGATACCACTTGGATGCGCGATACACCACTCCGAAATCTTTGCGACACAACTTCAGTGGAATTGTAGAATAGCCGGGTGGACAGTCTACAGTCTCTTGGCGCGCAGCTTCGGGCGCGGAACATCTCTTCGGCGGAGTTGGTTGCCGAATCGCTTCGCAAGATTGAACGTTTTGAGCCGCGGTTGAACGCCTTCATCACGGTGATGGCGGACTCGGCGCGGGAGCGCGCGGAGTTGCTGGATAGGGAACTCGCCGCGGGGACGGATCGAGGGCCGCTGCACGGGATTCCCATCGCTCACAAGGATCTGATACGGACCAAGGGCGTTCGCACAACCGCCGGCTCGAAGATCCTCGATCATTACGTCCCGAATCGCGATGCCGCGGTGGTCACCAAACTCGACGAAGCCGGGGCGGCTACCGTCGGCAAGGCGGGATTGCACGAGTTTGCGTACGGCGTCACCTCGAACAATCCGCACTATGGGGCGATTCATAATCCTTGGGATGTAAGGCGGAGCCCGGGCGGGTCTAGCGGTGGATCGGCTGCCGCGGTGGCTGTGGGTATTGTTCCGTTTGCGACGGGAACGGACACGGGCGGGTCGATAAGGGTCCCGGCATCCTTTTGCGGCATCGTGGGGTTCAAGCCGACCTTCGGGCGCATCAGCGTGAAGGGTGTGCTGCCGCTAGGGTTCACGATGGATCACGTTGGGCCGATGACGCGTACCGTTCGCGATGCGGCGGTCGCGTTTCAGGCGATGGCGGATGAGCCGAGCGGCTATGTTCCGTTGGGCGAAGTTTCCATCCGCGGGCTGCGCGTGGGGTGGGCGAAGAACTACTACTGCGAAGGCGTCGCGCCGGAGGTGCTCGCGAGCGTCGTTAAAGCAGTGAAAGCTGCGGAAAAGATGGGCGCGGAGATCGTTGAGGTGGAAGTGCCGGACATGGAGGCGCTGACTAAGGCGGGTGCGACATCTCTGCTGGTGGAAGCCGCCGAGGCATTGCGGCCGTTCCTTCATCGCCGGGCCGATTTTGGCGAGGACGTGCTGGGACGGCTCGATCAGGGGAAGGGGATTCCGGGCATGGATTACGTGCGTGCGCAAAGAGTCCGCTTCCGCGTGCGGCAACAGTTTGCAGAGTTGATGACCAAGGTGGATTGCCTGTTCACGCCCGCAACTCCGATGACGGCTCCGGAAATTGGGGCAAAGGAGGTCGCGATCAACGGTGTTCGCGAAGAAGTGCGCACGGCAGCAACCCGGTTTACGCGCGGCATGAACGCACTGGGGATGCCTGCCATTTCCATTCCGTGCGGGCTATCGAATGAGAACTTGCCGATTGGGCTGCAGATCATTGGAGCCTACGGCGAAGACGATTTCGTGCTCCGCGTTGCGGCGGCTATGGAGGATGGGCTCGGAGTTGGTCAGGCTCCGCGCTTTCCTACTTTGTAAGCCACCGGATGGGTGGCTAATTTCTTGAGGACGCGAGGCGGCGTTCGGTACGTTGGATCCGCCGCGATCTTCTTTTCTTCTTTGGCGGCAAGCGCTTCGATCTCTTTCGACTCCGAGCGGAAGCCGAGCTTGTGATAGAACCAGAAGGCTCCGGACTCGATGGCTTCGTCGTTGTCATGGCCGATCTGGTAGGGATCGATGAAGAAAGTGTCGACGCGGAAGCGTTGGCGGAAGATTTTGAGGAGCTTCGCGTAGAGCCACGCCGTCTCGCCTTGGCGGAAGGTGTAATAGAGGTTGAAGCCGACCTCCATTTTCTTTTCGCGCCACATCACTTCCACGTATCCGATGGGGACGCCGTTCTTGAAGTACATGCCGGCGCAGTACTCGCGGCTGGGCAGTTTCCATTTGCGAGGCACACCGAAAAAATAGAGGTCGATGCCGCGGCCGAGGTCGGTGTGGAAGACGTTGTTTGTATCGGGGTAGAGAAATCCGTACAGTTCGCGGTAGCGGACGGCCGACGCGTCAATAATCACCGGCAGAATCTTCGCCACTTCTTTCGCGGACAGCTTGCGCACCGGGATCGGCGGGGCCGCGAATTCCTCTTCCAGTGAAACCTGTTTGCGTGTCAGGAACGGTTCCTGGTGATAGAAAATCTTCTTGCGAGGAAGGCGGCTGCGCGAGCGCGAGGCGTGCGAATCGCCGATTTCCCAGCGGATCAAAAGCTCCAGGAGATCGAACACCTCTGCGGAGGTGCCCTCGATCAGCCAATCCAACTGGCCGCCGGATTTTTCATACCAGGCGCGCCAATCCGGATGCGGGGCAATGGCCCAATCCTCACGCGCGGCTGGATTTTTCTTCGCGATGATGCTGGCCAGGCGGTGTGCGTGTTTGAACTGGTTCCAGTCGATATTGACTTTGGAGCCGTGCCGCACGGCGAGGCTTTGCGCGAAGGGATGGCTGTAATTGGTGGTGAGCCCGGTGCCTGCGATGCCGGAGATTTCCGGGTACTCAAATGGCTCTTTTTCCTTGTCCTGGACTCTTTCGGAAAACGCAAACAAAATTTCGTCGGCCAGGCGCAGAACGTCGGGACTTTGGGGATAGGCGCGGAGGTACAGAACAGTCTCGTGAAAGTGGATCAGCTGTTCTGGATCGCTCCATTCACTTTTCTTTGCAACTTCCAGCAAACGAACGGCTTCCTGGGCGGCGTCCGGGCCAAAGCGGCCTTTGATTTGGGTGAGGCTGTCCAGCAGAGACACCAGTTCAGTGTAGCGGTTTCCGACCCCATTTCGGACAGTGATTTGTTCGGTTCGCAATGGTAAAGTGTTACTTACCCCCATGCAACAAACCAAGAACCCGGCGGAACTCGCCGCGTTGTCCAAAGAGATCCGCCGTACGATTATTCGTATGCTGACGGAGGCCAAATCCGGCCATCCCGGCGGCTCGCTCTCCACGGTTGAAATTCTGGTCACCCTATATTTCGACGTGATGAAGCACAATCCGGCAAACCCGGCTTGGGCGGAGCGCGACCGCTTTATTTTGTCGAAGGGCCATGGCTGCCCGACGCTCTATGCGGTGCTCGCTGAATGCGGCTATTGCAAAAAGGAAGATTTGCTGACGCTGCGTAAGTTGGGCTCGCAATTCCAGGGGCATCCTGACGTGCGGTTCTTCCCGGCGCTCGAAGCATCCACCGGATCGCTGGGGCAGGGATTGTCCGTGGCGCTCGGCATGGCGCTGGGAGCGAAGCTCGATAAGAGCCCGAGCCGGACATACGTTGTCCTGGGCGACGGCGAAATTCAGGAAGGGCAGATCTGGGAAGCGGCGATGTTCGCGGGCTACCAAAAGATGGACAACTTCCTGGCGATTGTCGATTACAACAAGATTCAGCTGGACGGTTTCACCAAAGACATTCTGGACCTGGAACCGCTGACCGACAAGTGGCAGGCCTACGGGTGGCATGTGATCAACGTGGATGGCCACGATATTCCGGCGCTGCAGAAAGCGTTCGCCGAAGCGGAAAGCGTCAAGGGCAAGCCCACCGTGATGATCGCGCACACGATCAAAGGAAAAGGCGTTTCCTTCATGGAAAACAACCCCAAGTACCACGGCGTTGCGCCCAGTCGCGAAGAAGAAACTCTGGCTCTGGCGGAGCTGGCATAAGGAGATGATGACGATGCCGGCAAAAACGAAATACGAATTGAAGATGGGCTCGGCCACGCGCGAGGCGTTCGGCAAGGCGCTGGTGGAGTTGGGCCACGCGAATCGGAATGTTGTGGCGCTGGATGCCGATCTTTCGAAATCCACGTTCTCCGCGGGTTTCGGCAAAGAGTTTCCGGACCGCTTCTTTGAATGCGGCATCGCGGAATCGAACATGGTGGCCATCGCCGCCGGTCTCGCCGCGGCGGGCAAGATTCCGTTTGCTTCCAGCTTTTCCGCCTTCGTGGTGAACAAGGGCTTTGAGCAGATGCGCGTCACTGTTGCCTATCCGCGCACGAACGTGAAGATTGTGGGCACGCACAGCGGCATCTCAATCGGCGAAGACGGCCCTTCGCAGATGAGCGTGGAGGATATCAGCCTCGCTTGCTCGCTTCCGGGATTCACCGTGATTTCGCCTGCCGATGAAGTGGCGGCGGCGTCGCTGGTGAAGTCGACGGCGGCGATGTTCGGGCCCGTGTTCATCCGCACGGGCCGTTCGAAAGTGCCGGTGATTTACTCGGCCGATCAGAAGTTCGAGATCGGCAAGGCGATTGAGCTCGTCGAAGGCAAAGACGTCACGCTGATGGCAACGGGCCTGATGGTAGCCGAATGTATCCGCGCTTCCGAAGCTTTGGAAGCCGAAGGCATCTCGGCGCGCGTCATCGATATTCACACGATCAAGCCGATTGACCGCGACGCCATCGCCAAAGCGGCGAAGGAAACCGGCGCGATCGTGGTGGCGGAAGAGCATCTTGTGGATGGCGGCCTCGGCGTGCGCGTCGCGCAGGTTGTGGCGGAGACCAATCCAGCGGTGATGGAGTTCGTGGGCGTGAACAACACGTACGCGGAATCGGCCACGCCGGATCAGTTGCTCGACAAATACGGCCTGCGCGCGGTGAACGTTGCCGAAGCCGCTCGTCGCGCTGTTTCGCGCAAGCGCTAAAATTCATCATGCCGCGCACAGCCAGGCCGGCGGTAACGAAGAAGAAGGCGAAAGCTTCCGCCGCGAAGCTTTCGCCTCGCATTCCCAAACAGACACCCGTTGACTCGCTCGCGAAGGAGTCCGTCCGCCTTCGCACCAAACTTCGCAAAGCCGGACGCGTGCTGCATGACGATATCGCTTCCATGCTCGCCGTCGCCGGACTGCGGCTGCAGCTGGCGCAGTTGGATCATCCCGAAGCTACCGCGCGGCTCTCGGAAATCGCGGAGGCCCTCGAAGGCGCCGTCGACCACGTCCGCAAGCTCTCCCGCGACGTCGAGCCCACACCCGTGCGCCGCAGCGGACTCAAAAACGCTCTGGTGGATCTCGCCGAAAGCGCATCGCGAAACGTGCAGATCCTGGTCACATTGAAATATTCCGTGGAAGCGCAGATACCGCAGGATGCCGCGGACGCGATCTATCTGGCTACTGCGGCGGCGGTGCAGGACGCGGTTTCCCGCAAGGGTGTCCGCAAGCTGACGATTGCGGCATCGGGTGGCAAAAAAGTGCTGGTCCGCGTGATGTATGATCAGTCGGGTACCGGAAGCGCGCCGGGATTGCAGACGGCGCGTTTACTGGCGCAGGCCGCGGGGCTTTTTTTCGACATTTCTTCACCAAAACGCACAGGCGCTGCGCAAACAAAAAAGGGTACAATTGTTTCCATCCAATATGCCTTGTAGCGTACTTCTCGTGGACGATCACAAGATCATGCGCGACGGCATTCGCGCCATCCTCAGCCGCGACCCTGAGTTGAAGGTCGTTGGCGAGGCCGAGAACGGTTCCGACGCGCTGCAGTTCGTCAAGAATCATCAGCCCGATCTCGTATTGATGGACATCGGTCTGCCCGGCTTGAACGGCGTCGAGACCACTTCGGAAATCCTGCGCCATCATCCCGACTGCAAAGTCGTCATCCTCTCGATGTATGAGGACGAAAACACTGTGGTGGGCGCCATTCGCTCCGGCGCGCGCGGCTTCATCCTCAAAAAGGTTTCCGACAGCGATCTCCTCGAAGCCCTCCGCGTCATTGTCGCGGGCGGGGCATACCTCAGTCCGCAGGTTTCCGATCGCCTCCTCACGCGCATCCAAAAGGGCGACCTCGATTCCAAACCCGCCACCGGCGTGCTCAGCGGACTTTCTCCACGCGAAGTGCAGGTGTTGCGTCTGGTGGCCGAGGGCAAGACCAGCAAAGAAATCGCGACGATGCTCGATTTGAGCGAGCAAACGGTTCGCAGCTACCGCAAGACGATGATGAAGAAGCTGGGCGTCAACAACGTGGCAGGGCTCACGCAACTCGCGCTATCGGCGGGCGTCACGCAGCTTGGCGGCGAGAGCGCGGCCTTCGGCGGCGAATAAATTCCGGAGTTCACCATATGAGTTTCACCATTGCCAGGGAGTCTCCTTGGGGTCCGCTTCGCGTCGTGGACGCGCACGTGCATTTTTTCTCGCACAAATTTTTTGAACTGCTCTGCGCGCAGAAGCCCGGCTTGACGCTGGCCGATGTGCAGGCCAAGACCAATTGGGTGATGCCTCCCGCCGACGCCAAGATGTTCGCCGCCGAATGGGCGCGTGAGCTCGATAAGCACGGCGTCCCCGGCGCGGCGGTGATGGCGAGTCTCCCTGGCGATCAGGCTTCGGTCCTCGAAGCAGCGGCGGCGTATCCCGATCGCTTGCTGCCGTACGCGATGGTGAATCCCAAATTGTGGAATGCCGAGGCGATGTCCGGCGTCCGCGTGGCGTGTTTGTTTCCTGCCATGCACGGCTATTCGATTCAAGACGACGCCGTGCGGCCCGTCTTCGAGTGGGCCGAGCAGGCGAAGCGCGCCGTCTTCATCCACTGCGGGACATTAAGCGTCGGCGTGCGCGATAAGCTCGGGCTGCCGTCGTTGTTTGATCTGCGTTATTCAAATCCAATTGACGTGCAGTTGGTGGCTCGCCGGCATCCCAAAGTGCCCATCGTGATCCCGCACTTTGGCGCGGGTTTTTTCCGCGAGGCGCTGATGCTGGCCGAGCAGAACGCGAATATTTTCCTGGATACCTCCAGCTCCAATAAGTGGATGCGTTACCAGGAAGCAAATCTGGATCTGCGGCATGTTTTCCGCAAGGCTCTGGAAGTGGTGGGTCCGAAACGGCTGCTGTTTGGCACGGATTCGTCCTTCTTTCCGCGCGGTTGGCATTTCCAGATTTTTGAGGAGCAGGCGAAGGCGCTCTACGAAGTGGGCGTGCACGGCGAAGACGCGCGCGGCATCTTTGGCGAAAATCTCCTGAGAATATTTGCGGCGTAAACGAACCATGTTTACGTGCTTGCAGAATTATTCCTCGGAAAACAGCTAGAACCGTTTCTTTATCCCCTGATCCCCATTCCACGCACAGCGGTGCTTGTGCCGTGGTTTGGGGAGCCGAGGGGCGCGATTGGCCTGCGTTCGGCCTACTCCCCAGACGTATCAATACGGCTATTCCCCCGCGGTTGGTGCGCAGAGGCGGAGTCCTTCACCCCAGCTTCCATCGCCGCCACGGTCCCCCAGTTGGTCGAACTGGGCCAAGCTGCGTTTGGACGGCCCACGCCGAAGCTGACACATGCCGTTGTTGTACTCGCTCGACCCGGTGACGCTGCCCTGGCGGAGGGGCAGCGCGACTGGCTCTGGCGCAAGTTCCGCGTGCCGGTGTTTGAGCAGATTATTGGGTCGAAAGGCGAGACGATCGCCACCGAATGCGAGGCGCACGACGGCATGCACGTCGGAATGCATGTCGGCACGGGGATCACCGCGCTCGAGGCATTGCTGAAGGGCGAAACAGTAGAAGAATCCCCCTGCGCCTGCGGCAGAAGATCGCCAAGGATCAGAGTGCCCAAGGGCGCGGTCCTGGAGCACAGAGTGGCGGCTTGGGCGAGGTGATGAGGATGGCGGGCTCCCGGGACGGCACCGCTTTCAGCACAGTTTTTTCCACGCTGACCACATCGCAAACGCTATAATGCGATCAGTGCGAACGTGGCGGAACTGGCAGACGCACTGGATTTAGGTTCCAGCGGCCGCAAGGCCATGGGAGTTCGACCCTCCCCGTTCGCACCATTGACTCGGCCATCTCATGCCCGAACTTGAAGAGCGAATCATTGCTTTCGTCTCCAAGGAAACAGGCATCAAACCGTCCGCCATCCACGCTTCGTCGCGGCTCTTGCAAGACCTTGGAATAGACGGAGACGACGCTGGCGAGCTATTCGAAAAATTCGGTACGCAGTTCGGTGTCGATCTTTCCCCTTTGGAGCCTCACTGGTCCAAACATTTTGGACCTGAGGCCGGTGGACCATCAATAGGGTTCCTATTTCTTACGGGTGCCTCGATTATTCTCGGTGACCTTTTGAGTCGCGTATTTCCGCTGATGCCTGGCTGGGGATGGACGCTTGTATTGATCCTAGCGTTTGCCTTGGGGTACAACAAGTACTTTGCTAAGGAACGGGATGGATTTGTTCCTGTCACCATTGGAGATCTGGTGGTTGCTGCTACAGAGGGCAAGTGGCTTAAGCATTAACCTGACTGCGTCGCGGATTTGAAAGGGTGACTGTGAAGTGTTTTCAACCAGACGCATCGGATTTAGGTTCCAAGGGCCGCAAGGCCATGGGAGTTCGACCCTCCCCGTTCGCACCAAAAATGCCTAAAAAGGATCATTTTGAACGTTGAGCTTGATCCTCAGGTAAGTTCCGCACTGTCGATTCCATTTGAGTTCGAAATCGTTCCAAGCCCTCCACCACGTCTCGGTTGTGCCTTCTGGTTATCTCCAAGTACGATTCTTTATCGGTTAATAACTCGAGATCTGCGCGCAACGCAAGTATTCCGTTGGCTGTTAGTTCGCTAACGCTAGTTAGTGAATCCGTCACGCTCCGAATCAACTCAAGTAGCTCAAGACTGAATTCTCTTGGAGTCAAGCTCTTGCGGAGCAAGTTCAGCTTCATTCGTCGCTGGTTTAAGTCGGTGTAAGTTGAAGTGAACCAACCGCTAACACGAAGCGTTGCTTCCACAGACTCTTGCGAACCAATAAGATAAACCTTCGACAGGGTAGCTAGGTGATGACTAATCTCGGCTGTTTGCGGCGGTTGCTCGATATCACATGCGTTGCCGATGTGCGCTTGAAGTGCAGAGACCGCCTCGACGGCATCCAAATACACATCCCTCCGTAATGCCATGAGACGTGCCCGCTCCTCCCTCTTGAACTGGAACCAAGTGGTTATGCCTGTAGCAAGTAGTGAGCTGAGTGCACCAATTATGGCACCGACCACTACCCACGCCGGAGCGGGAATAGCGCTCATAAAAGCGAGAACATCGGAGCTGTTCATAGTTACGTTCCCTTGGTCCTAAGTCTACTTGAAGCCACAACTCACTTTACGGTTCGGCATTTGCGTGACACGACCGAGTTGGACAATTGTTAATGCCGCGTCTATCTAATCCTCATCCCCACCTCCCGAAACCCCACCGTCTCCTTCTCTAGCAGCGTTTTGGCCACCCGGTCCACTGCGCTCCAATGCCTTCGGATCAGGGCTTGCGATGCGGTCAGGCAGTAGTGGAGGTAGGCGTCGGCGACGTCGGAATCGGAGCAGAGGGTGGCGGCTAGGGCTACGGCGGAGTCGTAGTCGGATTCGTAGCCGCTGCGCACTTTCTTGCCCAGATATTGTTCCTGCGCGCATTTGCCGGCAAAGAAGGTCACGATGCGGCGTTCGGCCATCATGCGAATCCGCGGCGTCAGTTGCTCGCCGGGGCGGAACCACTTGGGCGCGTTCAGCTCCGTGATGCACCCCAGCGTCCCCTGCCGCCCGGGAACGATGGTGACGTTTTTAAATCGGAGTCCAAGGAGCCACGCCGCGGTGGCGTGTCCAGCTTCGTGATAAGCAGTTTCGGCTCGAGTAAATTTGCGCGGCACAGGTGTAGAAATCATTGTCGCAGGCGAGCCGTTGTGGTCAGGTGCCCGGGATGGTGACGTTTTGCGATATCAGTGGGTTGAGGTTACCGTCGCGCTTGGGAGAAGATAGACTCCATGGTCTATTGCAGGCTGCGTCGCCTGTTTGGGGTTTTCGCATTTTCCTCCGCGCTTTGTTGCGCCCAGGAACCCGCTCCTCAGACAACCAATCCCCCTCGCGAACAAGCGGGTGAAAACCGCGTTGGCGATACCGCAGCCACCGAGGAAGCCGGCAAGTCCAATCCGCAGGCCACGGTCACACCGGGAGCAACGGACCGGGAAGAAGCGGCTCCAGCGCGAGCCGCCGGGCAGAATGTTTTAGGCCAGGCCGACACCGCTCGCGGAGAAGGCCGCCGCAACGAGAATGTGCAGATTAACCTGGTGGATAACAATGCCGCCAGGGACGCGAACACCCGCGTCGGCGCAACGGCGACCGTGATCGAGGATTTCCGTGCCGACCGCAGTTATTTCGGCGGCGAGTACGGTTCCGCCGGCCGTGGCCCGATTCATGCCGCGCCGCAGTTCGGCTCCGGCGTGCACGGCAATCTTTTCTGGAACCACAACAACAGCGTGTTCAGCGCGCGCACGTTTTTCCAGGTAGGCTCCGTGCAGCCCGCCCGCCAGAATCAGTACGGCGCGGTGGTGACCACGCCTTTATGGAAGAACGCGTTCTTCACATTCACAGGATCGCAGGATAAAAACCGCGGCATCGTGAACGGTAACGTCCTAATCCCGCTGGAAAACGAGCGCACTCCGCTCGCCACCGATCCCGTTGTCCGGGCAATGGTGCAGAAGTTCCTGGACGCCTACCCGATTGCCGCGCCCAATCGTCCCGATATCGCGGCGAATGCGCTGAATGCGAATAGTCCACAGACGGTGAACACGGATCTGGCGAACGCACAGTTCAACCAGCGCATCGACGCACGCAACGCACTGGCGGCTCGTTACACGTTCACGGCGCAGGCTGTGGATCCGTTCCAATTTGTGAAGGGACAGAATCCGGTGACGCGGAATAAATCGCACGCGGCGCGGCTGACGTGGAACAAGACGTGGAGCCCGTCGACGGTGGGCGATTTCACCATCGGCTTCGACCGCACCGGCGTGCTGCTGACGCCGAGTAGCGATGCGGTGGGTCCGGTATTCGTCACCGGTTTTTCGTACATCGGACCAAACAACAACATTCCCATCGACCGTGCGGTCAACCAGTTTCGCGAAGCGGCATCCATCCAGACGCGCCGGGGTTCGCACACGTTTTTGTATGGTGGATCGCTAAGCCGCGTGCAGAACAACGCCGACGAGCCCGATGGCCGCCTGCAGGTGTGGAGCATCCGGGACGATTTCGGCAACAATGCCATGACGAACCTGCGCCTGGGCCGCGCGACGCAATTGAGCAAAGCCGTGGGCGATGCCTACCGTGGATTCCGCAATTTCGAGATTCAGGCGTACGCCGGCGACCGCTGGACCGTGAACAACAAACTCACACTCACGACGGCCCTGCGCTGGGAGCCGGTGACGAAGCCGAGCGAGATTACGAATCGCAACGGCATTCCATACCCGTCGGATTGGAACAACTTCGGCGGCAGCTTTGGTTTCGCGTACCGCCTGCCGGTGGGCGTCGTGCGCTCCGCCTTCGGTCTGATGTATGGGCAAATCTTCCCGGTGACATACGGACAAGACCGCATGAATCCGCCGTATTATTCGCGCATCACCATTCAGACTCCGGACATGGCGAATCCGTTGGCAGGTCTGACGCCGGAAGAGTTGAGTCCCGCAAAGGCGCGTGGGATGCGGTTCGATTTGAGTCCGGATCTGGTGACGCCATATTCGATGCAGTACAACTTCAGCTGGGAAAACGAAGTGCTGCCGGGCTGGAAACTGCAGCTGGGTTATGTGGGGAGCCGCTCCACCAAGCTATTCCAGACCTACGTATTTAATCGCGGACGAGTGGCGCCGGGCGTCGCACTGACATCGGCCACCGTGAACCTGCGCCGGCCGAATGCGGCGAACACAGACGTGTTTTACACCGGCAGCTTTTCGCGCGCGTACTACGATGCCGGGCGCGCGTCGCTAACCCTGCCGCGTTGGCATGGAATGACGCTGGCGACATCGTATTGGTTCAGCAAGTCTATGGATCTGGGCGCGGATTACGTGGCCACGGGTGCGGGCAATGAGCGGTTCGCCAGTACATCGCCTACCGAAAATGGCGTGCACGATGAGATGCGCGGGCTAAGCAGCTTCGATCAACCGCACGCGTTGCTGGTGCAGGGAGCCTACGATACGGGCCGCCACAATGGCCTTCTCGGATCGCTGTTCCGCAACTGGAACATCGCCGGTGTGTACCTGCTGAAGAATGGTACGCCGTTCACCGTCGTTTCCGGGTCGGACGGACCGGGGCTCGGCAATGTGGATGGATCGAGCGGAGACAGGCCGATGGTTCTGGATCCGTCCGTGCTTGGCCGAACAGTAGGGAATCCCAGCACCTCACAGAGGTTGCTGCCAAAATCGGCGTTCCGCATGATTCAAGCGCCCGCCGAACTGAGCGGCAATCTGGGAAAAAACACATTCCGCAAAGGAAAGATTGCAAACCTGAATGTGTCCGTGGCTCGCACATGGACCATTCCGCGCGACTGGCAACTGACGCTGCGCGCGGAGTCCATCAACCTGACGAACACGCCGCAGTTCGCCGAACCAGGATTGAATTACGCGTCCCCCAACTTCGCGCAGATTACGAATACGCTAAACGATGGCCGGACGTTCCGGTTTCTGTTGCGGGTTGCGTTTTAAGGAAGACTGCGCGAGTGCCACTCGCGCGCGGATTTCCAATCCGCCCCACGTTTAACGCACGGGCTTCATATCTGCGCTATCTGCGCGGCATCCGCCCGTGCCGTTGCCGCAGGCGCGGGGAGATAAATCTTTGTTCATGCAGATGCGGACTTCCTGTAGCTCGCCATCGCGGTAGCACGTCGCACGGAATGCGCCTCTGGGAAAACGCGGGTTCGCAGCTGCGAATTTCGCTTCCACTTCGCGTGGTGTGAGGTGCAGTTCCCGCGTGGGGGCGGCGAGGTCGTCAGGAATCTTCACGGAATCGCGGGCTTTGCGCAACTGCGCGAAGTATTCGGCGGAAGAGAGGCCGCTGCAGGTGCCGTGGTTGCTCCATTCATGTTGGATGAGCGATTCGGTGGGCACGTAGCGTAACGTGTCTTGCACGATGTCCCGGCTGACGGGGCGTGCGGGTCCGCAGCGCTCGGGTCCTCGGCCGGCGTCGGATTGCGGCCATAGGCCGTGTACGACGAAGCCAACTTTTCGTCCAGCGCCGCACTCGCGCGGGTCTTTGTCGCCGTTGGGCTGATCGCAGAAATCGGGCGCGTACGAAAGCGAGAGAAGGTAATAAGAGAACTCAGCTTCGTGACTGACGGGAGCACGGCGGCGTTGCGCTTCGAGATTCGTCACCATCCACGCGGCCGATGCGATCACCACGATTGCCAGAGAGAAACGGCGCGACCATGCAGTCATGCCTTATTGTCGCGAATCGCGGATTACTTGGTGACGATCACTTTCATCTGCGCGTTGGTCCAGCAGCATTGGAAGCCGCTTCCGCCTTCGCCGGAATAATCGGTGGCGTCGATGTGCAGAATGTATTCGCCGGGCTCGCTGAAGATCGCTGTGGTGGATGACCTGCCATTGAACGCCGATGCTTTAGCGTCCCTGCGGATAACAGATTCAATCACGGGCTTCTCTCTGCCGAACGTAACTTCACCAGGACCGCGATATTTCTTCACGTGCAGCACGACGGGCGGCGGCATCACCTTGGGGCGCGCGCCGGAATTCGACACCCACTTGGCATCGTCTTCCGTCCAGAGATCGAGGCGGAGAGGCGTGTCTACCTTCACCGTGCGCTCGCTGAGCGTTACGCTGAGCGGGCCTTGCACGCGAGTGCCATTTTCGTCGAAGCCAACCGCGGGAGGCGTATTGCCGGCCGACGCTTCGCTGAACGGAGCCAGTTCGTAGTCGGTGTGCAAATAGCCCGGAACCGTCGTGGTCTGACCATTCGCGACCAAGGTCCAAATCAGTTTCTTGGTGCCGAAATCAGCCGGAACTTTTACAACGAACACGCCCCAATTGCGCCCGGGGAGAAAATGCGTGGGCTGGCCTTGATCGGGTCCACCGGGTTCGATGCGATTATTGGGGCCGATGGGGACGTCGACATCCTGACGCTGGTTGCGATTGTAGTAACCAAACAGCAGGTTGTAGGTGCCATCCGGGTTCTTGAACCATCCTTCGAAGGCTCCGGTGATGCTGTTTCCCGAAAGATGCGGAGGCTCCAGCGGTATCGTCTGCGCGAAGATGCCGGCGGCAACTGCAATCAGGAGGGAGGCAGTTCGAAAAATCAGCTTCATGAAAAGAACGCGTGGTCCATCGCCTAACGTGACGCCTGCATCTTCTTCTGTTTGGCCAATTCTGCGGCGTATTCTTCGTCACTCACATATGTGACGTTCATCCACGCGTGGCCCATTTCATCAACGGTTCGATCGCCAAATCCCACCCATTGATCGGGATCGGGATTGAACGGATTGTTCTTCGTGTTGTCGTACCAGGCAGTGACGTGGATGGTTGTTCCTTTAGGCAACACGGGCGCGGCGTCATCGGCGTAGATGTAGTTCGTCATCCAATTGAAATTGAAATTGCCCACATAGCTGATGTTCTGGATCGACCCATCGGGCAAGATGGCATCCACCGCCATGGCCTTCCCGCGCAGGTGCATGTGCGGTTGGAAATTTTCGAGGCGCGCCGCTTGCTTCAGCACGGTGTAGTTGTCGGCCACGGTCATTGTGTTTGGAGGTATATCCACGTTGCGTTCGCCTCCCGTGGCACGTGAGTTCACGAAACCACGAAGGGCTTGAAACCCAGTGAGGTAGGTCCGGTGCTCGGGCTTTTGACCCTTCGGATAAAGCCACATGGCGATCTGCACGCTGTCGCGAATGTCCTCGCCGGTCGCATGCAGATGAATGTCCCAGGAAAGTTGCGAGCCGGGCAGCAGTAGCTTTCCCGTGCCGGGACGGAAGAGATCGTAACCCTTGCCGATGGCCCATTCCATGAGATACGCGCGCGCGTTGAGGGCAGGATCCGTGCCGGGAGCAAGATTGTCCGTTTCATCTTGCACCAGATACGCGATGGCGTGATGCGTAATTTTGCGACCCTGTAGATGTGTCGGTCGAATTTCCACGGCGCGCACCCAGCGGGGTTCATCGACGCCCGTGATATTCGTCGTAGGCCGCCACCAGACATCCTGATGGCGAGCGGGCATGGTGTAGGGGGCCGATTCGACAACCAGATCGGGCTGGCCAAGTTCCTTCGCGCCCTTCCATTCATTGGCTTCGGGCCACACCTTGGCGGGCGGCATTTCTTTCGGATCGCCCTGCGGCGCGCCACTATCCACCCACTTGGCGATCATCGCGATCTGCTCGTCAGTGAGTGACATGTCGTTCTTAAACTTGCCGACGCCCACGTGCATATCAATATGCCAGGGCGGCATCTGGCGGCGGACCACGCGGTCTTTAATGGCCTTCGCCCAAGGACGCGTTTCCTCATACGTCATCAGCGACATGGGCGCGAGGGAGTCTTTGTGATGGCACTCCTGGCAGCGTTCCTGGAAGATGGGCGCGATGTCTTTGGTGAAAGTGATGTTGCGGGAAGCCGGTGGCGCGCTGGAGGCGGCGTCGGCAGCCATCAACAAGGAGAACTGGGCGGCGGAAATTGCGAATAGGCAGCCAAGCGCAAATTTCATGAGCGCTCCTTCTCTTGCCGTTACAGGCAGGGTTACGGCTTGGGATAGTGTATCCCCATGAAAAGTCGCTGTCAAAGGGAATGATATGGCAGCCCATCCGGGCATTCAATGAATCGCCCGCCGCGCCGATAAGCCCGCCATGAAGACTGTCCGGCGCGTCTGGAACCAATCGCGGCTACTGGCGCTTCATGTACGGCAACTGTTGACCAAGTCCGACCGCTTGATTCTGCCGCTGGTCATCCTGGTGACAGGCTGGGCATTTGCAGCGTGGTTCTACGTTTCTTTCGAGCAACATGAGAAGGCATCCGAACAAGCGCACGTCGATGCCCTGGTGAACGCGTCCCAAGTCCGTTTGGAGCAACAGTTTGAGGCTTACCAGGATGTGGTGCGCGAGGCGGCTCAGTTTCTCACCGGCGCCCCAAAGATCGATGACGCGATGTGGAAAGCCTACGTTCGGCGGCTCCATTTTCAGGAGCGGTATCCCTATTCCTCTGCGATGTCGGTGACCGTACCCGTTTCCGAGGATGGTCTTGCTGCGCTGGAGCAGAAGCAACGGCGCGAAGGTTTTCGCGATTTTCAGGTACATCCACCTCCGCAGATGAGGCCGGACCCTTCCGTGCATGACCACTTCATCATCTTGTACATGGAACCGTTGACACCGACAGCGATGGGTGCGGACCATGCATTGGAGCCACGCAGACGCGCCGCGATCGAAAGGGCGCGGGACACCGGCGAACTGGTTACTACGGAACCAACCGTTGTCGTGCGCGAGGGTAAGGAAAGTTACGCCTTCCTGATTTTTATGCCGGTTTATCAGCCCGGCGCAAGCTTGGACACCGTGGAGGAACGCAGGGCCGCGCTCAAGGCGGTGGCGAGTGCGACATTCACGCCGGAAGGATTCTTCGATAGCGTCATGCGTCCGCTGAACGGGCAACTGACTGCGGAGGCGTTTGCGGGAACATCAACACGCCCGCAACGCATCTACGCATCGAAGGGAAGCTTGGAGCACGCAGGACAAACTCACACGGACAATCGACCGTTCGATCGCGATACCAAGCTCGAAGGTGCGGGTTGGACGATTCAGTGGGCACGAGGACCTCGCTTCGATGAAGGCGAGTTGGACCCCGCAAACCTGGCGGCGGGTTCCGTCGCCGCCGTCTCCATTCTATTCGCATTGCTCGTGCTGAATCTGCAGAATAGCCGCTCGCGCGCCGCGGCTCTGGTGGAGGCGAGAACCGCGGAACTTGCGTACGCTGTGGAGAAAGCGGATGGGGCGAATCGGGCGAAGTCGGAGTTTCTGGCGAATATGAGCCACGAAATCCGCACGCCGATGAACGGAGTGCTGGGCATGGCCGCGCTCCTTCTGGATACTCCCCTTTCGGCGGAGCAGAGGGAACTGGCCGAGACCGTGAAGGGTTCCGGTGAGGCGCTTCTGGCGATTCTCAACGATGTACTGGATTATTCGAAGCTGGAAGCGGGCAAGCTGACGATTGAGACGAGGGCGTTTGACCTCGAAAACAGCGTGGGCGCGGTTGCCGAACTAATGGCGCCCACGGCCGCCGCGAAAGGCGTGGAGTTCGCCGTGCGTTGGTGTGGCGATGTCCCGATTTCCGTCGCCGGAGATCCGGTGCGATACCGGCAGGTGCTGATGAATCTGGCCGGAAATGCCGTGAAATTCACCACCGAGGGGCATGTGCTGATTCAAATCAGCGCGGTTCCCCTGGGCCGCGGCCGCATCCGACTTCGGACATCGGTGGAAGACACCGGCATCGGGATTTCCGAAGAGGCACAGGAGCGGCTCTTCGGAAAATTCACACAGGCCGATGCCTCGGTGACGCGGCGCTTTGGCGGCAGCGGACTGGGACTCGCCATCTCCAAGGGGCTCGTGGAACATATGGGCGGGCTGATTGGTCTTAGCAGCGATCCGGGTAAAGGATCCACGTTCTGGTTCACGTTGGAGATGGACATCTTGTCTAATTCGGCGAGCGGGCAACAAGGCGCGGAAAACACGGAAATCGCACGCCGAGCAACACGCGTTTTCGTTGCCGACCCCGAACCGATGAACCGGGCGGTGCTATCGGAACTCTGCGAGAAGTTGGGCTTCATGGCACGCATCGCAAAAAATGCCGAAGATTCACTCGAAGTCCTGAAACGCGAGGCGGCGTTCGATGTGGTGGTGATGGAGCATCGCATCTGGAAGGAAACCTCGCCTGAGTTGCGGGCCCTGCTGCATGATGCCGCGGCGCAAAATCAAACGCGGCTGCTCATCGCCGCTCCACTTGGGAGCAGACATTTGACGGAAGCGCCGACCGATTGCGGCTTCGCCGGTTGGATCGCTAAACCGGTTCGTCCCAGGCAGGCAGCGAAAGCATTGTTCGCGGCATTCGGGCAGCGGAACGGACGGCCGCAACGAGAGTTGGCGATGGCAGAGAATGGCCAGCCGGATGAAGGCGCTGCGCGCGGGCGCATTCTGGTAGCCGAAGACAACGCGGTGAATCAACGCGTTGCCGTGGGCCTCTTGATTCGCCTAGGCTATCAGACGGAGGTTGCGGCAAACGGGATGGAGGCGTTCGAGAAATATTCGACCGGTCGCTACGCCGCAATCCTGATGGACTGCCAGATGCCGGAGATGGATGGCTACGAGGCAACCCGAAAGATCCGTGAGGCGGAACAGGGAGGGTTGTCGCAGGCGCGCGTGCCCATCATCGCCTTCACCGCACACGCGGGCGCAGCCGAGCGCGAAAAATGTTTGGCGGCCGGCATGGATGACCATTTGGCGAAGCCGATTCGTATGGATGATTTGAACGCCATCCTCGAAAAGTACTTGGCGCATGGCCGGACACACAAGCACTCGCAGGGCCCCGCGAAGGTTTCGGACGAACAACCTGTTCAGGTTTAGGGCTCTCTGCCACCGACCTTGCTCACTCCGATTTTCCAACCTTCAACGGGCTCCGGCTTTATCATGGAACTAGGTGATCGCGTGAACCGGTTTGCTCGGCGTTGGTTGTTCCTACTTCTTCCCTCCGTTGGATTTGCCGCCGGGCCAACGTTTTTTCACGATGTCGCTCCCATTCTCCAAAAGCATTGCCAATCCTGTCACAGGCCCGGCGATATCGCACCCATGCCGTTGATCACGTATCAGGATGTGCGTCCATGGGCCCGAGCAATTCGTGCGGCAGTGGTGAATCGCAAGATGCCTCCCTGGTATGCCGACGCTTGTTGCGGCACGTTTGCCAATGACCGGTCGTTATCCACGGTGGAAATCGGCATGATCCTTTCCTGGGCAGACAACGGCGCGCCAATGGGCGACCAGTTTGATAGTAGGCCTCCCGCGAATCCGCCCAATGTGGCGCTACGTTCTCCCGATGTGATCCTGCAGATGCCGCAGGCGTTCGCGGTTCCGGCAAAAGGGGAAGTGGCGTATCAGCGATACGTGATCCCCACTGGTTTCAAGACGGATCGCTGGATACAGGCCGCCGAAGTTCGTCCCTCGGCTCGCAGCGTCGTCCATCACGCCGTGGTCTATATTCGCGAGCCGGGCGAAACATGGGTGCAAGGGCCAACCAAAGCGGACATCCTTTCCGTATTCACACCCGGCAGCGACCCGGATACGTGGCCCGCGGGCATGGCGAAGTTCGTTCCGGCCGGGTCCGATTTGATCCTGGAACTGCATTACACCCCGAGCGGCAAGCCGGCGACGGATCAGACTAAAATCTCGCTGCAGTTCACCAAGGCCGCTCCGCAGAAGCGCGTGCTGACGTTGCAGTTGAACAACACCAAGCTCGCGATTCCGCCAGGCGATGCAAATTATCACGTAACCACGTCCGGCACCATGCCGAACGATGCCTTGCTACTCGGGTTTCTGCCGCACATGCACTTGCGCGGAAAAGCATTTGAGTACGATCGCATCGCGCCCGGCGGTACACCGGAACCACTGCTGCGCATCAACAAATTTGATTTTCACAATCAGCTGTCCTATAAACTGGCGAAACCGCTACTGCTGAAGAAGGGCACTCGGCTCTCTGCCACGGCCTGGTATGACAATTCGTCGAATAACCCGCGCAACCCCGATCCGGCCAAAGAAGTCCACTGGGGCGAGCAGAGTTGGGACGAAATGATGGTTGGCTTCTTCGACGTTGCGGTGGAACCTTCCGTCGATAAGAAAGCGTTCTTCGTCCGCTAACATCAACCCCGTATTTGCCTCTGCACAGAGGCGCTCTTGCTTCCCGTGTGCCACACTGTGGGAGAGATGTCCCCGGCGACATTTATTATCGGAATTGTTTTGGCGCTGCTCGCGGGTGCGGCCATGGCCGCGCTGTGGTTTCGCGGACAGAAGCAGGAAACCCCGATCGATGAAGCCACCCGCCCGATTGCCGAATCTCTCGCGCGGCTCGAATCACAGGTGCGCGACCTCGAAGCGCAGCGGCAACGCATGATGGGCGGACTCGAACAGCAGTTGTCGACGCTTGGCAAAGAGACCGTGGCGTTGTCCCGCGCGCTTCGTGTGCCGAATACGCGTGGACGTTGGGGCGAACTGACGCTCCGCCGTGTCGCCGAACTTGCCGGGATGGTGGCGTATTGCGATTTCTATGAGCAGGAATCGGGAAACGGACAGCGTCCGGACATGCTGGTCCGTCTGCCGGGCGGGCGCACCCTGGCGGTGGACGCAAAGGTTCCTCTCGCCGCGTTTCTCGATGCTGAAGCGGCAAGCGACGACGCGGGCAGGGACGCAGCTCTGGGCCGTCATGCACAACAACTTTCACGGCATGTGATGACGCTGAGCGCGCGCGAGTACTGGATACAGTTTCAGCCCGCGCCGGAAATGGTGATTCTATTTCTCGCCGGTGATCATTTTCTGACTGCCGCCCTCGAACGGGATCCGGAACTATTGGAGCGTGCTCTTGCAAAGAAGGTTCTGATCGCCACGCCCATGACGCTGATTAGTGTTCTGAAGGGCGTTTCGTATAGCTGGCGGCAGGAGAAGCTGGCGAATAACGCTGAGCAGATCCGCCGCATTGGCGCGGAATTCTACGACCGTCTCCGCGCGTTTGCCGAGACCTATACCGACGTGGGGCGTCAATTGAGTAAGGCCGTGGATAGTTTTAATAAGTCCGCCGGCTCGTGGGACCAGCGTGTGCTTCCATCGTTGCGGCGTGTGCAGGAGTTAGGCATCGGAAGTCATGACGCGCCGCCGGCGATCGTGTCGCTCGATGCCATTGTTCGCGAGCCCAAAGCGGACGGATCGTCCGCCCCGAGGGCTCCCGAATGTTGATGCGCCATTTCTTCCTCTATCTTTCACAACAACGAAATCTGCGCCACTGGATGGAAACATCGCGGCATGCCGGCCGCCTCACCGAACGCTTTATCGCTGGAGTGACGCTCGATGACGCCACGGCGGTGTGCCAGAAGCTGAACGCGGAAGGTTACTCCGTCGCCCTCGACTATTTGGGCGAAAACGTCACGTCGCTGGATGAGGCGCAAGGGTCGCTCAACAACTACCTGCTCACGATGGACCGCATCGCTCAGCGGCAGCTGGATTCCGACGTTTCCATCAAGATCACCCAATTCGGTGTGGATCTTTCCACCGAAGCGTGTCTCAATAACGTGCGTGCGCTTGCGGCGAAAGCGAAGGCAATCGGCAGCCGCGTGGAGATCGATATGGAGTCCACCAGGTACACGGACCGGACACTGCAACTGGCCGCTAGAATCGCCGAGGAGTTCGGCTGCGTCCGGTGCGTGATTCAAGCTTATTTGCACCGAAGCGAAGAAGACATCGCCTTCATGAATGCGCACAAGATTCCCGTACGGTTGTGCAAGGGCGCTTACGATGAACCGCCATCGGTCGCAATTCCCGCAAAGCCCGATGTGGATTCGAACTACGCGCATCTGATGCGCATTCTCTTCGACCAGGGAACGTTTCCAGCTATTGCCACTCATGACGAGAAGCTGATTCACGAAGCTTTGCGATGTACCAAGGAGCGGAACATCGGCCGCGATCAGTTCGAGTTCCAGATGCTCTATGGTATTCGCCGCGACCTGCAAAAGATGCTTGTCGAGCAGGGGTACCGCTTGCGTTTATACGTCCCGTATGGAACGGCCTGGTATCCGTACTTCATGCGGCGCCTCGCGGAGCGGCCGGCGAATGTTTGGTTTCTACTAAAGAATCTCGCGAACTAGGGCGAGCGCTATTTCACCGGAACTTGCTCGGTTATCTCAATACCGAACGCGTCGACGCCGATGACTTTGCGCGGGTGATTTGTCAGCAGGCGTATGGTCGATAGACCAAGGTCCGCCAGAATTTGCGCTCCGATGCCGGTCTCCTCCTGCGGCGGTGGGTTCTTCTGCCCAAAGGCTCCCGGGTAATGTTTGCGCGCCGCGAAACCGGTTTGGTGAAGATACACCACTACTCCGGCGCCTTCTTCGACAATGCGGCCCATGGAACCGCGCAGGGTTTCCTGGCAGGTACACTGCGTGGAGCCAAACACATCGCCCATCACACAGCGGGCGTGCATACGTACCAGCACATTCTTCTTTTTCGTTACATCGCCATAGACCAGCGCCAGATGCTCTTCGCCGTTGATCGGGCTGACGTAGGTGATGGTCTTGAAGGTGCCGAACTCGGTGTCCAGGCAGCCCTCGTCGCGGCGCTCCACTAAGTGTTCCGTCTCCAGGCGATAGCGGATCAGGCTGGCCACGGAGATCATCTTCAAGTTGTGTTGGTTGCAGAACTCGATCAACTCCGGGACGCGAGACATGGTGCCGTCGTCATTCATGATTTCGCAGATGACGCCACCGGGGCGTTGGCCTGCCATACGCGCTAGATCCACCGCGGCTTCGGTTTGACCGGCGCGGACCAACACGCCTCCTTCACGCGCGCGCAGCGGAAACACGTGGCCGGGGCGCGCGAGGTCGCGAGGCTTCGCGTCCGGGCTCATGCTAATGCGGATGGTATGCGAGCGATCGGGTGCGGAGATGCCGGTGCTCACGCCTTCCACGGCGTCAATTGATTCGCAAAATGCCGTACCGAAGCGCGAGGTATTCTTCGGAGAAACAAGCGGCAAGTGCAGCGCGTCGCAGCGTTCGGCGGAGAGCGCCAGACAGATCAGGCCGCGGCCGTACTTTGCCATGAAATTGATGGCTTCGGGAGTGATGCATTCGGCGGCCATGGTGAGGTCGCCTTCGTTTTCACGGTCTTCGTCATCCACCACGACCAGCATCTTGCCCGCGCGGAAATCCTCAAGGGCTTCAGGAATAGAGGCAAACGGCATTCTCTACTAGAATAGCGGACGTGGTGTTTGGCTCGCGCGGATGTTCGCCGAATGACATTGGGCCGATCAGAATCGCAATGGGCGATCAGAAGCCCATGCGTTTGTTCAGCTCGGTAACAGTGTAGGAGAGCCGCTCTGGATTGCGCATCAGGTTGCGGATGCCATCCAAACCGAATTCGTCGTACATGGTTTCCACCGCGGCCAGCGCCAGTCCGTAGGCAATTGAAGCATTACGGCCATCCAGGCGAGCCCAGCCGGAATCGAGCTTGGAAATATCGGTCAGTTTCGCTTCGCGCGCAACGGCAAGCAACCGCTGCCGCGAAGCCGGAGCCATGGAATCGCCGGAAAGCTTCTGCGCCAGACCTTCGTGCAGCCACGTGGGCCACTTGCCGATCATCGCCAGACAAGCGTGCGTGGCTTCGTGCGCCAGCTTCTTCTTCATCTCCGCCGTCATCTGCTGATTCGCGTCAGCGGGCATGTGAATGCGTCCGTCGAACATGCCGCCGCTCCACTCCACGGCTTCTGTTGTTTTGCGATACGCGTCCCAACTCTGGACGATGGTGACGATACGGTCATCGGTCCGGCAACCCAGTTCCGAAGACACGCGAGCGTATGTTTCATCCACCGCGCCGGCCATGCGGCGGGCCGTCTCCGCGGGAACGGTGACGTTATCGTAGCGGAGCATCACGCGAATGCCATACAACTTCTCTCCGCTGACATCGTTCTTCACTTCACGTTCGACGGACGCATATAACGATTGCAGTTCGGCATCCGGCTGCAATTCGAGCGATTGCTTCCAATAGTCGAGCGCCTGGCGGTTGTCCTCGTTCTTCCATGCCGCAAGACCCGCCAGGGTGAGCAATCCAGCGTCGGGTTTTTTACGCAGCTCAGGCTCCAGCATGCGCAGCGCGTCGCCCGGACGTCCGTTATCGATCAAATCTTTTGCGGCGTAGGTGAGCTTGCTTCCGGCAATACGCAGACCTTTGGACGGCGCTGCTTTTGAAGCAAACGCGGTACCCCGCTGCGGTGCGCTGGGTCGAATCTCGAGCCACGCAGCATCGCGGCGGCCTTTATCAAAGCTGTCGATGCCGTCCATCGACGAAGCCGGGAGGTAGCCGCTCACGGTCTTGCCTTCCACTTCGACGTTCACCTTGTAGCATGGCACCGCCTCCCCGGCCAGCGAGTACAAAAGCTTGACCATGGTCCCTGCCTCCAGATGCGTGACTTCGTTCGAGGATGGGCTACAACCGGCACGCAGGCTGGCGCCATCCTGACCAACGGAGATTGCGAGCATGAGGGCGAACAACAGGCTCATGTCTTGAAGATAAGGCCGATGGGACGGGAAGTCGCTCGGAAGAAGACCTTAGTTGGCCGGGGGGAGTACGCGGTAAAGTGTGCCCGCAGGGCTACGGTAAATCGCCTCCAAGCCCTGATTGCCGTTCAAGATAGCCTGAATCTCACTGGCATTCTCGATTTGCGTCCAATGGCGGGCGAAGTCCTCGGGTCCATAGAAGAAGTAGTCGAGATGGCGGCGGCGGCAGTAGTCGGCGATGGTCGCGTAGATCGTGGGCGTGGCCGAACCTCCGTCGTACCAATCCCGGGGCATAAGTGGAACGGTGTTGCCGCGAAGGCCGGTGTGGAGAAACAGAACCGGATCGTCGGAGGAGAGCACCTGTGACCCAATGGGAACGTGAGCTGCAATCCACGAATACGCTTCGCGCAATGCCGCCTGATGGGCTCGTTCCGCCTGCATCATGCGCGGCAGGAAAACGAAGACGCCGTAAAGTTGCGCGAAAACAATTCCGGCGACGCCCGCGCCAAGCACACTTCCCAGCACCCACGACGCGATGCGGTTGCCGGTGTCGGTACCGTTCGCGGCGGTACGAATATGCGCGGCAATCCACAGGAGTTCCGTGGCGAGTCCGGCGGCGAAAAAGGGCAGCAGCGGCAGCAGGAACCGTTCGTTCGGCGGATAATGCCAGACAGCGAGAATACCCAGCGAGATTAGCGTGAAGGCTCCGTAGGCATGGAGAATTCCATTGCGCATCATGCGCACGCATCCGGACACCACGCCCAGCACGGCGGCCGCGGCGCAGACCTTTACCAGGGGAGAATCGCTGATTCGCGGAAAAACAAGGGAACCGGTGCCGAAAAACAACTCGCGAAGGTTCACAGCCAGGACCCTGCGGAAGTTGTGGGCGTCCACGTTGAGGAATTGAAACCGGACGTAGTCGGTGTAAAACACGATACCTGGCTCATTCGTATCCAGTTGATTAGCGCGGCTCCAGTAGGTCCACGCAAGAACAAACGGGAGCATACCCATTGCAAATGCCACAGCGCGACGTGGCATCCGCTTCCACAGATAACAGGCGGGTCCAGCGGCAAGCAGAGCGATGCCGGCGGTTCGCGAGAGATACACCAATCCTGCAAGAATACCCGCGAGCAGCGCCGAGTTCCAGGAATCGTCCTCCATAACCAGCAAGACCAGAAGCAGGCCGCAGGTGAAGAATAGTTCCGTCATTACGCTGATGCCAAAAAGGAGGAGAACGACATTGGCGGAGAGAAACGCGACGATCCCGATCCTTTTGGCGCCACCGATCCCGTGACGGGCATAGAGCGTCCAACAAAGCGTCAGGAAGACGGGCAGCAGCAGCCAGTTGAAGAACGTCGCGACCGCCAGGTTGTCCGGAAACCTCGGCTGTATTCTCCAGACGGCGGACATATAGAGTGGATAAAGCGGCGGGTACTTGGTTTGGAAGGGCCGCTCGGGCAAACTGACAACTTTGTACTCGCCCGTGGTCGCCAGCGCAAAGGCGGAGCCAAACAGGATGCCGTCGTCGTGGAGATATCCGAAACGGGGCATATCGCGGTAAGACCAAGCGAAAAATGCAGATGGGAGTATGAAAAGAAAGAGGATCCAGGATAGAGAGGCAGTTTTCATCCGCGATAGCGCCTTCGTATGCAGCTAAGGGCCGCATCGGCCAATAGAAATTATTATGGACCCGGAACCCTCTTTGAGTGTCGCGCGAAATCGGGTTCCGGCGAAGCGACGGGAATTCCGGCAGCGATGCGGGCGTACCTCCCTCTGATGAAAACAAAGGAGTAAGTGCAGATTCTGGACTCCTGTGCCGCATACGCCACCCCCCACTTGAGGGGAGTGGTACCACAACTAAGGTGGTCCAAGTGCTTCAAAAAACAGGCTGCTGAGACGTTTTCTGAGGCTCACTTAGGCGTTCCTACTGATTTCAGGGAAACCCGATGGATGATAAATTTTCCATAGCGACAGAGACAAACAAGCTGTTGCGGTGAATTAGGGAGAGGAAATTAGGAGACACCATGAAAAATCTACTGCTGAAGTTGAAAGTGATGAAGGACACCCGCGGTCAGGACCTCATCGAATACGCGTTGATGGCGGGCTTCGTTGCCGTCGCCGCTGGCGCCTTTATGCCGGGCGTTGCGACCCAGATCAGCACGATCTTCTCGAAGGTCAGCTCGCTGATGTCGAACGCTGCCAACCAGGGTTCCTAAACAAAACCCAAACGGATTTCGAGGCGAGTGGCTGCGGCCGCTCGCCTTTTCCGTTTTTGGAGAAGCTTTTCCGCCAGCGACTCCTCAAATCCGCTGCCGAAGTTGTCCTGCCTGAACTTTCCCACCTGGCTCTAGTGGTCTAACCCTGTGCCTCTTTAATTAGTTCCGCCGGAAATTTCAAGCCCAGCTTCTGGGCCACTTCGTTGTTCAGTACTACTTTCTTCACGGCCACCTCTTCGAACGGGATATTCTGCGGACTTTCGCCACGGAGGATTCGAGCGACTAACTTACCGGCGGCTTGACCCGCATCGTTCCAACCGAGACCTACGCTGGCCACGGCGCCGCGTTGGGTGAACTCAGGATCGTTGATGATGAGCGGCAACTTGGCATCGCGCGACGCCTTGACGATGCCATCGAAGCTCTGCAAAGCGGTATTGTCACCGGTGACCCACAGCGCCTGAACATTGCGGTGCGTGAGAACCTGAGCGGCTTGAAAGACTTCGCCGGTGCTATTCGCGGTAATCTCTTCGAGCTTAATGCCACGCTTTGTAAACGCTTCCCGTGCTACTCCCACCACTTTGTTCGAGTTTGCTTCGGAGTTATTGTAGAGAGTTCCAACCGATTTAATACCGGGAATCAGCTTCTGGATCACGTCGATAGTGTCTTCCACTGGTGGAAACGAACCGACGCCGGTAATGCGTGGCAGGTGGTTGCTCTTGCTGGTACCCGCTCCCGCAGCGATGGGATCGTACACATAGGTGAAGACGACAGGTTTCTTCTTCGCCATGCTGCAGGCGGCCGTGAGGCACGGTGTGGTAAGCGTGACGATGGCGTCGACGTCCTGGTTATCGTAGTTCTGAATCAGCAGAGGAATGTTGGCGATCTCCGCTTGCGCGTGCGCACGCCGCACTTCCAGATTCTTTCCTTCTTCAATGCCTTGGGCCTTGAGCGAATCGAACAAGCCCTTCATGCACGTGTCCGCACCTTCTTCGGGAGCGAAGTAGACGAGACCAAGCTTGAATCCACCATTGCCACCCGGGGCTTTCGCGGCTCCCGAAGGGGCGCTGGAACATCCGGCGAGAGTGAGGGCTCCAGCCGCGGCCTGTGTCATCCAAATGCGTCGAGTGGTCTTTGTCGTCATCGTTGTGGGCGTCTCCTAGGGGATGGGGCGCGGAACTATTGTGTGCCCCAAATGGTTTCAGTCTATCGTAGAAGCGCCGTGGAATCGTATTTTTTTCGGGGAAATGTCACAACCCGGTTTTGCGGCGCGCGGCGAGGAACTCGGGATAAACAAGGCTGGCGGAAAAGGGGTCGGTACCTACCGTGGGCAAGGGCCACTGCTGCAGCAGCGGACGGGCGTCGTCAAACTTGCCCGCGGCCACCAAAGCAAACGCATAGAACGTGCGCGTCTCCGCATCTTTCGGCGGAACGGAAGATTCGTAGGCGTCTTTGAGCTGCGCAAGCTGCGCCGGGTTCAACGTTCCCCGGGAATTTTCCTTCGCCGCATTCCACAAGGCAAGTTGGCGCTGGATGGCAGCCTGCAACGCGGGAGGCGCCGCGCTCAACTTCATTCGCGCCTGTTCCTCACGGCCTGTCGCGTAAAGCCACGATGCTTCCACCAATGCTGCGGCGTTATCGCGATGCTGCGAAAGGTACTGTGCGTAGAGCTTATCGGCACCGGGAAGATCCCCGGCAAGCCACTGCGCGTACGCGGCCTTCACCAGCGTTTGACCGCCAGAGAATTTCGGATCGCGCGCAAATGCCTGCTGGAAGAAGGCGGCGGCCTCACGAAACTTACCGTTGAGGAAATAGCCTTCGCCTATGGAGTCCAGCGCATTGACGGCCTGGCCCGGCTGCTTCGCGTAGGTGTCGAAGGCTTGCTTGGAAGCGTCCATATTGCCCGCCATGGCTTCGGCGTAGCCCAGCGCATTCATGGCTCCAAAGTTTGCCGGTTCCGCGGCAATGACTTTCCGGTAAAGCACGGCTGCGGACTTGTGGTCACGCGCAAGCGTGTACGCCTGAGCCGCGGCAATCGCCGTCTGCATGTCATTCGGCGTAAACTCAGCGATCGCGTCAAAGGCTTGGGCGCGGGCCCGGTAGTCTTTGCGCAGTTCGGCAAGTGCCGCGGTTATTTCCAGGCGGTCATACGGGCTCTGCAATTCCTTCTGCGCCAGGGCGCGTTCGCCGATTTCCTGCGCCGCGGCCATATCTCGCAGCAGCATCTGTCTACGCATCCAACCGAGCCACGCGGTGCCGAAACGAGGATCGATCTCCACGGCTTTCGCAAACTGTCCAGTCGCCCATGCGGTGAGCGCATCCACATTCTTCGTCGAGAAGCTGCCGGCATTGGGAACCACGGTGTGCGCGAACTGATTCAGCACGTCGAGCACATTGCCTCGCAGGTCGATGGCCGGCCCTGTTTTCTTCGATACGAGATCCTCTATGACGAAGGAAAACTTCAAATTCCCGCCGCGCTGAGTGGGATTCGCGAACGTTACATATCCGTGGACAACACGTTCCGCATTCCGGCCATACGCTTCACGCACAGCGGGTACGGCGAAGATCTGCGAGCCTGCCGCCATGCGGGTTTGATGGGTGACGATGACCGGCGCCGCGTTACCAATCCAATCGAGCGAAGGATCGCCCGTCAGGTTCTCCACAGGAAGAATCGCCGTGCGGCGAAGGCCTTCCGGCTGGCGGGAACAGGAAGACGCCACCACGGCCAGCAGCACGGCTGCGGCGAGTGGAACGATGCGGCGCGGGAGGATCAGAGAGCCTTCAGCTCCATGGTCATGATCTGCTGGAATTCGGGATCGTCACGAAGTCCAGCGAATTCGGGCTCTTCGTTGAACTTCTTTTTATCCTTGAATCCTTCTTCCAGGCACTTACGAATGTACAGCAGCGCTTCGGAGTTTTGCCCCTTTTTCGCGTACGTTTTCGCAAGGTAGTAATGATACTTGGCGCGATCGCCCACGCTGCGGTCCTGCACCACGGAACCTGATGAGCCGCGGTTATCGAAGACATTCGGATCAATGGCGAGCGCCTGCTGGATGGTCTCCGAGGCGAGTTCATACTGCTTGCGTTCGAAGTAGGCGTTCGCGAGGTTGGCGAGCAGGGAAGCCGAATCCGGCTTCAGTCGGATCGCCTTCTTGTACTCGTTGATCGCCTTTCGGAAGGACTTTTTCGAGTAATAAATGGTGCCGAGGTTGTTGATGGCGTCAGCATATTGAGGGTCGGCCTTCGCGGCGCGCTGATAGTATTTCGCGGCGTTGCCTAAATCGAGAAGCTGGTGGTAGCCGATGCCGATCTTGTTATAAACAATTGCCGATGGCGGCAACGTTTTATAAAGATCGATGGCCTCACGATACATCTTTCGTGCCATGAAAATATCGGCTCGATCCTGATCGGTGAGTGGTTTGACAACCGGCGGTTGTGCGGAATCGGCAGGTGCTGTCCCCGACTGCAGTAATATGCTGGCTGCCAGAATCCAACTGATGGAAAACACGGCGGCTTACCCTCTTGACCAATACTGTAGCACCGATTGGCGCACGCGTTAGAGCACCTGTCGAGATAAACAATTCCTTGGCCTTTGCTACCGCGACGGCACGTTTCCCAGCACTTTTCCGGTGGCATCCATCACATTGAGCCATTGGCCGCCGGGCTTTCCATTGCGCAAGGGATGAATGGTGACCGATATCTGATCGCCGCCCTTAATCATGTCCCGTTTCCAACCTTGGCGGCCGAGCTGGTTCACGCTGACGCCTTCCAGGCTCCACTCGGTGACCACACCACCGTTTTCCACGTTGAGTTGAATCCAAACGTGCGGATTCGTCCATTGAAACTGTTTGACGGTGCCTTTGAGCGTGAGTGTTTTCTCGACGTCGAACATCTCAAAACTGTGATGCGCGAAGGCCGAAGCGGCCAGCAAAAGGATCGCTCCGAAGCGCAACGGCAAACGATTATTCAAAATAGCGCGTATTTTCACAGATGTACTCCTTGATGCCATCGTCCGCCGGAAGGCGCTTCCAAATGGCAACAGCTTCCCAGCTCTTGGTGAAGGCCTTTGGATCGTCGAGCGTGATCCGGCTCTCGAGCGTGTTGGCGTCCAGTTTGCGCATGCGTTCGACAACGTGCAGTTGATCGGTGTGGGGCAGGCCAAGGTAGTCGATGGTGGTGTCGTCACGAATGCCCACGGTATCGATCACCAGCGTATTCTTGTCCCATTTGCCAATGGAATCGCCAAAGAAGGACGGATCGATATCCGCCGGGTGCTGTGCGTTCATGCGTACGATGCGGAAATGGTTTTGTTCCTCGTACAGGATGGTGACCTGATCTTTGCTCTGCAAAAGCTGCACAGGATAGAAGGCGAACAAGGATGCCATGGGCATCCCCTGCGGCAAACAGCGCGTCATGAGGTGGCGAAAAGGCCGGCCATTTTCGCCCTCAACGATACGTTCTTCGTAGAGCTTCTTCGCCCAATCCTGCAGCGGCGGAGGCTGACCGTCCACCTTGTAAGCGCGCGAGCGGGGCGTTCCGCCGCCTTGACCGGCGGGAATATTCCTTGAGCCTGGCGCGTTCTGAAACTGTATGCGATAGGTTCCGGACAGATCCACCGATTGAGCCGCCGCGGGCGCGGTCATCCAGAGAATCGCGGTGACGGCGCAGCTGGCGAATCGAGTAGCGTGTGGATACGGTGTCTGCACGACTCTCTATTCTACTCAGCACATACGCCGGTGCAAAGGAGTGGTACTGAGGCTCTCAACGTAACGTTGCGGCAAATAAAAAACAGTATTCGCAATCTATTGTGTGTCAGCTACCGTAATGCTATTCTGCCCTCAACTGAGCAGACCTCGTAAAAACGAGGCATACGTAACGACGGGAATGCTGACGGAGGAGATCCGCATTAAGTCATGGTAGAGACAGCGGACAAAGTAACTCGGATAGGTCTACGCAACGCGGCGAACCTCGGAGACAATGGTGACCTCTGCATCGAATGGACGGGTGCCGGAGGTGATTACTTCCTGGCGGTGGTTGTGGAGAATGATCGTGTGATCTCCGAACACTGGGGCACACAAGCTGAAATTCTTCATTGGATGAACGAGCGCTGGCCGCTGCTGCCGCGGCGGTTCGTGCCGATGGTGTTTAGCTCAAATACACCGGAAGTAGAAAGACACAGTGGCCCGCGCTTGACGACAGCAAAGAAGAAACGCGCGCGGCATTAGTCTCCACGGGCGAAGCTACCGGCGGAAAAAGTCGCGAACGCGTCCAAAGAAACCTTTGCGCTCCGGCGGCGGCGGCTCGGCCGGCGGAGGGGTAACGGGAATGCTGCGCACCGTGCGTTTGCGCGGCGTCGCGGGTTTCGAAGTATCCGCAGCCAAGGTTTCCGTAGTGGCTGGTTCGGTGGGCTCCCAACTGGCGATTTGTGTCCGGCCCACTCCTCCATGAAGCTTGCAGAGTTCCACGGGCTGCGTGCCTGCGATATAAACTTCGCTGTGCGTTTTCGGGCAACCGGTGGTTGCCAGCAGTCCATTTTCCGAATCTACTTCGGCCGTGACCACGCCTTCCGGCGCTTCAAACTCACGGACACTGCGATAGCCGCGGTGTTGATGCGCGCGCTTCATGAACTCCACCCAGATCGGCAGTGCGCTGCGTGCGCCTTCCAGTTTGAAATCGCGATTGTCGTCGAATCCAACCCAAACGATGCAGATCAGCTTGGAGGTGAACCCCGCAAACCAGCCATCGCGCGACGTTCCAGTTTTTCCGGCGGCGGGCAGAACAAAGCCGCGGGCCCGGACGCCGGCAGCGGTGCCGGAGCGGATCACTTCCTGCATCACATTGAGCGTCAGGAAAGCCACGCGCGGATCCATCGCTTCCTGCTTCTCGATCATGGATTCAAACAGCCGCGAGCCGTTGGAATCCCGGATGGACTTAATAAAACTCGGCCTGATAAACGTTCCCTGATTGGGAAACACCGTGTAGGCGCCCGCAATTTCGAGCGGCGTCACTTCATACGCTCCCAACGCGATCGACGGGGTCGGTTTGATGTCGAGATTAAGGCCAACCGCGCGGGCCGTTTCCGAAACCTTGTCGTAGCCCACCATCTCCGCCACCTTCACGGCGGGAATGTTCATCGAATGCGCCAGAGCCTGGCGGAGCGTGACGGTGCCACTGTACTTGTCTTCGAAATCGGCAGGCTCGTAGATCTTGTCGTCGAAGTAGAAAGTGGTGGGCTCATCGGCAATCGTCGTCGACGGCGTGATCACCTTGCCGCCTTCCTGGAGGACTGAGCCGAACGCGGTTGCATACACAAAGGGCTTAAAGGAAGACCCCGGCTGGCGTTTGGCAACGGCGTGATTCAACTGGCTCATGCCGTAGTTTCGGCCGCCCACAAGCGCCTTCACTTCGCCGGTTTCCGCATCGAGGGCGACTAACGATACCTGCGCCAGCGGGAATTCGTCCGTGCCATACTTCTTCGACCGGCGCTTCCACTGGGCGTCGGTCTCTTCAATTCCCATGCGGACGGCTTCCACGGCGTCGCGCTGCAGGCTCATATCCAGCGTGGTGTAGACGCGGTAGGAATTGTTCTGGAAATCGTACTGAAACTTGTTCTGCAGTGTGTCATCCACCAGATCGACAAAGTAAGGCGCGTCGCTTGACTCCGTCGCCTCGCGGACTACTTCGAGCGGCGCGGCGATGGCCTCTTGATACTGCTGCTCGGTGAGGTAATCGTTCTCGCGCATCGCTTTCAGCACCAGATTGCGGCGCGTGCGAGCCTTATCGGGATACCGGAAAGGGTTGCGGCCAATGGGGGATTGAATGAGGCCGGCAATCAGCGCAGCATCGGCGGGCGTCACGTCGGAGAGATCCTTGCCCAAGTACACTTCCGCCGCCTCACCAAAACCGTGGATGCTGAAGCTGCCCTGGTGTCCAAGGTAGATGGCGTTGGCGTAATCCTCGAAGATCTGTTCCTTCGTGAGCTGCTGTTCCAGGTGCATCGTGATCAGCGTCTCGGGAACCTTGCGGCGCCAACCGCGCTCGGGACCCAGCCACAAGGTGCGGGCAAGCTGCTGCGTGAGCGTCGATGCGCCTTGCGTCCCGCGCCGGTCACGAATATCGACGTAAACGGCGCGCATGATGCCCATGGGATCAAAACCGGCGTGCGAGAAGAAATGTTTGTCTTCGGCGGAGAGCACGGCGTTCATCATTACTTTGGGAATATCCGCGAAGTGAACAATGCGGCGTTTTTCGCGCTTTTTATCAAAGAGATTGGTGACGAGTTCGGGCTCCAGGTTGTAGAGCGTCCGCTCGGTTTGATCGCGCAGGGAAATGATCTGGGAAACCTTGCCGCCGTCAATCTTCACCACGGCGCCTTCGGAATCGTAGGCATCCGGACCCGGATTGATCTCAATGGCGTCCGGCCGCGTGTGGAACCAGCCGAGGCGGTTGCTGCTCGACTCAGAGAAGCCAACCCTCCGGAGGTACTCGGCCACTTCGTCGAGCTTCGTCTCGTCTCCCAACATGATGGGCCGGGGTGAGGCATACAGCACGGACGTGTTGGCAAACGGGCCGTTGCGCAACTTTTCTTCGATGATGCGCGCGTACTTCATGTAGTAGTACGCGAAGGTGCCAACGCCTCCGGCGCCAATCAGAACAATCGCAATAATTGCGGCGCGCGTCCACGGATTCCGCAGCATGCGGAAGACGAGCGAGTTTTTGGGTATTTGAAACTTAATGGCCACGAGCAGTTGTGAGCGTCAGTGCTTCGTCTCTTCCAGCGAATATAGCTCTTTCCAGATGTCTTCGTGCTGCTCCCAATCGGGAGGATGATTACCGGTCAGCGCCAGATCATCCACTTTTAGAGTGCCATGACCAAAAACGCAAATGTACTGGGTGTTGGGGGCGTCCAGCAGCACGTGTTTCCAGGAGCCTCGGTGCACGGGCATGCGCAAACGGCGGAGGCAGGTGCGGCAGCGGTAGCGTTGATCCCATACCACCAACCAGAAAACGCCCGCGGCAAAAAGCCAGAACAGGAGCATCAGGAACGTGAAACCAAGGTCATAGCCGATGGGGTAACGAGGCTTCACCCGCCCCATAAAGGTAGGCGGTTGCGGCGCCATGTGGACAAGAATACGCAACAGCGTGAGCAGGATGGCCCCCACGACGGCGAGCTTAGCGGCAAAGAAACCCCAATACTTCACGTTTACATGGACGCTTTTTCGGGCGTCCTTGTTCCCTCTCTTGTTAGTGTCACACATCCAGGCGGCCCCCCTCGTCCGGCCATATAGATGCGGTGCGGGAGCAATAGTTTCAAAGCGCACCGACGTGGCCGCTTAATTCCTGAGTAATGACGCGGTGGCCGGTTTCGACGGGCCTTTCATTACAGATTGTGTTCCCCTCATGCGGTTACCCGTCCGTGTGAACTGGTAAGAAACGAACGGCATTCGGATGGTGACCTCCGGTCCGTCCTGCGACCAACTCCTGGCGGGCAGATGGTCGACAAGCGTGCCGTCCACCAGACGGAGTGCTCCATCCATGAGGAACTCCACTGTGTAGGGATTTCCGTCGATCTCCCAAACCGTTCCCACCATTGCGTTCGTGCTTTCGTTCACGATCGCGGCGGCACGCGAACCCACGGACCGGGCATCAAAAGGCTCCGCGTTTCGGGAAAACTCTGGTGGAAGGGATGAATCGCCTTTCTGCTGGTCCGTTGCTGTCTGTTCGGAGGAATCCGACAACGCGTAATCCGAAGGTTCCAGATCCCCAGTGGTGCTGTTGTTAAAGTTCAGGTGCCGCACGTTATCGGGAGCAGCCAAATAGACTCCGCCCAGTACCACGACGAAAACGCCCACGCCGATCAGAATTCTGCGCTTGAGTTTACTGTCGTCGATGGGCGGAATCGGAGCCGGCGGCGGTGGCTCAATGTATGGTGGGCTTGCATCACGGTTTGCTCCAAGAAGAGATTCCTTGCGGGCCTGTTCCTCTTTTAACAACGTCGTATCGGCGGCAACCGGCGAGATATTGCTTGGTGCGTCTACGGTCGCCGGTTTTGGCAACTCCAACTTGAACAGAGGCAGGGATGGCGTGAGTGGCGCATCGTTTGAGGCTTCGAATGTCGATTTGTTCTCGGGCCGCGCGGGCTGGACCACTGGCTGGACCACCGGCTGGACCTCGGGCTGACCGAGGGGCGTCACGAAGCGCGAACGGGCCGCTCGTTCCGTGACGCAGACTTTTGTAATCTCCTCCACCATGGCTTCGAAGTACCGGTGGGAATAATCGACGCCCTGGTGACGGGGCAGGTTTCGGAGGTCTTCGGGCAGTTGCCCTGGGAAAGTAAACCCGGGCAGAAAAACAGGAATGATGTTGCTGCCGGTGGTAAGCGCGTGGGCGATTTCGCGCTGGAACCAATCGTCGCCGGTGCCGCAGCGGTCAAGGGACCCCGGCGACAGGATCAGCACGAAATTCGGCGCCTGCTCAATGTAATTCAGCAGCGCTTCATCGAAGAACCCGGCACGGAGATCCGTCACGTCGAGGAACGTTCGCTTGCCCTTTTCCATCAGCGCGAAACGGATCAAACGCGCTTCGGCTGCGCCGGATTCGCGGCGGTAGCTGACGAAAATGTCGTAGCCGGTGCTCACCCGAACCACTCCGATTCCACCATCAGGCGAAGCCACTCCCGCAGGTCCGATTCCAGAACCTGCTCGGCGAATCCGATTTCGCGGAATGCAGCTTCCGCCGTGCTGGCGTCGCGCAGACGAACGGCCAGCGCGGAAAGGGCATGATGCGTGGACTCACAGCGGGACGCGTTGCGGGCGTATTCCAAAACCCCGCGAGTGACGCGAATCAACGCGCCTAGACTGGGCAGCGCGGCCGAGATAACCAGCGCAATCGTCGCAATCATGGGGTGACCATGTTCGCCCGAGACGGCGACTTCGATGCAGAAATGGACAAGAACGAACGCCACGCTTCCGAAAAAGAAAATCGGCGGGAGGATGCGCGTGCGCTGATCGTCGTGCAGATTCTTCGAGCGCCGCAAGTGAAAGTAGTGGATTTGCCGTTGAAGACGGTTCCGGTCGTAATACTCGCGGATTTCGCGCCACTCCGGCTCCGACGTGGGCGGAGGTTCCAGCACCGACGGAACCGTGCCGCGGGCGATCCAGGATTCCAGGTCCGAATACGCGGCATTGGTAAGTCCGTCAATTCTATCGTGTGTGTTGCGGACGTCCTTTTCCGGAACAACGCCATCCCCCGGCCACAGATGAGGATTCGTCAGTAGATGGAACTTGAGTAGGCGGAGTTGCTCTGCGCGGAAACGCGTGAGGAACCAGCTTTGCTGTTTCTGCCCGCCTAAGCCCGCAAGCGCCACAACCACGGTGGTGCAGGCGCTGACCAACTCCAGCACCGGAAGAACCCAAGGTCCGTATTTAGGAGACCAATTCTCGAGCTGCGCGTCTCCGAGGTGCGCCATTTGGAAAATTCCAAACAGAATCGCGAGTACACCGGACACAGCGGCGGCGTTGGCGTAGCGCAAATAGGTTCGTTGTGCGTGGAGGGACTCGGCATCGGCGGCCCGAAACTTAGGCTCGATGGCACTCTGACAAAACCGCAACGCGTTGGAGACACGCTGCAATTCCGGATGGTCTGCCAGGAGAGCGATTTCCGCGCGATCGTCCATGTCATCGTTGGCAAGTGAGGACGTGGAGCCTGCAGGGCTTTCGGTCATGAAGTCTTGGCGGAAATCCATTATTTTCCGAATCCGTCCGTTCGATTTTCCCGCACTAGCCCCGGGAGATGCGATAGCCGAGTGCGATTACCGTCTTCAGCGTTTCCGCAACCACGGCCCGATCATAATCTTTCTCCGACTCGGGCAGATCCTCATATGCAACCAACGAGGGGTGGTGCTTTTCGGTGTCACTTCGCGCGGCCCCCCAACCCCAACCCGCATTCATTCGCTCGCGAGCCCAACCCTCATGAGCATTGCGCGCCAACTCCTCCAAACGCGGCTGCAATTCGCCCAAATCAGCTCCGGACGTATCGATCGGTTGTGGACGATAGGGTTCCAACGCGCCTCCTTTTGGGTATGCTAGCGCATCGGCGAGGCGGTTTTGATCCACGCCCCCGCCGCGAGGATGCCGGCCAGTAACGTGAGAACGCCGCCCAGGATCACGCTCATCGGGCGGTACTTCATCTCGATAATGTGGTCTCCGGCAGGAATCACAACGCCGCGGAAGGCTCCATTAGTTTCCAAAATGGGTGCGGATTGGCCATCGACGGTCGCTTTCCAACCGGGGTAGTACGTGTCGGTGAGAACCACCAAACCCGTGCAGACGAGTTTAGCTTGAATCGCGATGCGGTTCGCTCCATGAAGCGGGTTGGTGACAGACTCCGCAGATGTGGGGCAGGTGTCCAGCTTCGGTGTGTTGTCCGCGGTAAGAACGGCCTTTGCGCGCGCGTCGAAGCCCGGCTCCATGAGTTTATCCGCCACCTCGCCGGCACTGGAAGCACGAATGATTTCGTGCACGGCCCAGGCTCGCGGAAAGGTGCCCGGAGTTTCGTAAACGTTCAATCCGCGCTCGCCTTTGAAAACAAGCTGTTGATCAGGCCGCGCCGGTTCCCTACCAATCCGGTAACGGATGCCCATGATATTGCGCATCTGCGGGTCAAAAATCCGTTGCCGCCAAAGATTCGTCGGAACACTCGCCGTGTAAGATACAAAGGTCTCCACGCCAAACCAATCGCCGAAATTGTAGGGGATATCGGTGTCGGCATACTCAACGCGGCCGGGGTGTTGGAGCAGGAAATTGGCGATGTCATCGTGCTTATAAAGGTTCTGCAGCAACGGGGTGCGTTCGTAGTTCGGCCCGTGTTGCGCCAGCACATAGTTCGTCACGTTCGAGAGTTCCAGCAGGACAAGAAAGATCGCGAGAAACGCCGCGCCGCGCTGGCCGACAGACCCGGATCGAACTCCAGCAAGGATGCCGGCGGCTCCCAGTGCGGCAATCGCGGTAATCAGCATGCGGTTGTCCACAATCGCCGGAGTCGAACCCGCGGTGAAGTAGAAGATGCTGGCGAGGATCAAGACGCCGGCAAATGCGCAGAGTACCCAGGCGGCGCGCGGCAACCAAACTTCCGCCAAAGCGGCCAATGTAGAATCGACGCACTCGTGCGGAACCAGGCGCAGGACACGGTCGATTCCTATGGCGGCCAATGGGGCAACGCCCAGAGCAAACACAATAATGGCGGCGGCCGAAGACCGCGATTTTTCCACCATCGGCACCAGGGAATAGATCACGCCGTGTATCAGGCCATTGGGTCCAAGCGCGAAAACGATGCCGCCACCGGCAATAAAGGCAAGCCAGCGCGCATGCCGTTCCCCCCAAGCCAAGAACGCGCCGAGTACAACGAACAGTAGCGCAACAACGCCAATAAACGGGTTCCACTGGCTGGGGATACCCAGAAAAATACTCAATAAATTGAGCGGCTTCAGCGAATATTGTTCATGGACGTAGTACGGAGTGGTCTCGTTGAACTCCAGTGGATCCGGCGTCCCCACCCATCGCACGGAACGGTTGCCGTACTCCGCCATTGGAAACGTTTGCAAGGCTCCGGCCATCAGAGCGACGGCGAGGGACAGCGCCGCAAGGCGAACAACGGACACGTCGATGCGGCCATCGCCCCAAGCCATGCGAATCCAAACCGCGATTGCGGTGAGCGTGATGAACAGCGGCGCCTGATGGTGGCCGCTTAACCATGCGATACCAACGAAGAATCCGGAGAGCAGGGAATTCGCCAGCCGGTTCTCTCCACGGTCCACGCGGAAGAGGAATAGAAAAGCGTACGGAGCCCAGATCGCCCCACTCACCATCTGCGGCCATCCGGTGTTCGCGACGAAGCCGCCCAATCCAAAAACACACGCACCCAGAATGGAGGCGGTCCGCGAACATTTGAGATCGCGGCAGAGGAGATAACATCCGAGGGCCGCGAGGTAACGCAGCAGAACGAAATACCAGTTGAGCACGGCCATGTTGATGTGGCCGTTTTTCATCGGCATCAGAAACATCAGCCAGTTGATCGGATTGGCGGAGCCAGGTTGCCCTTGTCCGAAGAGGGGCTGGCCGGTCCAACTGTTGGGATCCCAGGCCGGAATGCGGAAGCCATGCCATTGAATCGCCTGGAATTGGAGCCAAGGCAGAACCTGATTGGCGCGGTCTGGATCTTCGAGCCAGGTGAACTGGTCTGTCAACGTCAGTTTCCAATTGAAGAGGACGACAATCGCCAACAAAATCAAAGGAATAGCCCAGCCAGGAAAGGGCCGGGACGCGGCTGTTTCTGGCCTATTTAGATCAGGCTGGTGGTTTTCGGCCACTGGCATAAGGCCCTATGATAACGGAAAAGCTCACAAAATCATAGAGTTAAGGTTTGGCCGTGGAATTGCCTTACCAGGAACAGGTGAGCGTCATGCGACACAGAATTTCCAGTCTATCGGTAGCGGCGATGCAGGCGGTGATGTTGTCCGCTTTCGCCGTGGTCCCAGTATGGGGCCAGGCGGCGGGGAACGTGGACGAGGGCGATTCGCCGGACCATGCCGTTGCGCGCGTCAGCCTGATCAACGGCGAAGTTTCCGTCGCTCATGACAATAACGATATGGTCGCCGCCGCGCCGAATGCGCCGATGGTTACGGGCGACCGCATCCTGACCGGCGACAATTCGCGCGCGGAGGTCCAGTTCGACGGCGCCAACGTGCTGCGGATGGCGGCGGGTACGGAAGTCCGCATGGGCGATTTGCAGTATCACCGGTATCTGGTGCAGGTGGCTCAGGGGATGGTGATCTTCCGCGTGCTGCAGGATACCGATGCGCAGGTGGAGATCAGCACTCCGAGCGTTTCACTGCATCCACGCCGGCAAGGTATCTACCGGATTCTGGTTCGTCCCGACGGCACCAGCGAGTTGACCGTTCGCGCGGGCGACGCCGAGATCTTTGCGCCCACGGGTTCCGAGCCGCTGGGTGCCGGGCAGAGTATCGTCTCTCGCGGGTCGGCGAACGATCCCGAATTTCAGAATGTGGGTTCCCCAGCCTTTGACGATTTCGATCGCTGGAGCGCAGATCGTGACCGCGTGTTTGATCGCGCTCAGGAATCTTCGCAATATGTCAGCCCTGACGTGTATGGAACGGAAGAGTTGGCGAATCATGGGCGCTGGTCTTACGATCCCGATTACGGCAACGTGTGGATTCCCACGGTGGATTCCGATTGGGCTCCTTACCGTCTGGGCCGCTGGTCTTGGGTGGATTACTACGGATGGAGTTGGGTCAGCTACGATCCGTGGGGCTGGGCTCCGTATCACTATGGACGCTGGTATCGCGGCAATTATGGTTGGGCTTGGTATCCAGGCGCGGTTGGTCCTCGCCAATATTGGCGTCCCGCGCTGGTCAGCTTCTTTGGCTGGGGTAGCCCGGGATTTGGTTCCAGCTTCAGTTTCTCGTTCGGCAATATCGGCTGGGTGCCACTGGCTCCCCGCGAGATGTACCGCCCCTGGTACGGACGTTGGTCGGGAGGCCGCGGGATTACCGTCGTCAACAATACGAACATCGTGAACGTTTACCGGAATGGAAGATATCCGGGCGGGATCACCAGCATGCGAGCGGGCGATTTCGGACGCGGCTCCATTCGCAACAATAGCGGCTTTGTGCGCTCGAATGGCAATGACCTGGCTCGCGCGGGTGTCTTTCAAGGATCGCCTGTTGGGCCGTCACGCGAAGGGCGGCAGTTCGTATCACGCGATGTGAATACGCGCGGCATGCCGCGCACCAATCAAAATATGCGGTTCTTCAATTCGCCCCGGCAGAATGGTTTCGTCGGCGGTGGTCCGGGAAATAGTGGTTCGACGAACAACGGAGCAGGTTTCGGCAATGGTGCAAGCCAGGATCGCGGCGGCTTCCGTAGGTTCGACGCGGGTACTCCGAATAATAATGGAGGCGGTTTAGCGCAGCCCCGGCAGGATTCCGGCTTCCGCCGCTTTGATGCCGGCGCGCCGCGCAATGACAACGGCGGATTCAATGCGCCGCGCAACGACAACCAACGCAACGACGCTCCCCGGAACGGCAATTCCGGCCAAGGCAGCTTCCGGCGCTTCGGCGGCAATGACTCCAGCGGTTTTCGTGGCGAAACCTCGCGCGTGGATGCGCCGCGCAACGAGGCTCCACGCATGAATAATACGCCGGGATATTTTGGCGGACGTCCACAAGGGATGCCGAATAACGAACAGCCGCGCATGCAGGAACCGCAGCGGATGGAGCGCGGCCCCATGAACGGAAACAGCGGCAGTTTTGGCGGCGGCTCCTTCGGCAGCCCTCGCGAACAGCAGCCGGTACGAATTGCCCCTCCTATCGTCAATCGCGGACGCAGTGAGTTTCGCAACACTCCTCCGAGCGGCGGCGGACAAGGATTCGGCGGCGCCCGTCCGAACTTCGGCGGCGGCAGCAGCGGATTCGGTGGACCTCGCGGTGGTGGCAACGACGGAGGATTCCGCGGCGGCAGCGGCGGGCAACGCGGTGGCGGCAATGGTGGCGGTGGCAACCGCGGCGGAGGACGTGGCCGCTAGATTTCGTCTGCTCCTTTCCTCAAAAGTTTGATCTTCCCTCAATGGCCCGGCAACAGCGTATTCGCTGCCGGGCCTTTTTTTCGTTCACGCAAATTCCACCTTGGGAACCGTACCGATTCGACATGTGCTTTTGTTGCTGTACTTCTGCGCTTTCTCGAAGAGATTTGTGTCCCTCTTCCTACTGAATCGTTATCGAAAATCATTCCGCCAAGGCTCAGTTCCGCCTGCGCGGCAAGGGAGAAGTGATGGAAATGAAGACAAGCTTAAAGTGTGCGTGGCCGGCAAGGGAAGTTCTGGTTGCCGGTTTACGCCGGTTGAGGATGGCGAATTGTGTGACGACGTGGCCGGCCGTAGCGGCCTTATTGCTGCTGCCCGCAACGGCGGGAGCCGAAACATTTTTCGCCGACAGCTTTTACGTCGGGGTGGAGGACATCAACACACCGTGCGGGAGCAACAGTGATTGCGACTACAACGACGTGATCTTTTCGCTCGCCGGGGCAGGTCTGTCGCTGCATTCGGGTGGAATGTTGTTTGATCCGTTTCAGCCGGACAATTCCGGGTCGCCCTTCTGGAACAACCTTTCCAATGACAGCGCTCATGCCAACTTCGGCAACTGTTTGTATTCCTCAGGAGCCAACAACACGTGCGGTCCCAATGATTCCTCCGCGAGCCCGATTGCCCCGAACGCCAAGTACCTTGCCAGTGCCGGGAAGGGGAGTGTGGACTTTTATTTCTCGACGGATGGCCAAGTGACCGTCACCTTCCTGGCATCGATTGCCGCAATCCCGGATCGCAATCTTCTCTATTGGTGTCCGGCGGGAACATCGGTTTCGGGCGGTCCTGGTTCGACGTGCCAGAAGATCGGCATTAACGGGTCCAATGCTACGGCCACATTCACGCCCGGAGGGGCCTTCGATCTCGTTTTGTATCGTTCCAGCTCCGCCGGTGGGCTGGTGGGGCCGTACGATTCAGAAACGGGCGTTGGCGGCGTGGCGAACTCCTCCACAAATCACTTCGCGGTTGCCTTCACGCCGGTGCCGGAACCGGCGACGTTGGGGATGGCGGGAGCCGCATTGGCGATCTTGGGATTGTGGCGCCGCAGATCCGCGAACACCGGCGCTCGTTCACAGTAAGTATCCGCTGGAGCGTCCGTGGGAGTGCCCGGTTGAGGCGCGATATTATGAGGCATGACAATCCGGGCGCTCCCGCTCTTGCTGCTATCGCTATGCCTTTGCCGGGCGGATGTTCTTTCGCCCTGGGCGCCTCCTGGAAACGCGGCGTCCCTGGAAACCGAATCGCGCGCGGCGTATCAAAACGCACGTGCGGCGCGCGATCGTTTGGTTGCGGTGCAGGGAACGCATACGATCGCGAACACGCTTGACGTGTACGACGAGATCAGCCGGTTCATCGCCCTCGGCCTGAATCCCGCGGCAGTGATGAAAGATTCAAGTCCTGATGCCAGCATTCGCGAAACGGCTACGAAGGCCGTGCAGGAGGGAAGCGCGTTGCGCAGCGAAATCATGCTGGATATGCGCGTTTACCAGGCACTGGCGGCACTGGAGGGGTCGACGGAACTGGACTCGCTCAGCAGGCACTACCTCACGCGGGCTTTGCGCCTGTTCCGCACCACAGGCGTGAATCAGAATCAGGAAACGCGTTATAAAATCGCCGCGGCGCGCGATGAGATCGTCAAGTTGGAAGAAGAGTTCAACCGCAATATTATTCAGGGACTGAGCCGCATCCCCTTTCGTCCGTCGGAACTCGACGGGGTTCCGTCCGATTACCTGAAGAGCCACAAACTGGATGCCGACGGCAATATTCTTGTTTCGAATGACCGCGAAGACATCGAGCCGATCACTTTTTACGGAACGAACGCCGATGCCCGTCGCAAAGCCACGCTCCACTTCGTCAACCGCGGCTATCCGGCCAATTCGCAGACGCTCGCGAAGTTGATTGATGCGCGGCATCGATTGGCGATTTTGTGCGGATTCCCCAATTATGCGGAGATGACGATGCAGGATCGCATGGCGGCCAGCGAAGCGGGTCAGCGCGAGTTTCTGAAGCAAGCGGATCTGGCGTCCAAAGAAGCAGCCGAGGCGGAGAAGAGGGTATTGCTTGAAGCGAAGCGCAAGGAAATTTCGTCGGCCACGTCGCTCGAGTTGTCCGACGTGCAGCATTACATCCGTGTGATTCGCGACCAGCGATATCACTTTAACGAACAGGAGGCGCGCGCCTACTTCCCCTATGCGCGAGTGAAGGAGAGCGTGTTTGAAGCGTCCTCAAGAATGTTCGGCATAACGTTCCTACCTTTGAAAGCGCCTGTGTGGCACCCAAGCGTGGAGGCCTACGACGTGGTGGAAAAGGGCGTGGTTTTGGGACGCATTTATCTGGACATGTTCCCGCGCCCGAACAAGTATCAGCACTTCGCGACGTACCGCATTCGTCAGGGCGTTGCCGGGAAACAGTTGCCCGAAGGCGCCTTGATCTGCAACTTCACGGCTCCCAACGGCGACGATCCAGGATTGATGACGCCGTCGATGGCGCAGACCTTTTTCCATGAGTTCGGACACCTTCTGCATGGAATCTTTTCCGGCAGCCAGAAGTACGCGGACCTGAACCGTCCGGAGACCGATTTCATTGAGGCTCCGTCGCAGCTATTGGAAGAATGGTACAAGAACCCGAAGGTGCTGCGCGGTTTTGCAAAGCACTATAAAACGAACCAGCCGATTCCCGCCGATATGGTCGAGCGCATGGTTAAGGCCGAGCACTTCGGCGAAGCCGTACTGACGCGGCGGCAATTGTGGCTGGCCAACCTGGCGCTAGAATATGAAGCCGGGGATGGCAAGCCCGATCAGGACAAAATCGCCAGTGACCTGTTCGCAAAATTTGTCGGGATCGATCTTCCACCCGGCACCCATCAACAGGCCAGTTTTTCGCACTTGAGTAGCACGAATTACGCCGGAGCGTACTACACGTATCAATGGTCGCTCGCGATTGCGAAGGACCTCTTTACGAAGTTCGACGACGCGGATCTGCTCGATCCAGGCCCGGCGAAACGGTATCGGGAGATCGTGTTGAACACGGGCGGATCGCAACCGGCCGCGGAGTTCGTCGAGAAGTTCCTCGGGCGGCCGTTCAATCTCAAGGCATATCAGGCTTGGCTGCAGGCAAACTGATCGCCGTCGTTGACTGCATCCCCGCGCTGACGCGCGGCGTACGAACCGAATGGATCGCGGAAAACATTGGCTAATCTACTGATCGTCTACGGGTGACCCCGGCACATCGCGGCGCTAGAATGGCCGCATGGATACCGTCCAATATCATCTTCCGCAATCTAAAATCCCTAAAGCCTGGTATAACATTCAAGCCGATCTGACCACTCCGGCGGCGCCGCCGTTGCATCCTGGCACGTTGCAGCCGGTGGGACCCGACGATCTGGCTCCTCTGTTTCCGATGGAGCTGATCTTGCAGGAAGTCAGCACGGAGCGGGAAATCGAAATCCCCGAAGAAGTGCGTCAGGTGTACGCGCAGTGGAGGCCTTCGCCGCTGTTCCGCGCGCGGCGGCTGGAGAAGGCGCTGGATACTCCGGCGCGCATCTATTACAAATACGAAGGCGTCAGCCCGGCGGGTTCACACAAGCCGAACACCGCGATTCCGCAGGCGTATTACAACAAGCAGGCGGGCACCAAGCGGCTTTCCACGGAAACGGGAGCAGGGCAGTGGGGCAGTTCCCTTTCCATGGCGTGCCAGTTCTTCGGCATCGAATGCAAAGTCTACATGGTGCGCGTCAGCTATAACCAAAAGCCCTACCGGCGCGCTTTGATGGAAGCGTTCGGCGCATCGGTGACGCCTAGCCCGAGTACGGAAACCGAATCGGGCCGAGCGATTTTGGCAGAGCACCCGGATTCCAACGGTTCACTCGGCATCGCGATCTCGGAGGCCGTTGAGGTGGCCGCGAAGGACCCGGATACGAAGTACGCGCTCGGCAGCGTGCTGAATCATGTGCTGCTGCACCAGACGGTGATCGGCCTGGAGGCGTTCGAGCAGATGGAGATGGCGGGCGACGATCCGGATATCATTGTCGGCTGCACGGGCGGGGGATCGAACTTCGCGGGCATGGCGTTTCCCTACCTGGGCCGCAAGATCAAGGGCCAAAGCAAAGCGCGGGTGGTGGCAGTGGAACCCGCGGCTTGTCCTAGCCTTACCAAGGGAAAGTTCACGTATGACTTTGGAGATACCGCGCACCTGACGCCGCTGGTCAAGATGCACACGCTGGGCAGCACGTTCATTCCGCCGGGCATCCACGCGGGGGGATTGCGCTATCACGGCATGGCTCCGCTGGTGTCGCATGTGATGGACTTGGGGCTGATTGAGGCGACATCGGTCCAGCAATTGGACGCCTTTGCAGCCGGTATCCAATTCGCCAGGGCCGAAGGCATCATCCCCGCGCCCGAAGCCAACCACGCGGTCGCCGGAGCCATCCGCGAGGCGCTACGAGCCAAGGAAGAAGGCACCAAGCCCTCCATCCTGTTCAACCTGTGCGGCCACGGCCACTTCGATATGCAGAGCTACATTGATTACCAAGCCGGCAAGCTGCAGAACTACGACTACCCAGCGGAAGAGATCGCGATGGCACTGGCGGGACTGCCAGCGGTGGGGTGAGCGGGTATGGTAACTTTTCAAAGAGTTTTTTGTTGCTAGACGTGTAATAGTTATTGAGTGCCTCGGAACAACGCGACACAGGTTCCCCTTTTCGACGACAATGCCTTCGCCGTAGGAATGCATGTCAAGATAACATGCAGGGCCAGCAAGTACTTTGGTGAGGTTGGCTTCATTCATGAAATCCAGGAGTCGACGAGGTACGCGATGGTCGACCTACCGAAGGGCACCGAACGGCGAATCGAGGGAATCGTCACTAACAGAATCCTCCAACAGAGGAAAAAGAAGAAGAATAAGCCAAAAGGCGACCCCCAATGGTTTCCGCTTAATTGGTTAGAGGTAGTCGGCAGACAGGGTATCCGAGATGTTTGATGAACTTTTCGGTCGACGTAGCCGAACGCCCGTGCCGCAAGACGTTCGCGACGCATTTCTGGATGACGATGGGCAACCCCTAGTTCGTGCATTCAACGAGTGGCGGCGCAATGATCGCGCTATACACGAGCTGCTGGGACTCGCAAAAGGTATTCTAGCCGACGAAGTTGTTTCGCCGAATGAGGTCATCCAACTTGGCAAATGGATCATCGCACATACGGAATCCGGGTCAGGCTGGCCGCTTGATGTCTTCTGCGAGCGACTTAGTCGGACTTTCGCAGATGGTCAGATTGACGTTGAGGAATGCAATGAAATCGCCTTGCTGTTAAAGGAACTCATCGGTACAGGACTGACACAACCAGATCCGCCACGTGGTCGGGAAAATTCGACGCGGTTGCCACTCTCGAATCCTGCACCCGTTGTCGAGTTCGAAGGTAACACTTTCGTCTTGACCGGTAAATTCTATTTCGGTGCGAGAAAAAAGTGTGAGCAGGAGATACTTGATCGTGGCGGTCAGTGTTCCGCGTCCATAACGCAACGCACGAGATTTCTCGTGATTGGCACTCTTGGGAGCACGGACTGGATACATAGTGCGTATGGACGAAAAATTGAAAAGGCCGTTGAATACATCCAAGACGGCTACCCGATCGCCATCGTTAGCGAGAAGCACTGGTCGGGGCATCTCTAAGCAACTAACACGGTGCTTTTCGGGTAGATACAATGGTTAACATAATATCTGTTATCGGCTTTATATTCTAGTCCTGGTAACCGACCACGCTCAACCCAAACTGCCCTATCCTAACGCAATTCTCACGGCGCTAACTAGATCACTTACGTTCGCGATACGGACGAAGTCGAACCCGGCGGCCTTGGCGCTGGTGATGCCGGCTTCGGAATCTTCTACTACCAGTGGTCGCTCGGCTTTGAGGAGTTCGGCGGCGCGGAGGTATGGGGCTGGCGAAGGCTTCAAGTGTTGGACTTCTTTTCCGCAGACAAGTTCAACAAAATACGATCAAATACCGCGCGCGATGATCGCGGGTTCGATTTCTGTTCTTGCGCTTGAAGAAACTACGGCTAACTTATAGTCAGCACTCAACTCCTGAATCAGTGTGGCCGTTGCCTCTGGAATGGGTGGCGCGGCGGTGACGCGGGTCCGGAAAAGGTCCTTCTTGCGCGGGTACTGGGCCCAGAGTTCGTCGAATGGGATCGGCGGCACACGAACTGCGGCCAGGCGGCGGACCAAGTCTTCGTCAGAGACGCCGACGAAGTCGCGGGCGAAGGTCTCCCACGTTAGGTGGTAGCCGAAGGGCTGAAGGATCTCCGTCCAGCACTGGCAATGGAGGGGTTCGGTGTCGGCCAGGACGCCGTCGAAGTCGAAGAGGATGGCGTCGTAGGGTTTTTCCGATGACATAATCTTGGCTCAGAAGTTCGAGAGTTAGACTAGAATAGCGGGTACGGGCATGCCGGACAACAACCAGACAGCGACGAAGCAAGATCTCTTAGACCTCGAGGATCGGCTTGTCGAACGAATGCGAGACATGCAGACGGAAGTGTTGCGGGCGTTCCATGACTGGGCTCGTCCCGTGGAAATCAAGCTCCGCACGCTGCCGATGATCGATGAGCGGCTGGGGCTGCTCGAAGAACGCATCAGTCGCTTGGAACGCGGCGAAAAGCACAACTAGGGCCAAGGCGATAAAGTAAACGCCAAGCCGAGGCTAAGCTCGGCTTGCGGGGACTAAGCCCCGCCCCCCGTGCCCGTCAGAACATTGCCCGCGGGAACATTTTTCATGCTTCTTGTTGTCCAACAGAAGCGGTCGAATGGGCGAACACGGTATAATTTTCCTTATGATCAACGCTACCGAGAAGATTTGGCGCAATGGGGAATGGATTAACTGGAACGATGCAACCATTCACGTCCTTGCGCACGTAACCAGCTACGGTAGCTCGGTGTTTGAGGGCATCCGCTGTTACGATACGCCGAACGGGCCGCAGATTTTCCGCCTGCGCGACCATATTCGCCGCCTGACCGATTCGGCCAAGATTTACCGCATGGAGATGACCGTCGCCATCGACCAAATCTGCAAGGCTTCGGTGGAACTGGTGAAGATCAACAAGCTGGAATCCTGCTACATTCGTCCGCTGGTGATCCGCGGTTACGGCGGGATGGGCGTGTATGCGAAGGATTGTCCGATCGACACCTACCTGGCGTGCTGGGAATGGGGCAAGTACATGGGTCCGGAGGCGCTCGAGAACGGCGTGGACGTGTGCGTGTCCAGTTGGACTCGCCTGGCGCCGAATACCCTGCCCGCGATGTCAAAGGCTGGCGCGAACTATATGAATTCGCAGCTGATCCGCATGGAATCGGCGATCAATGGATACGCGGAAGGCATTGCGCTGGACGCGGCAGGCTATGTGAGCGAAGGCTCGGGCGAGAATATCTTCCTGGTGCGCGATGGCAAGCTGGTAACGCCGCCGCTGGGCGCAAGCGTCCTGCCGGGCATCACGCGTGAATCGGTGATTACGATTGCGCGCTCGATGGGCCTGGAAGTGACGGAAACGCTGGTTCCGCGCGAGATGCTGTACATCGCCGACGAAGTGTTCTTCACGGGCACGGCGGCGGAGTTGACGCCGATTCGTTCGGTGGACCGCATCCAGGTGGGCGCCGGAAAGCGCGGCCCGATCACGGAAAAGATTCAAAGCGCATTCTTTGCCATCATCGACGGCAAGCAACCGGATGCGCACGGCTGGCTGACGCCGGTGAAGTAGTTCGGATTCGTTTTGGGCAGAGACAAATTCCTGTTCTGTTCCATGCGTACGGTATATAAAAGAAAACCCCGCTCGTATAGGAGAGCGGGGTTTTTAGTTTAGAAGATTTACTTGAGTGCAGTGACGGCTTTCCTTACAAGAAGAAAAGCCGCGTCGGAGGACCGGCCGGAGTGTGGGCCGGTGTCATTCGCACGGTCGCAGCGCGTTCCAACGGTGGTGACGTAGGATGCCCACGCCGCGGAAACAGTGCGAACGGTTCGGTTTGATTTCGCGGGAACCAGCTTGTGGCCACCTCCCCCGAGACTGACGCACCGGCCAGTATCCCGCGAAAATCTGTATTGTTTGTACCAAGTGCGGTATGAGGTGCGCCACAGCCAGTCACACGTTTTCAACAAATGTTTCCCCCATGGAATCGCACACTTAGCGAGCACGCGTGTGGGAAATCTGTGTATAAATCAATAAGGCGATGAAATGTAGCGGTAAGAACGCGCTGACCGGTGAATGGATCACCGTGGATTCGGGAGCGGGTGTGGCCATTCAGATGGTGGACCCAGTTCTTGAGCCCCGCGATACTTCGGCGGTGGTCGATTATGTTTCGCCAGGCTTCATTGACCTGCAGGTGAATGGATTCGCCGGCGTGGATTTCAATTCGCCGAATGCGCCTCATGCGGATATTGAGAGAGCGACGCGTGCGATTCTTTCGACGGGTGTGACGCGTTTCCTTCCCACCATCATTACTGGTGATCCAGGGAAGATGCTGGCCGCGCTGAGAAATCTGGCGGTGGCCCGCGAAACAATTGATTGGGGCGAGGCGATTGAGGGCTTTCACGTGGAGGGTCCGCATATCTCAGTTGAGGATGGCCCGCGTGGCGCACATCCGAAACAGTGGGTGCGGCCTCCGGATGCGGAGGAATTCCTCCGCTGGTATGACGCGGCCGAGGGCAATATAAGGATCGTCACGCTGGCTCCGGAGTGGCCAGGGGCGTGCGCGTACATCGAAGCGGTGACGCGCGAGGGCGTGGTGGCCAGCATCGGGCACACACGGGCAACGGCCCAGCAGATACGAGATGCCGTTTCCGCGGGGGCGACGATGTGCACTCACTTGGGCAACGGCGCGGGCAGCAAGACTCGCACGGAAGAGTTCATCACAGCGCAGTTCGACGAACCCCGGCTCGCTGCGAGTTTCATCGTGGATGATCACCATCTGCCGGATGATTTTTTGATGCGCGCGCTGGACGCAAAGGGATTGGACCGAAGCGTTCTAGTGACCGATGCCGTCGCTCCGGCGATGTGCCCCCCGGGTGATTACCTGCTGGGCGGCGTCGAGGTGCATTTGCACGAAGGCGATCGGGTGACGCTACGTGGCGGGACACGACTGGCTGGGTCCGCACTTCGAATGGATCATGCGATCGGCAATGTGATGCGCCGCGCGAGGCTGAACTTGGCACAAGCTGTGTTGATGGCGACAACGAACGCCGCTCGGGTGGGGCGTATTCGGGGACGTTTACGTGGACTGCAGCCTGGGGAGCGGGCGGATGTGGTTAAATTCCGCGTTTTCGGCGGGCAGGTTGTGGTGAGTGAGGTTTATTTGGGTGGGGCCAGGGTTGGTTAGTTTGACGATTTCGCAATCGCCGCAACCAATCCCTCAATCGTGTGAGGATCGGCTTCCACGTCGACGTGCAGTCCCAGCTTGCGAGCCGTTGCTGAAGTGATGGGGCCGATAGACGCGATCTTTATTCCGGTGAGCGCTTTTTGGGCTTCGGCTTCGCCACCGAGCGCGGCGATCATGTTCGTCACGGTGGAGGAGCTTGTAAAGGTCACCCAGTCTGGCTTTTTCTCGAATGCCTCGCGGGCCTTCGTTGGAGCATCGTCTGGCATGATGGTGCGGTAGGCTTCGACGACGTCGACGATGGCGCCGCGTTCTTTCAACGCCACGGGAACAAGATCGCGAGCGACGGCAGCGCGGGGGAGCAGCACTCGCTTGCCGGTAAGGTCCTCGCCGGCAAGAGCATCCAGTAAGCTCTCGGCGACGTATTCTTTGGGCAGAACATCGACGCGAATGTGCAGAGCTTCGATGGCTGCTTTGGTGGCGGGGCCGATGGCGCAGATTTTGGCTTTCAGGGAACGCAGGTCGCGGCCGCCCGAGTGCGACGCGCGGTCGAGCGCTTCCACGAAATGCCGCACGCCGTTGGCGCTGGTAAAGACGAGCCAGTCATAGGTGTTCAGTTTGGCAATCGCGTGTTCGAGCGAACTCGGCTCGGCGGCTTCCGCGATCTCAATCACGGGGACGAAGAGGATTTCTGCACCGAGCGCTTCCAAAGGCTCGGCAAGCATCGGCGATTGGGCTCGGTCGCGGGTGACGACGACTTTCCTTCCGAAGAGCGGCAGGCGCTCGTACCAGTTGAAGCGGTCGCGCAGGGAGACGACTTCGCCGATGATGATGGTCGCGGGCGGGCGGAGCTTCGCTTGTTCGATCAGCTTCGGAAGCGTTGCAAGTGTTCCCGCGATGGTTTTCTGATCGGGACGGGTAGCCCAGCGGACTACCATGGCGGGCGTATCAGGCGAGCGGCCGTGGCGGATCAACTCGGCGGCAATGCTGGGGAAATTCATAAGGCCCATGAAGAGCACGATGGTTTCCGATGCGCCGACCTTGCTCCAATCGATGGCGTCTACTTTGTGGCCGGTGACAAAGGTGACCGCCGATGTGTGTTCGCGATGTGTGAGAGGAACACCCGTGTACGCTGCAATGCCGAGCGGCGTGGTCACGCCGGGAACGATTTCAAATGGAATACCAGCGGCGGCGAGGGCTTCGATCTCTTCCCCGCCCCTGCCGAAGATGAACGGATCGCCGCCCTTCAAACGCACGACAGTCTTTCCGGCGAGTGCGCGCTCCACAATCATGCGTGAAATTTCTTCCTGCTGATATTCGTGATCGGCGCGCTTCTTGCCGACGTAGATGCGCTCGGCCTGCGGTGGTGCGAAATCGAGCAGGCGGTCTGACGCAAGATGGTCGTGCAGGATGACATCGGCCTGCCCGAGGACCTTCTTGCCTTTGAGCGTAAGGAGCCCGGGATCGCCCGGACCTGCGCCGACTAGGTAGACCTTTTTCATGGCAGCCGACTACGTGGAAGGAACTGCGTCCAGAATCTCCCGAGCGCCGGAGGCGAGGAGACGGTGACCCAATGCCGCGCCAAGTTCCACAGGATCGGTGCCGGTCATGCGGTCGCGAATCATTTTCTTCCCATCCGGTGACGCAACGATGGCGCGAAGATCGATGCCCGCATCGTCCACGATGGCGTGCGCTCCAATCGGCACCTGGCAACCGCCTTCGAGCGTGGCGAGCAGGGCGCGTTCGGCCGTAACCGCGAGGCGCGTTGGTGCGTGCTCCAGCTTCGCTGCGAATGCGCGGCCCCAGCCTTGATCGTTGCGGGTCTCAATCGCCAAAGCGCCTTGACCGACGGCGGGACACATGATCTCCGGGTCGATCATGACATCAATGCGATCCGCCCAGCCTAAACGGCGGAGACCGGCTGCGGCGAGGATGATGGCGTCGTAGTGTCCTTCATCCAATTTGCGCAGGCGTGTGTCCACATTGCCGCGCAGGTTTTCGATAACAAAGCCGCGGTTGAGCGCGTGCAATTGCGCCGCGCGGCGCAGTGAGCTGGTGCCAATGCGCGCGCCGGGTTTCAGGTGATCCAGAGGCTTGCCGATCCACGCATCGCGAGGATCTTCACGCTCCGGGATGCCGGAAAGAATCAGGCCATCGGGCAGCGCCGTCGGCATGTCTTTCAAACTATGCACGGCAAGATCGATAGAGCCGTTCATTAGAGCCTCTTCGATCTCCTTGGTGAATAGTCCTTTGCCGCCCACTTGCGCGAGTGGGACGTCGGTGATTTTGTCGCCAGTCGTCTTAATGATTTCGATGCGCGTTTCCGCGCCCATATCGCGCAGCCTGGCTTGAATATGATTTGCCTGCCACAGCGCGAGCTGCGACCCTCGGGATCCAATGACAATCTTCGGTGTACTCAATGTCTAAAGCGCGAAGCGCTATCCTTCCCCTAGACGGAACAGCTTTCGAATGGTGGCCGTCAACGTGAGCCCTTCGGGATCGTTCGCCTTCTTGCGAAGTTCCGTGATCGGCGTGTGCGCAATCTTGTTGATGATGCCGCGTGTGATCGATTCAATGGCCTCTTCCTGCTGCGGCGTGAGCTGGCCGAGCTTGGCGCGCATGCGCTCCAATTCGCCCGCGCGCACGCGCTCCAATTGTTCCTGCAGGCCGATGATGGTTGGCGTGACTTCCCGCGTCTTCAGGCGGAGCATCATGCGCTCCACTTCCTCCGTGATGATCTCTTCGGCCTGCTGCGCGACGGTGTTACGCGATTGCAGGTTGGACTTGACGACGCGGTCGAGGTCGTCGATGTCATACAGGAAGACGTTGTCCAGCTTATTCACTTCCGGCTCAATATTGCGCGGCACCGCGATGTCAATCAAAAACATCGGGCGATTGCGGCGGCGACCGATGACGCTCTTCATTTGATCCTTGGTGAGGATGTAATGGGTGGCGCCGCTGGAGGCGATGAGGATATCGATTTCGGGCAGCGCGTCGAAGTAATTTTCGTAATCGACAACATGGCCGCGGAACTCCTCGGCCAAACCATCGGCGCGGGAACGGGTGCGGTTGGTGACGTAGATATCGGCGACGCCCGCACGGCGCAAATGACGCGCGGCGGATTCGGCCATTTTGCCGGCGCCCACCAACAGAACCTTCTTGCCCATCAGCGAACCGAAAATATCGCGAGCCAGTTCGACGGCGGCGTAGCTGACCGAAACAGCATTCGATCCAATTTCCGTTTCCGTGCGCACGCGTTTGGCGACGTTGAAAGCGCGCGTCATCACCAGATCCAGGAATCCGTTGACGGCTCCGTGCTCTTTGGCAAGCGCGTAGGCGTTTTTCAATTGGCCGAGGATTTGGGGCTCGCCCACCACCATGGAATCGAGACTGGAGGCCACACGGAACAGATGGCGGATGGCTTCGGGACCGGCGTAGCTGTAGAGATAGGGCGAAACCCAGTTCGGCTCGACGCTGCGTGTTTCGGCGAGGAACTGATGGACGGCTTCCTGAGGATCGGTCTTTTCGTCCGCGGTGACGGCGATCTCCACGCGATTGCAGGTGGAAAGGATCATGCCCTCGATCATGCCAGGACGCGAGCGCAGGTGATCGAGAGCTTCGGGGAGGCCCTTCTCCTCAAAAGCCACACGTTCGCGCACTTCGACCGGCGCGGTGTGATGGCTTAGACCTGTGAGCAGCAGCTTCATCGATGATTTACGGAGTCAGTGCCGGCCTCAATCCGGCGTGCGCGATCCACGTCAGTGCGCCGCAGCCAAGAACCACTAACGACATAACCGCGGCTTTACGTCCGCGCCAACCGGCGGAGGCGCGCATAAAGATCATGAGAAGGCACAATCCCCAAGTAATGAAGGATAGCGTGATGCTCGCGTTTCCAACCCAGCTGGTTCCGAGCTCAATAAATGCCCACGTGACGCCCAGAACCGCGCCCAGCGTGATGAACACGAAGCCGATCCCAAGGGAACTGCTGATGAGGTTATCGAGCGTACCCAGGGGCGGCAGCTTTTCAAACTTTGCGGGACTGTTTTTCGACTTCAGACGGCGTTCCTGTACAAGATAAAAAACGGACGAAACGGCGGTCAGCAATAGAGCCGCGTAGCCGACCAGAACCAAAATGATGTGCACGATCAACCAGGCGTCGCGCACGCGAACGTCGGTCCATGCACTGACGGGCTTTTGCATACTGGCCACAAGCGTCATGAAGAAGATCAGTGGAAATAGCGGAACGGATGTGCTTGTGAAACGGTATCGCCAGTCCACGAAAAGAAAAACGAGGCCGATAAGGAATGCGCACAGACTTAGGGAACCGTAGAGGTTATCGAGCGGGATTCGCGCCTCGGATCTGGTCAGCTCCACGATCGCAACGCCATGCAGGACCACGCCGACGCGAAAGGCGCCGAGCGCAAAGCCGTAAAAGCCTTGCGACCGGTTCGAGATGATCAGCAATGAGTGTGCCAACCCTATGGCGTATAGCAGGGCTGCGGCGCGGAGCCAGAATATGCTGGAGTCCAACATGCTTCTTTTCTTTATTCTACGACCCTTCTGTGACGTCCGGCGCGAGAGGTCTATCCCCGGGCCTTTTCGCGCATCGGATGATTGAGGGATTTCATTAGGGTCAGCGTTTCAAAATCCTTCATTTTCATTCGATAAAGTCGCCCGCAAAGCTGCCGATGTAGAGAACTGTGAGCAGGTTGGCAACAGGAGTGAGGGCATCTGAAGCGAGATTGCCACGGCAAATCTCGTCTTTCCCAGTGCTTCGATCGGCTATGGCCATTTGGACAATGCGCTTTCGCGCGTCGCGCGTCGAATGGAGTGAGGTCCTTTGCTGCAAGATCCGGGAACTAGAATCCAACACACGTCAGGAGCATCAATAGGTATGGCACTCGGGTTGCACGAGGAGCTGTGGAGAGGCGATGTAGGAAGGCCTCTCCGGAGTATGAGAAAGGCGGCAAATCCTATGGTTAGGCTGAACATCCCGTTGGACCCGGCCAGAACCGGACGGGACGCGGTGTCGCTGGAGGGCAGCCTCCGGCGCATGATTGTTGGACAGGATGAGGCGATTCAACAGATCGTCAACATTTACCAGATGCACCTGACGGGCATGAGCGCGCCGGGTCGTCCGATCGGGAACTTCTTGTTCCTCGGGCCAACCGGCTCGGGCAAGACCCGCATTGTGGAAGCCACCGCCGAAGCGCTGCTGAAGAATCCGCGCGCGGTCATCAAGATCGATTGCGCCGAGTTTCAGCACAGCCATGAGATTGCGAAACTGATCGGTTCGCCTCCGGGATACCTGGGGCACCGCGAAACGCATCCCCTACTTTCTCAGGAAGTATTGAATCAATATCATACGGAAACGATGCGGCTTAGCTTCGTTCTGTTTGACGAAATCGAAAAGGCCTCCGATGCCCTTTGGAACCTGCTGCTGGGCATCCTGGACAAAGCCACGCTGACGCTGGGCGATAACCGCAAAGTGGATTTTTCGCGGGCCATGATCTTCATGACCAGTAATCTTGGTGCCGCGGAAATGAGTTCGCTGATGGCTCCGAAGCTCGGCTTCGGCGCTAGCGCGGCTCGAGCGAAGATGGCGACGGGCGAAGTGGACGCCGGTATGGGCGAGAAGCTCGCGCGGAGCGGTGTGGAAGCCGCGCGCCGCAAGTTCACGCCGGAGTTCATGAACCGGTTGGATAAGATTGTCACCTTCCAACCGCTGGGCACCGAGCAACTGCGCAAGATTCTGGACATCGAACTGAATCTTGTTCAACAGCGCGTGTTCAACACGACGCCGGAACGCGCGTTCGTCTTCACGCTTTCCGATAGCAGTAAGGATTACTTGTTGGCGGAAGGCACGGACGTAAAATACGGCGCACGTCATCTGAAGCGCGCGATTGAACGACTGCTGGTGCAGCCGATGTCGAACCTCATCGCCACCGAACAGGTTCGCGGCGGCGACTGGATTCGCGTGGACTTCGACGCGGAAGGAAGCGCCCTAACCTTCTCTCGCGAAGCCGAAGGTTTGCCGGTTGCCGAGATGGCGCGACTGGTGGACAACTCCGTGACGCTTCCCGCGATGGCGGCAAGCACGGGGGTGCCGGTTGAGCCAGTGAAAATCCAGACGGCCCGCAGTTCGAAACGCAGCTAACCAGCTTCACGAAAGATAAGAACCCCGGAGCTTTCCAAGGCTCCGGGGTTTTTCTTTCTCCAGCGGCCGCGCTTGCGGGCAGCACGGGCCAGTTCAAATGGAGTGGCCGAGATTCACCATGTGGTGCCGTTTTGCACCACCTACGTCAGGGATCGTACCCGATGGACATTCCCCGCAAAAGAACATAACCATGCCCCTGGGACTCGTGTTAACGTAACCTCATGCGATCATTGTTCGGAGGAATTTCCCTCTCTATTTTTGCGTTCTGTTTCGGAGGCGCGGCGCTCCACGCGGCACCCGTCACCTGGTATCTCAATGGCGTTACGTTTGACGACGGCGGAAAGGCGTTCGGGTCGTATGTCTACGATGCGGACACCAACACCTTCTCGGCGATCAACATCACAACAACCGCCGGTAGTCTGTGGCCCGGAAGAGGGTACCAAAATTATCTTACGGGCTTTTCCTCAAACACACGAATCATCGCCCTTGCCGCACTTCCTATTGTTGCCGGCTCGACTGAGAACTTCGTCCTTCCCTTAAATTTCCCGATGACCAATGCAGGGGGCACCATCAACGTCAATACGAGCACTGGAACTCGATGGGAAGCAAAATGTTCGAACGCTGGCTGCAGTGCGGCGCTTGCTGGGGGACGACTGCTCACGGGCGGTAGCGTCACCGCCACGGCGCCCACTACAAAACGCACCTGGTACCTGAGCGGCGTGCGCTTCGACGACGGCGGCTTGGCGTTCGGATCTTTTGTTTTTGACACCAGCACACAGACTTTCTCGAACTACAACATTACGACCACGTCCGGCACTAAGTTTGCCGGCGCGACCTACAATGCGGTTCCGGCAGCATCACCAGGCAACAGCTCCTTTTTCAACACCATTTCCCATAACCCGATCATTCCAAATCAAACTCCGAATTTTGCTGGATCGCTCGCCAACGCAATGACGGACGGTGGTGGAACAATCTCATTGGTTTCTGTATCCGACGAGGGTGTCTGCACCAGCGGGGATTGCCTCAACTACAATCAGTTCCGTATTGTCACCACCGGTTCGGTAACCACAAACGCTCCCGCAAACTACACCAAAATCCTCTCCCAGTTCGCCGATGGCGGCGGATTCACCAACACGATCGTTTTGACGAATCCTACGGGGTACGATGTTCCTTGTTTGGTCACGCTGCGCAAAGATGATGGCAGCCCACTGTCTGTATCGCTGAACAGCGACCCGAATGCCTCGGTCCGCACGGTGGTCGTGCCGGCGCATGGCGTCAAGTTCCTGGTTTCCTCGGGTACCGGTTCGGCACAAACGGGATGGGTGCAAGTGGATAACGCTTCGCAGATCGGCGTCATGGGAACGTACCGGTTGCGGCTTCCCGGCTTCCCGGATTCCGAAGCAACGGTGGGCGGCGAGTCCCCCGGTAATCTTGGCTTCGGTATGCCGTTCGATGAAACGCAGGGGTTCAGCACCGGCTTCGCATTGGTGAACCCCAGCACCACGAGTTCCGCGGTTGCCAATTTCGTTTTCTACAACGAATCCGGTACGCAGATTTTCGCGGACTCCAGCACAACGCTCGCGCCAACTGGACACACGTCCTTCATGATCCGCGACCGCTTCCCCGCTGTGGGTAATGCCCGCGGCGTGGTCCGCCTATTCTGGGGAACGCCGGGCACTCCAGTGCTGCCGATTCAGGGATTCGTTGGACTCGGCTTGCGCGTGAATCCGAGCGGAACGTTTACGTCCCTGGGAGTGACGGCGCAGTAAGAACGTCAACTTCGTAACAAACGAAAAGCGGCTGGCGGAGAGGATCCGCTAGCCGCTTCTTTTTTGATGATTGACTTTGTGTGCCGCGAAGGCGCTTAAGCAGCGCACTCGCCGCGGCCCAGTTTCAAGCTGTAGGCCACGTCGTCGCCCCAATCCTGGAACATTTCGGGGACATCCATCGGAGGCTTCTGCAGATCGGCAAGCAGGGTCCGGAACGTTTCCACCTTGTGGCGGATCACGTATTGGCGGAACGTCTCGCCTTCCACACGATTCTCACGGTAGTGAGCGAGCACGCGCTGCACGGCCACCGGAGCCAAACGCGCCGGCACGCTTTGAATCTGCATGCCGAACTCGTGAACGGTTCCACCCAGCAGCATCTGATAGTGCGGAACCTCGAGCTTCCCTTCCGGCGTATCGATCTTGCGGGCGTTGCCGTAGAAGCCGATGTCGGCAATCCAGTGCTGTCCGCAGGAGTTCGGGCAACCGCTGGAATTCACGCGCAGCTTGCGAACCAGCGCATCGGTTTCCTGCTTCAATACTTCGGTCAGCGCCGCGCCCAGACCCATGGTCTTCGTCAGGCCAAGGTTGCAGCTGTAAGCACCAGGGCAGCTGATGGGGTCCGCTATTTCATCCGAGCCGCCGCGCGCAAGGCCCAGCGTACTGAGAGCGCCATAGACACGCTTGAGCGCGCCATCGGGAACCCACCCGAAGATCGCATTCTGGTTCATCGAGAAGCGCAGGAAGCCATCGGCAGCTTGATCGGCGATGTCGGCCAGACCACGCATCTGATCGCCGGTGAGATTGCCTTGCGGCACGGTCACCGTGACGATCGAGTAGCCCTTCTGCTTTTGCGGCATCGCATTGGTGGCTTTCCACTCGTTGAACTCGGGCGTGTTCTCTTCCCACACAGGCAGCAGGCTGCCGTTGCCCAGCGGAGGACGCTCGGCTTTGAATCCGCCGAAATTCTCGGGAACGGAATCCGGCATCGGAATGCCGCCGTTCTTGAGGATGTCCTGATACTGCTCTTCGATCGTGTCGCGCAGCCATTCGAAGCCGCGCTGGCGCAGCACGAACTTCAAGCGCGCCATGTTCTTGTTCTTGCGGTTGCCGTGGATATTGAAGACGCGAATGACGGCTTCAATGCGGCGGACCAGATCGTCGGCGGGAATGAAGTCGTAGAGCACCTTCGATTCCGTGGGCAGAGCGCCCAGGCCGCCGGCGACGGTCATGCGGAAGCCCTTCACACCATCGACGATCATCGCGCGCAGGCCAACGTCATTGATGGTGGTGGCGATGCAATCCTCCGGGCAACCCGTGAAAGCGATTTTGAACTTACGCGGCAGGCTGTCGGTGAGTTCCTTGTGCAGGAACGCGAGTGCGACCTGGCGAGCGTATGGCTGGACGTCGAACGGCTCTTCCGGGTGAATGCCTGCCAGCGGGCAGGCCGTGACGTTGCGAACCGTGTTGTAGCAAGCTTCGCGCGTGGTGAGGCGGACGTCCGCCAGCTTGTGGAGGAGGTCGGCAACCTGACCAAGCGGGACGAAGTGGTACTGAATATTCTGACGCGTGGTCAGGTGGCCCTTGCCGCCCGCGAACTGGTCAGCGACGGCCGCCATGTTGCGCATCTGCTCGGAAGTGAGCAACCCGCCGGGCACCTTGGTGCGGATCATGTGCACGCCTTCCTGGCGCTGGCTGTAAACGCCGCGGCGGAGGCGCTGGGGACGGAGATCGTCGTCGGTAATCTTACCGGCGAGTCTCGCTTCAGCAAAGGAACGGAACTGTTCAATGTCCTCGCGGACGGTTTTATCGTATTCCTGTTCAAGGAGTTGCTGTTGCGTGATGGCGTCGGTTGTTGACATAGGCCCCTTTCTCTATCGAGATTACCATACTGGACGATTCATCGCCCATAGACCGATCGGCAAGCGTTGGCTGAAGTGCCAAGAAGAGGGAAAACCAACGATACTTTGAAGTTCGGCCGTAGTCTTACATGTTACACTGCGGCTTGCCCGCAAAGCGAGACAGTTCCAGCGATTCCCCAAAATCAACGCCTAAGCGGTCGAAACCGAAATCGACCCGTCGCGGGGGACTCCGGGGCGGCGTACGGCTCCTGTTAACGCTCTGTATTGGTGGCTACATCGGCCTGCACGTTCTGTGGGCGATTGCCCTCGTCGGACTCCGGTTTATCGACCCGCCGACAACGGGGGTCCAGATCCAGCGACGAGTGGAATCCTGGTTCCCGCAAACGCGCTGGAGGAAGATTCCTTATCAGAAGCGGCAGCAGTTTGTTTCCCTGGACAAGATTTCCATCGAAGTGCAGCACGCGGTGATTGCCTCGGAAGACGGCAATTACTACAAGCACCACGGCGTGGACTGGACCCAGGTGCAGAAAGTGGCCGAGCAAAGCGCGGAAAAGGGCCGCGTTGTGCGAGGCGCATCGACCATTGAGCAACAACTGGTGAAGAACCTTTTTTTCACCACACACCGCAACCCTTTTCGCAAGGCGTTTGAGTACACGCTGGCTCCGCTGGCAGACACGATTCTTGGAAAACGGCGCGCGTTGGAACTATACCTGAACGTGGTCGAGTGGGGTCCGGGTGTATGGGGAATTCAAGCTGCGGCGCAGTATCACTATCACACAACGGCAGCAAAGCTGGATCGGGAACAAGCGGCGCGTTTGGCGGCATGCCTTCCCTCGCCTAGACGATATCGTCCTGCGATCATGAACGATTTCAGCGCGAGTATCCAGGATCGGATGCGGATGCTCGGCTGGTAGAAGCTGCTTTAATTCGGGAATGTAACCGTCGGCGTCATCTGGCGGAAGATTGCTTCGTATTCGGTCAGCTTCGACGTCGGCGCGGCCAATACCACATAGAACAGGCCAGCCTCACGAACCGTCGTGTAGAGATACGCGGTTTGGTCCTGCTGATCGGATGTCTTCATTGTCAGCTTCGTCAGGTGCGCGGGTTTGCCGCCGAAGGTCAGATTCGATGGCTTTTCGGACTTCACGGTAGGGTCGCCTTTCTGCAACCCTTGCACAAACTCATTGGTGCTAGCTTCAAGATTCACGGACGCAGCGCCCGCTTGTGGGACATAGTAATCGATCATCGCTCCGGCGATCAGTTCCGTGCCGCCGTTTTGAGCTTTCAGAATGCCACCCTGTTGCGGAACTAAATAGAGACTTCCGCCGCCTTCCTGGGGCATACCCGCTTGCCAAGCGCTGGGAAACGCGATGGCGAAACCATTCGCTTGGTAATCCTTATATCCAGAAGGCAAATTTGTACGCGGCTGGGCGCCTTGCTTCGCCTGCAAAAGGGCCGCAGGCTTCGGCTTCGGAGGAGGCAGGCTCGCAACCACTGTCTTCACACGAGGAAATCTATTGGTGGTGTTTGAGTAGTCTTTCTTCGGATAGAACTTGATGTCTTCCGAGACGTATTGCACACGGCTTCCAGAGGCCGGGTGCGAGGAAAGCCACAACTGCAGGCCCTTCGGTTCGCCGGCGGAACCCGCCTGCGCAGCTAGTTTGTCGAAGAAACTCGCCAGACCGATGGGATTGTATCCGGCCGACGCCATCATGCGCGCGCCATTCAAATCGGCATCGCGCTCAAAACCGCGAGAGAACTTCATGAGGACGGACTGGCCTCCGATGCCCACGCCCAATGCCGCGCCTTGACAGACAATGCCGCACTGTCCGTTCGACGAACTGAGCACGCCTACGGCAGCTCCCAAAGCACCGAAAAGTGTTCCCCAAGTTTGCTGCTTACTCATTTGAGCAGCACCGTGCCGCAACGCCACATGTGACATTTCATGCGCGAGCACGCCGGCCACTTCGCCTTCGTTATCGGCCGCTTTGATGAGTCCCGTATGGACATACATGGGTCCGCCGGGGAGAGCGAAAGCGTTGATGGAATCTTCGTTAACCAATTTAAAATAATAGGGATAGGCGTTTGCCTGGGGAGTCTTTGCCAACTGTTGGCCGATTTGATTCAGCCAGGCCTCTACTTCCCCATTTTGGATGATTTCCATTTCGCGCTCGACCTGCGCGGCTGCTTCTTTGCCAAGTTGAATCTCCTGATCACGCGACATCGATGTCTTCTGAATACTGACCTGTTGTTGTTTGCCTTTCTGTCCCAAAACGGCAGCAGGTGAAAGCAAAAGCAAGAAGAGAGAGCATCCGACGACCACGAGCCTCATTTTGTCCTCCGAGGAATCCTTTAGACCGCCGGGATTCCTTCCATAGATTTTATCCTGGAACCCCGGAATCTGTATTGTCAGGTACGGTATTCCTTGCATTGCAGCCACTTACCCCCGCTGTTACACTTCCGTTAGTGATATCAGTAGCGAAACGGTCGCCGATTCCTGACGAGGTCCTCTTTGACCAAGTCCACGACGCCATCACTGCGACCGATGTCAACGGATTCCTACATACCTGGAATCCAGGAGCTGAGCGGCTCTACGGATACTCTGCATCGGAAGTGATTGGTCAACATGTGCAGATACTACTGTTTCCTGAAGAACGGTCCGGCCTGTTAGAACGCGTCATTCTACCTGCACTTCGCGATGGACAGTTCGATGGCATTGTGCGGAACCGAAAAAAGGATGGCTCGGAAATTTACATCGCGCTACGCTTGCGCGCCATGCACGACCGCAACGGGTATGTAGAACACATTCTAGGCTGCGCCAATGACGTTACTCGATATAAGAATGTAGACGACGCGTTGCGGCTTGAAGTTGAGGAACGGCAGCGGGTGCAATCGACGCTTGAGGCGAGCGAAGCCCGCTTCCGCCATCTTTTGGCGCAGAGTCCGGCTGTTATTTATAGCTGCAAGGCCTCAGGCGACTTTGGCGGAACGTTCGTCAGTGAAAACGTGGAGAGGCTGTTCGGGTATCCTGCGGCGAACTATTTGACCATCCCTGGATTTTGGGTGAACCATATCCACCCTGGCGACCGCAAATGTGTGTTCGACAAACTCGATGAACAACTGAAGACTGGGAGAACACTGATTGAGTACCGGTATCTGCACGCCGATGGTTCGTACCGATGGGTTCGGGATTCGGCCGTCTTAATTAGAGATGGCGCCGGAGAGCATGTCGAACTGGTGGGGCATATGATGGACGTCACCACCGAACGGGCAGCGCGCCAGACCCAACGCGAACATGAACGGCTGCAGTTTTTCTCCGAGGCCCTGTTGACGGCGCAGGAAGAGGAACGCAAACGCATTTCCAGGGAACTGCACGACGACCTGAATCAACGCTTAGCGGCACTCATCGTTGAACTCGGTGTGATGGAAAAGAAGCCACCCAGTTCGATGGAGGCCAACCGGCGGTCTTGCGCGTTCCTCAAGGAACAGATTGCCGAGGTGTCCGACCAGGTAAGGCAAATCGCGCTGCAGTTGCATTCAGCCGGACTCGAGCAGTTCGGCTTAGCCGTCGCGCTGAGGCACGAATTCATGGGCGTTACTAGCCGGACCGGCCTGCAGGTGCACTTCATGACTTCAGGCCTACCGGAAAGATTGCCCAACAATATTTCGCTTTGCCTGTATCGTGTCGCGCAGGAATGCATCCGGAACGTAGTCAAACACTCGAACGTAAGGCAGGCCGAAGTTACCCTGGATGGCAGTAATCCAGGCTGGATTCGCCTTCGTATCAATGATAGTGGGAACGGTTTTGATCCAAAGCAGGCGCGCAATCGCATGACTTTGGGATTGATCAGTATGAACGAGAGACTCCGGCAGGTGAACGGGACACTGACCATAGAGTCCAAAGAAGGCGGCGGTACACGCGTCGAAGCAAGCGTGCCGTACGAACATACTCCCGTTGTAGAAAATCAGGGAATCGTAAATGAAGAAAACGACGGTTTTGTTGGCGGATGACCACCAAATCTTTCTGGCAGGTTTGAAACGGTTGCTGGAAGATGAGTTTGAAGTGGTCGGAGCAGTAGGTGACGGACGGGAACTTCGCGAGGCAGCACTCCAGTTAAAACCGGATGTGATCGTGGCGGACATCTCGATGCCTCTATTGAATGGCATTGATGCGGTCCGGTCCCTTCCAGCGGAAGGCTGCACTTCGAAGGTGATCTTTCTTTCCATGCACGGCGACGCTTTGTACCGAAGCGAGGCCCTGCGGGCAGGTGCGGTTCGCTACATTCTGAAGCGGGACGCTCCGGACCGATTAGTCACCGCGATTCATGAAGCGGCGCAAGGGATGGCAGATGGTTCGCCTGACTCGTTTGTGGACGATAGCAATACAAGGGACGCCAAAAGCATCACGCCACGGCAACGCGAAATATGGCAATTGCTCGCGGAGGGGCGCGCGCCCAAGGAAATCGCGACGATCGCCGGACTCTCGGTCCGCACGGTCGAATTCCACAAGTACCGGCTCATGCAGCGCCTGAAGGTGCGAACCGGAGCGGAACTGACCGTGCTCGCCGTTAAACACGGTTTGGTCCATTAGAGGTATCCCATTCGAAAGGTTTCGACTTCCTTTCCGACCAATGGGAGTCTCGGTGTATAGCCTCGCGCCACGGTCCACGCGTCGCCCTACCCCCGGCTTTGAACCATCGCCGCCGGGGACAGTAATCCTCCGTCGCAGATGGACTGGTCGATATGGCGCATTCGACACACCTCAAGAATGGAAGTGTTGCATATTAACCACACACATCCGGAAAAAAGTTCTTTTTTATCATAAACCTAGAAGCATCACGGTACGTCTGTTACAATGATCTGGAGTATCCGATCAACCCAAGTTCGGAGGTGCTTTTTTGAGATTTGAAACGACGATCCAGCGGCCGGTAGAGGCTTCCGGCGTAGGCCTTCATTCGGGTGTTCCCGTTCGTATACGGATCTTGCCCGCTCCCCCCTCCACCGGTATCGTTTTTGTTCGCACCGATCTTGAGCGCTTCCATATACCTGCAAGTTGGCGCTATGTCCAGAAGGTCAGTTATGCGACCAGCCTGATGAGGCAGGGCGTTCTGATTTCCACCACGGAGCACCTTCTCAGCACCTTCTACAGCATGGGCATCGACAACGCCTATATTGAAATCGACAATCTGGAAGTACCCATCCTGGACGGTAGTGCGAAGCCGTTTGTGGAACTGATCCAGGCAGCCGGAATCCAGCAGTACCGCAAGCGCCGCAAGTATCTTCGAATTCGCCGGCCAGTTTCGGTGGAAGGCGGCGGCAAGCGCATTACGATTCTACCGGCTGACCGTTTCCTGCTGACCTGCGACGTCTTTTTCCCACATCCGATGGTGGGACGCCAAGCCATGGAAGTTGAGGTGACTCCGGAACATTACGCCGAAGCGATCGCTCCGGCACGCACGTTCGGGTTTGACTACGAATTGGATCAGATGCGCAACATGGGATTGATCCGCGGCGCATCGCTCGAAAACGCCGTTTGCTTTACGCGCGATTCCATTCGCAATCCAGGCGGGCTGCGTTTCGTCGACGAATGTTGCCGCCACAAGACTCTGGATCTGATTGGAGACCTCGCTTTGATCGGCAAGCCACTGCTTGGCCACGTGATCGCGGAGAAAGCCGGCCATGCGATGCACTTCGCCTTGGTGAGCAAGATCATGTCTGATCCGACGTTGTACGAGATCATCAACTTCGATCAACTGGCAACGCGTGTTGTGCACGCGCTGGTTTCCTAAGGGCGACCCGTTCGCTCAGGCATACTCCCGGTCGATTTCGTGCGACATTCGAACACGCACATTTGGTTGTTGTCTATTGTCGCGCTGGCCCTAATGGTGTCGGCGGTCGATCCATTCGATCTCACGACATGGATTCTGGAAGTTTTCCCTATTTTCCTGACGGCGCCCATCTTAATCTGGCTATGGATGCGGCCGGAGCCGGGGCGGTTGCGGTTCACGATGCTACTCAATACGCTGATCGCGCTACATGCCTTGATTCTGATTGTGGGCGGGCATTTTTCGTACGCCGAGGTCCCTTTGTTTAATTGGTTACGCGATGTCTTTCACTTGGACCGGAACTACTATGATCGTGTCGGCCATTTCGCCCAGGGCTTTGTCCCGGCGATGGTGGCGCGCGAGGTGTTACTGCGGAAGACGCGGCTGGAACGCGGGGGCATGCTGACTTTCATCTGCGTCTCGATCGCGATGGCCATTTCCGCTGGGTACGAGATTTTGGAGTTTGCATCCGCGAAAGCCCTGGGCGACTCGGCGGAAAACTTCTTGGGCACACAGGGCGACGTGTGGGACACGCAGTGGGACATGACGATGTGCTTTTTAGGCGCCCTGACGGCGATGGCGCTCCTGCCTCGCTTTCAAGATCGCCAGCTAAAGGCCGCGGCTCCGAACGCATGACGCGAGCGCTTCCTAATTTGCTGACCGGCCTGCGGCTCGCCGCCGCGCCATACGTTTTCTATTTGATGCTGCAGCGGCGGTACTCGGAGTTAATTCCGCTCTTCATAGTGATTGCCGTCACTGATGCGCTGGACGGCTATCTGGCACGAGCATGGAACGCGCAAACGAGACTGGGGGCGTATCTCGATCCGATTGCTGACAAGCTTCTGCTGAGCGGGTCGTTTTTATTCTTGGCGCTTTCCGGTGGCATTGAGACTTGGATCGCCCTCATCGTGCTCAGCCGTGACGTGGGGATCCTGCTGGGCGCCATCGTGTTGTACCTGCGAGGGAGGCTTCACGACTTCCCTCCCTCGGCCTCGGGCAAACTCAGTAGCTTCACGCAGATTCTGTTCATCTGCTTTCAGGTGGGGGCATTATCCGGTATCGCGGTAGGGCCGGTCGCCTGGATTCTGCAATGGGCGGTAGCGCTGATGGCGGTGATTAGCGCGGCCGACTACGGCCGGCGGATGTGGACCGAACCGCAGTAAAGCGAACCGACGCCAGTCACGCCGTCACACGGAATTCAGACTGGTCCACGATTTCAAACAGCGTGGAAATGATGGGAAATCAGGTTCCCTGCGAGAAGCGCATCGGGCGGCATCTCAAAATCCCGCTTAAAACCTACAGGTCCTTTACTTACAAGCAAATACGTGCTACTCTTAAGGAATTCATGCGCACAGTCGACCTGATTCACCGCAAGCGCGACGGCGAAGAACTGTCGTCGGAAGAAATTGCCTTCATAGTGGATGGCTACACGAACGGTACCATCCCTGACTACCAGGCGTCCGCGTTCCTCATGGCTGTGTTTTTCTCGGGCATGACGGACCGCGAAGTAAGCGCCCTCACGGAACGGATGATGCAATCCGGTTCGACGGTCGATCTCTCGTCGGTGCCAGGCATCAAAGTGGACAAGCATTCGACGGGCGGCGTTGGAGATAAGACGAGTTTGATCGCGTCCCCGCTGGCGGCTGCCGCGGGCGTGACGGTGCCGATGATTTCGGGCCGGGCCCTTGGACACACCGGTGGCACGCTCGATAAGCTCGAATCGATTCCGGGGTTCCGCACGAATCTCACCATCGACGAATTCCGCGCGCAGTTGATTCAACACAAGCTGGCGTTTATCGGACAGACTCCCGAAGTGGCTCCGGCGGACGGCAAGCTGTATTCGCTTCGTGACTCCACCGCGACGGTGGAGTCGATTCCGCTGATCGCTTCGTCAATCATGTCGAAGAAGCTTGCCGTTGGACTCGACGCGCTTGTTCTCGACGTCAAGGTGGGCTCTGGCGCGTTCATGAAGCGTCAGGTGGATGCACGGCGTCTCGCGCAAATGATGGTGGGCATTGGCCGCCGCATGGATAAGCGTGTGACGGCGCTGATCACTGATATGAACCAGCCGCTCGGCTACGCCATCGGCAATGCACTCGAAGTAATGGAAGTTTCCCAGACGCTGCAGAACGCAGGACCAACGGATTTGACCCGCCTGTCGCTGGAACTGGCCGCGCGTATGATTCACTTGGGCAAGATCACCGCAACGCTTGAAGACGCGCGGGAACTGGCGCAGGCAAAGCTCCTGGATGGATCGGGCTATCGTAAGTTCAAGGAAGTGATCGCGGCACAAGGCGGCAACCCGCAGGTGCTCGACCGCTTCGAATTGCTGCCGAACGCAACCGGCGCGCGGGAAATCAGTTCTCCGCGTTCCGGCTACGTAACCGCGATCGATGCCGAGTACATTGGCCAAGCCTCTTCGATGATTGGAGCTGGCCGCGACACCAAGGACGATGCCATCGATCCGGCAGTCGGCGTGATCCTCGAAGTGAAGGTCGGCCAAAAGGTGGACGCCGGCGGTGTCCTGTGCCGGTTGTATTACACTCGCGAAGACAATGTTGACGAAGCTGCACAGCTCGTCGAAGACGCGTTCCGCATTTCCGCGACCCCTCCGGATGGGCGCGAACTGATTCTCGAAGTCGTCGGCTAGTCCGGCAATCTCATGGAACGATTCACGGGCCTGTTAGGGCTAGTCGTGATTCTGGCTGCGGCGTATTTGTTTTCGAACAACCGCAGGGCAATCCAGCCACGTGTGATCGCATGGGGCTTGTGCCTGCAATTCGGCTTTGCGTTCCTGGTTCTGAAAACGAACTTCGGTGAAGTCTTTCAGGCGATTGGTCGCGGCGTCAATCATATGATTGAGTATTCCGCCGAAGGCAGCAAATTTCTGTTCGGCGACAAACTGGGCGTAGCGAACGATCAGTTCGGCGTGATCTTTGCGTTTCAGGTGCTACCGATCATCGTCTTCATCGCGTCGTTCTTTGCGATTCTCTATTACCTCGGCGTGATGCAGGTTTTTGTCCGTACCATGGCCGTGGTCATGCAGCGCGTGATGGGCACAAGCGGCGCGGAGTCCATGAACGTGGCGGCGAGTATTTTCATGGGACAAACGGAGGCCCCACTCACCATTCGTCCCTTCCTCGAAGGAATGACGATGAGTGAGCTGTTCACTGTGATGACCAGCGGCATGGCGCACATTTCGGGTTCGGTGATGGCGGCTTATGTATTGATCGCGCATGTCGAAATCCGGCACATGCTCACCGCTGTCATCATGACGGCACCCGCGACGCTGATGCTCGCGAAGATGCTCATGCCTGAAACCGGCAAGCCGGCAACCGCGGGCAGCGTGAAGATCGAAGTGGAAAAGCCGGGAGTCAACATTATTGACGCAGCAGCGCGCGGAGCCTCCGACGGCATGCAACTCGCGATCAACGTCGCCGCAATGCTGATCGCGTTCTTGGCGCTGATCGCCATGCTCAACGGCATTCTCGCCGGCATCAATAGTGTGCCCGGGTTGAGTTGGGTCCCCGTCTCCATGCAGGCGATTCTCGGCAAAGTATTTGCACCCGTGGCGTGGCTGTTAGGCGTAAGTTGGAAGGATGCGTCCGCAATTGGTAATCTTTTAGGGACTCGCCTAATCCTCAATGAATTCGTCGCCTACGTCGATCTGGGTAAAATTGCCTCGCAGTTGGATACGAAGTCTTTCGTAATTGCGACGTATGCTTTGTGCGGCTTTGCGAACCTGAGTTCTGTCGCCATTCAGGTGGGCGGCATCGGAGCTTTGGCTCCGTCGCGGAAATCGGATTTGGCACGGTTGGGACTGAAGGCCGTGGCTGCCGGAACAATGGCGAATTTTATGTCAGCGTGCATTGCAGGCATTCTGGTATGAGCACAAGCGAAAATCCAATCGGAGTAGTTCTCGGCAGCGGTCTTGGCGCCTTCGCGGACAGTTTGGAAGGTTCGTTTGAAACCCCTTACAGCGCGATTGCAGGTTGGCCCGAATCCACCGCGGTGGGTCACGCCGGGAAACTGGTCACGGGGCGAACGCAAGGCCGCGATGTGATTGTTCTATCCGGCCGGGCGCATATTTACGAGGGCTACTCGGCCCAACACATCACATTCGGCATTCGCGAAATGCAACGCCGCGAGGTCAAAAGTGTCATCATCACCAACGCTGCGGGCGGCATTCACTTGAACTACAAACCTGGTGATCTGGTGCTGATTTCCGACCACATTAATCTCACCGGAATGAATCCACTGGTGGGCCGCAACGACGATACGCTCGGCCCCCGTTTCCCCGATATGAGCGATGCCTATAATGCCGAGTATCGTGCGAAGGCCAAGCAAGCGGGCGAAGCGATTGGGCTGAAATTGCAGGAAGGCGTCTATGCGGGATTGCTCGGTCCCAGCTACGAGACGCCTGCCGAGATCCGTTATCTTCGAGCCATTGGCGCGGATCTGGTGGGCATGTCCACGGTTTTGGAAACCATCGCCGCCAACCATGCCGGGATGAAAGTGTTGGCGATTTCATGCGTCACGAATATGGCCGCCGGAATGCTCCCGCAGAAGTTAGGCCACGACGAAGTGATGGCCACGGGCGCGCAGGTTCGCGACACCCTGATTGAATTGCTGAACGGCGTGATCCCGCTACTCGATTAGCGCCCACTTCCGGTTCTTCGGCACCACACTAGGCCGCTTTGGAGCGAAGCCGGATGTCGACGATCGGCGACGTGACCACAACTCCATCGAAGCTCGGATGATGAAACTCCAGGTGCATCCCACGGCCCAAGTAAGCGGTCTTTAACATCGAGCCGCCCCAATTGCATCCATGAATGCGCACGAGAACCGGTTCAGGGCAATACTGCGGATGGCCGGAAATCCACGCCTCGCCGTTGCGCCGGATCATGAGCGCATAGCAGCGGTTGCGGGTCTCCACCTCAAGAGTGCTTTCGTCCGGCAGGTCGCGAAGGTAAACACCGCCTTCAATCTCACTGCGGATAATGTTGCCGTTGACTTCGTCACTAAGATTGCGATGGGGGACGAACATTGTCCGGCTCCTGTTTTCATTCTACCGACGTTTTGGCATTCCATGCCAACACCAATCGCGGTATCGAGGAGCTTGGCCCTGGCGCAGTTCCAACTTACAATGAGAAGAGTTTCTCTGGCATTCGTGCCCCCCACAAAGAACGGTTAACCGATATCCCGTGACCCATCCCGCGGTTCGAGATTTATTTCAAACGTTGAGCCGCCATCCAGCGTTTCAGGACGCCGTGGCGCGTCTGCTGCGCAACGAAAAAGATCCGATTTCACTTTCCGGGTTGAGTCCCGCCGCCAAGGCCCTGTATCTGGTCCTGCTGTGGCAGCTAACGGAACGGCCCGTTCTCCTCATCACAGGAGAAAGTCAGAATGCAGAAACTCTAGCGGAGCTGGCCGATACGTTCTTTGGCCTGCTCATCGGCCGGCCGGAAGTTGGGCATCCGCAGTTGCTCCCCGCGCTGGACGTACTTCCAGGCCAGAACCTTTCCCCGCACACAGAGATCGCCGAACAGCGCGCCATTGGCCTTTGGCGCATGGCGGCAGCGAAGACTCCGATCACCATCGCCTCCACCGCTTCGGCACTGCTTCGTACGTATAATGCCGCTCATTATCGCCATCTGGCCGTTACGCTACGCACTGGAGAAGAACTGCCTCTCGAAACAATTGAGGCTCATCTCCAATCGATCGGCTACGAGCGCCGCGAGCCCGTGGAGATGACAGGTGAGTACTCCATCCGTGGTGGCATTCTTGACGTGTTTCCCGCGGAGAGTCAACGCCCGTTGCGCGTGGAGTTTTTCGGCGACGAAATTGAATCCATTCGCCGCTTTGACACGGAGACCCAGCGTTCCGTCATGAAAGTGACGGAAGCGGACGTGTTACCACTCACGGAGTTGCCACGTGTGGTCGGATCGCTGGAACCCGGATGGGAGTTCCACGCGGCGTTGGAGAACCCACGCGACCATGCACTGGTGGACTTGCTCGCCAGTGGGCAAACAGAAGACAAACGCCCAATCGTTGTGCTCGACGAGCCGGAGCAACTGCGCCAGTCCTCCGAGCGCCTTTGGAAACGCCTTGCCCAGTATTCGGAGAACAGTGATCTCGCCGATGCACACTTTTTCTCCTGGGAGCAAATAGCAGAGCGACTCTCGGGCCTGACGCAGGTATTGTTCCGGCAGCTTGAACTGGGCGACACGGGCCTGCGCATTCCAACGAGGCCGTCGATGGCATTCCACGGATCCATGCAGGTTGCGGTAGCCGAAACCAAGACGATGATCGAGCAAGGGTATCGTGTCGCGTTCTTTGCGCCGTCAAACGGCGAGTTGGAACGCCTTGCCGATATTCTTCGGGAATATTCCATTCCCTTCCAACTGGGCCTGGCCCCCAATGAGGCGGCGTCGCCATATTTGGCGGAACGCGCCTATCTCGCCGGGCCGGTCGCGCATGCGTATTTGGTGAAAGGGCTGATCCGGCGAGGCGTCGTCTTCACCGATGCGGCCATCGCATTCGTAGGCAGTGAAGACCTTTTTGACCCATCCGATCTTGTCGCCAAACCCAGCATCTCGAAAGGGCAATCCGCGTTCGCCGCCGACCTTGCCGATCTGAAACCGGGCGATTTCGTTGTTCATACAACACACGGCGTCGGCAAGTTTCTCGGGCTTCGTGAAATCGCCCAGGGCGAGCAAAAGGGCGATTTCATGGTCCTCGAGTATTCGGGCGAAGCAAAGCTTTACGTCCCGCTGACTCGACTGGATCTGATCGAGAAGTATCGCGGTGGCGGTGAGAACGGTCCTCCGCTCGATAAACTGGGCGGCGCTACATGGACGCAACGCAAGACGCGCGTTAAATCCAAGATGCGCGACATGGCGGACGAGCTATTGAAGCTCTACGCTCAGCGCCGCTCCGCGCAAGGATTTTCGTACTCGAGGGATTCCAACTGGCAGCGCGAGTTTGAAGATTCGTTTGAGTACACGGCTACCAAAGATCAGCTGACCGCGGTCAAAGAAATTAAGCGGGACATGGAATCCACCCAACCGATGGACCGGCTTCTGTGCGGCGACGTCGGGTATGGCAAAACAGAGGTCGCCATGCGGGCGGCGTTCAAGGCGCTGGGAGACGGTAAGCAGGTGGCGGTGTTAACACCAACTACTGTCCTCACCTTTCAACACTTCGAAACAATGAAGAAACGTTTCGCTGCGTTCCCCGCCCGCATTGAAATGTTTTCCCGCTTCCGCGACAAAAAAGAGTTGGCGCAGGCCACGCAGGATCTGGCGGATGGAAAGATCGACATCGCCGTTGGTACGCACCGCCTGCTCTCGAAGGACGTGGAATTCCGCGACTTAGGACTTCTGATCGTTGATGAAGAGCAACGCTTTGGTGTGCGCCACAAAGAGAGGCTCAAGCAGCTCCGCCAGAATGTGGACGTCCTCACGATGAGCGCGACGCCCATTCCACGTACGCTGCACATGTCGATGCTGGGCATTCGCGACATGAGCGTGATCGAGACTCCGCCGAAAGATCGCTTGGCGATTCACACCGTGGTCGCGCACTATGATGGCAACTTGATCAAATCGGCCATCGAGCAGGAATTGAGCCGCGGTGGCCAAGTCTATTTCATTCACAATCGTGTCGACTCCATCTTCATGCGCGCCGCGGCCATTCAGGAATTCGTTCCCAACGCGCGCATCGGCGTGGGCCATGGGCAGATGGGTGAGGACGAACTGGAGCGCGTGCTCCTCGGCTTCATGCGGCACGAATACGACGTCTTCGTCTCAACGACGATTGTCGAAAACGGACTCGATATTCCGCTCGCGAACACAATCATCATCGAAAACGCCGAACGGTATGGACTTTCGGAGCTCTATCAGTTACGCGGCCGCGTGGGCCGGTCCAACCGTCGCGCCTACGCATATCTACTCATCCCGCAAGACACGGAGTTGAGTGAAATCGCCCGCAAACGTCTCGCGGCACTCCGCGAATTCTCCGACCTTGGCGCCGGCTTCAAGATCGCCGCACTCGATTTGGAACTGCGCGGCGCGGGCAATATTCTTGGCGGCGAACAACACGGGCACATCGCCGCGGTTGGCTTCGACATGTATCTCCGCCTACTTGATGAGGCCGTCCACGAGTTGAAGGGTGAGGAACTGCCCCTTGAAGTGCACTCCGCACTCAATCTCGGACTCGATATCCGCATTCCTCCGGAATATATACGTGACGAACACCAGCGATTGCGTGCCTACAAGCAAATTGCCGACGCGCGCAACCCGGAGCATGCGGACATCATTCTCGCCGAACTTGCGGATCGCTATGGTCCCACCCCTCCGGCCGTCGGTACGCTCGTCCAGTTCGCCCTGCTTAAAACGAGAGCCGAGCGCCTGGGCATCGAGGCCATCGACCGCCGCGGTGGCTCTGTCCAGATTAAGTTCCACCCGGGCTCAAAGATCGATCCCGCGCGATTGATGGAGTTGGTGTCCACCAACGAGGGTGCGCAATTCACGCCGGCAGGCGTTTTGCGATTACCGTTGTCGGCAGGCGCGGACGCTCCAACAGCAATTTTGGACTTCTTAAACAAGTCTTGCGACACTCTTGCGGGCCCGCCACCGGCTGACGTTTCTGGTGCTTCCTAGTAGCTATAATTAAGGTATGCGCCTGAGTTCTTTTCTGGCTTGTTTCCTGATGGTTGCGGGCAGCTGCCTTGCCGCCGAAATTCTGGTGGTTGATGAGATCATCGCAAAGGTGAACGGCGAAATCATTACCCGAAATGACATCGTACGAACCCGTGCGCAGATGGAAGCCTCTTACCGTCAGCAAGGCCTAACCGGAACTCGTCTGGTGGATGCACTGACGGAAGGCGAAAAGAACATCCTGCGCGAAAAGCTGGATCAACTTCTTTTGCTGTCGAAAGCGAAGGAAATGAGCATCAACGTCGATACCGACATCAATAAGCAACTCGCCGAGATTCAGCGTCGAGTGAATATCGCAGACCCGGATAAGTTCCAGGAATTCGTTCGCCAGGAAACAGGCAACACTTTCGAAGACTATAAAAACGAGTTGAAGAATCAGGCGATGACCAACCGCGTGGTCCGCCAGGAAGTGGCGAGCAAAATCAACTTCAAGCGGGAAGAACTGCAGAAGTATTACGACGAGCACCAGAAAGATTTCGAGCGCCAGGATCGCGTCTTCTTGCGGGAGATCCTTGTCGGCAGTGAAAAGGATGCCGCTGCCGCTGAAAAGAAGGCCAAAGATTTGTCCGCACGCGGGAAGCGCGGCGAGAAGTTCGAAGAACTCGCCCAGCAGAATTCCGACTCTCCCAGTGCTCCGCAGGGCGGTGAGATCGGCGCGTTTGAAAAGGGCAACCTCCGTGGAGAGATTGAGAACGCAGTTTGGAATCAACCAAAGGGTTATGTGACGGACCCGATCAACGTCGGCAACGGTTTCCTGATCCTGAAGGTGGAGGATCACCAGAAGGCCGGCCTCGCGAGCTTTGAGGAAGTGCAGAACGAAGTTCAAGGCAGACTTTTCGGACCGCGCATGCAGCCGGAATTGCGCAAGTATCTCACGCAGTTGCGTATGGATGCCTTCCTGGAAATTAAGAATGGTTTCGAAGATTCCGGCGCTGCGCCGGGCAAAGTCACCACTTGGGCTGACCCGGCAGAAATCAAACCGGAAACCGTAACCAAGGAACAGGTCGCGGCCAAGACTCGCAACCGCCGCCTGCTGTTTATTCCTATTCCGGGCACCAGTGTTCAGAACACGGGGACGTCGTCTTCGCGCTAAGAGCGCACCACATCCGATGAAATCACCTTACGTTTCCGAGCTTGAGCCCAACAAGCTCATTGTTGGCTTGTTCCTTGTTCAAAACAAGGAGATTCGCCAAAAGAAAACCGGCGAGCCCTATCTTTCACTCACACTCGCCGATCGCACCGGCGACGTGGACGCCAAGATGTGGGACAACGTCTCCGAAGCGATGGACCTTTTCGAACGGGACGGCTTCATCAAGGTTAAAGGCATCGTTCAACTTTTCCAGAACAAGCCCCAGTTAACGATTCACAAACTGGCCCCTGTCCCTGAGTCTGAAATCGACATCGCCGATTTCCTCCCGGCATCCAAACGCAATCGTGAAGAAATGTTCGCCGAGCTTCGCCAGTGGATCGCGTCGATGATGAATCCACACCTGAAGCAGCTCCTCGAGACGATATTTGCGGATGAGGCACTGGCGCTCGCGTTTCGCACGGCTCCCGCCGCCAAGGCCGTTCACCACGCCTGGATCGGCGGCCTGATCGAGCACGTCCTCTCTCTTTGCCATCTGGCGAAGTTCACCGCCGCACACTATCCGGATGTCGATTTCGATCTCCTCCTCACCGGAGTCCTTTTGCACGACATCGGCAAGACCAGCGAGCTTACGTACGCCCGCAGCCTGGGCTACAGCAGTGAAGGCCAGTTGATCGGGCACATCGTCATCGGCGTGCAGATGGTGGATCAGTTCATCAAGAAGCTTCCCGATTTCCCGCCGAGGTTGCGGGATCTCGTAATCCATCTGATCCTGAGCCATCACGGCGTGCTCGAGTTCGGCTCACCTAAGGTTCCTTCGTTCCTCGAAGCGATGTTACTGCATCAAATCGATACGCTCGATTCCAAGATGGAGTGCATGCGGGCTTCCGTCGAGAAGGAACGCTTTAGCGATGCGGAGTGGACCGGATGGATCAGCCCACTCGAACGCACCGTCCTGAAGAAAAAGAACTACCTGGAGCCTTCACCAGCGCCGCAATCGAACGCCGCGCCCCCGTCCGGAATCCCACCGGCCGCAACTCCTGCGCCCGCCAGTCAGGGAAACGGGCCCAAACCATCGTCGAGTCCGTTTGCGGAAAAATTGCAGGGCGCACTGAAGCACTAAGAGTGCTTGTCCCTCAGTGTTGACGAGCAAGTGTTTCCGCGATCTCTTCTCCGATCGCAAGCGATGCTGTCGCCGCGGGACTCGGCGCACTCACAACGTGTAATTCACCGGGGCCTTCGACAAAGTGGAAGTCTTCAATCAACGATCCGTCTGGAGCCATGGCCATCGCACGCACCCCCGCGCCGCCTGGAACCAGGTCCTCCGGCTGAATCTCTGGAACCAGTCTTTGCAGCGTTGCGCAAAACAAGTCCCGGCTGAAGGATCGTTGGACCTCTTCCCACGCAATGTTGGAATATTTCCCCAGAAACTTCCAAAGCCCTCGAAAACAAAGTGCATCTTTGAGATCACCCAGCCGGATATCTGTTTTCAGGTAGCCTTCTCGTGCCAGGGCGAGAACCGCATTGGGTCCGGCCTCCACGCCGCCGCGAATCATGCGCGTAAAGTGAACACCCAAAAACGGAAACCGCGGATCGGGCACAGGGTAGATCAAATTGCGGACCAAATGTTGCCGGTCCGGACGGATCTTGTAATACTCACCGCGAAACGGAATGATACGGGCCTCGCGAGCGCGCCCCGTCAATGCAGCCACGCGATCGGCATGTAGTCCCGCACAAGTCACAATTCGCGGTGCCGTGTGCTCGCCGGAGCCCGTGATTATCCGCCAAATATTTCCGTCGCGTTCGATCGCGGTGACTTTCGCACCCATGATCACTTCCCCACCCTGGGCCTTCACTTCATTCGTCAGGGCATTGCAAACGGACGGATAATCGGCGATGCCTTCCTCCGGCACGTGGATTGCCGCAACGCCCGCCGCGTGTGGTTCAATCTCCAACAACTCTTCGCGCCGTAACAGGCGTAGACCACTGAGCCCGTTCGCGCTTCCCCGTTCCAGCAGCGCATGCAACCTAGGCCGCTCCTCTTCACCAACCGCGACCACAACCTTCCCGCAAACCTCATGCGCAATTGAATGCGATTCGCAGAACTCCACCATCTGGCGGATCCCTCGCACGGCAAGACGTGCTTTTCTCGTTCCGGGCTTGTAATAGAGGCCGGCGTGCAGAACGCCGCTGTTATGGCTGCTCTGGTGTCGTCCAACAGCCGATTCCTTCTCCAGAACCGTTACTTTAGTGTCCGGAAACTTCTGCCCCAACCGCCACGCTGTTGCGAGTCCGACAATCCCCCCGCCCACAACGATGATGCGTCCGTTCATCCCGTCAGGCCCCTGCCGGACTTCGCGATCCACTCGCCGCAAAATGCCCCGAGCCATACTGCCAGGTAACCCAGAACAATGCTGAGAACCACATTGCCCATCGCGATCAGAATCGTTTCCTTTTCCACCGCTTCAAATGTTTCCCATCCAAACGACGAGAACGTCGTATACCCGCCAAGGAATCCCGTAACCAAGAATAGTCTCAGTGCTGGATTAGGATCCTGCTTCGCCACAAAGATCGACATCGCCAGACCAATGAGAAAACACCCGGTGACGTTCACAACCAACGTGCCCACCGGAAACACGTTCTCCGGGAAACGCGACGTGAAGCGCTGCAGAATTGCCGATCCCGCAACATACCGAGCCAAGCCGCCAAGGGCTGCGCCGAGCATCACAAGCAGATAACGATTCATATACGGTGGAAGCTTTTTAGGATATCGCGCGTGGCATATCGGAGCGCGATGGGCCGTCCGTGCGGACAACTCATCGGTGACGACGTCGAAGCGAGCGTGCGGAGAAGCCAATCCATTTTGCTCGGCTCCAGCCGCATATTGATCTTGATCGCCGCCCGGCACGCGATGGACGCGGCAACGGCTCGACGAATTTCATCCAAGGACGCTTTGCGCAGCTCGTGTTCGGCAATCTCTAGAATCTCAAAAACGATCTTCTCTACGTCGGTTGCGCTCACGCCGGCGGGCGCCGCCTTCACTGCAATTGTGCGAATCCCGAAAGGTTCGGTGGTGAAACCGAGCGAATTCAACTCATTCGCGATGCGAGCGTACTCCAATTGCTGCGCCGCCGTCAGATCAATAATCAGCGGCATCAGCAGCCCTTGCGTCTCCACCGCTCCCTTGTGGCGCTGCTCCAGAACTTGCTCGAAGAGAATGCGCTCGTGCGCCACATGCTGATCGATGATCCACAATCCGTCGCGTCCGGCCGCCACAATAAAGCTATCGTGAATCTGTCCGAGCGGACGCAAATCCTTCAGCGCCTCTAGCGTCTCTGGCTCGGGCAACGTCCCACCCGGAAATGGATCGCCGTGTGTATCCGGAACCGCCAAGCGTCCGGACGAGATCCGTGGCGCAAACACCGGAGCCTTCGGTGCGCCGCCATCGACAACTCCTTGATCGGCATCTCCGTTGCTGAATGCAAACCGCGGCACCGGCGGCGACGTTCGATGCAACGTGAACTCAGGCATGTGCTGAGCCTCCGCTGCAGTTACATTCCCGGGCATCACCGACGACGGCTCGGCCGCGGCAAACGCCATATCAGCCACGCGCTGCGAGAACTCCGAGTATGGAAGTGCCGCGGCCAACTGCGGCGATGACTGGGGCAAGCTCGCCGCTGGACGTTCCTCCATCAACCGGTCCCGTATCGTATCGCGCACGAAATCATGCACCATCGACCCATGCCGGAAGCGCACCTCCGTTTTCGACGGATGCACGTTTACGTCAACTTCTTCCAAATCGCAATCGAGAAAAAGGAGCGCAAACGGATATGTTCCAGGCGGAACCAGATTGTGATAAGCGGACGTGATCGCGTGAATCAGTAAACGATCGCGAATCAACCGGCCATTCACAAACAGGTAGATCGAATTGCGATTCAGCTTTTGGACCTGCGGCCCACTGACGAATCCGCGCAGCCGGAATCTTCGAGGAGCAGTAACCTGCCCTTCGTCGTCGGGAGGCATCGGCATCTCCCTGCTGCGTTCACCAAGCGTAATCAAGTCGGTCAACACCTGACTGCCGAACACCTGGTAAACTCGCTCCCCAAGTTCGGCCACCGGAGTGACATCCAAAAGCTCGGTGTGATTATGCCGCAAATAGAAGCTTTTGTCCGGATGCGCCAGACTGTAGTGCGTCATCAAAGAAGCGATGTGCGCTATCTCTGTCGGTTCAGAGCGCAGGAACTTTTTGCGCGCTGGCACGTTGTAAAAGAGATCCCGCACGGTGATCGATGTCCCACTGGCAAGCGCGGCGTCATCGCATCGCAACATCTTTCCGCCCGCGATCTCAACCACCGTTCCCACACCCTCATCCTTCGCTTTCGTCTCGAGAACCAACCGGGAAACAGAGGCAATGGAGGGAAGTGCTTCCCCGCGGAAACCTAGCGTCGCGATGGAAAGCAGGTCTTTGACGTCGGATAGCTTGCTGGTGGCGTGGCGTTCGAACGCAAGCAGCGCATCGTCACGCATCATGCCGATGCCGTTATCCGTTAACCGGATAAGCCTTCGTCCACCACCCTCCACATCCAAACGGAACTCTGTTGCCCCCGCATCCAGGGAATTTTCGAGAAGCTCCTTTACAACGCTTGCGGGCCGTTCCACCACTTCGCCGGCAGCGATTTGATTAGCAACCTTGTCGGAAAGTACGCGGATACGGCCCACGGAGTTTGTTCCTCGATCGCGCGGAGCGCGTCGTTAGTATGTGTTGGCAACGAAAGCGGCGCCTTGCATCATCCGCTCATCGATTGCAGGAACTGCGAATTCGTCTGCGTCTTGCTCAACTTGTCGATCAGCAACTCCATGCTCTCCACCGGCGACAGCGGATTCAGAACGCGGCGCAGAACGAACACACGGTTGAGTTCCTCGCGCGGAACCAGCAATTCTTCCTTGCGAGTACCGGACTTTGTGATGTCGATCGCAGGGAACACGCGTTTGTCCATCAGCTTGCGATCCAGGTGGACTTCCATGTTGCCGGTGCCCTTGAATTCTTCAAAGATCACGTCGTCCATACGGCTGCCCGTATCGATCAAAGCCGAAGCAACAATCGTGAGCGAGCCGCCTTCTTCGATATTGCGTGCTGCGCCGAAGAAGCGCTTGGGGCGCTGCAGAGCGTTCGAATCCACACCGCCGGAGAGCACTTTGCCAGAGGGCGGCACAACTGTGTTGTACGCACGAGCCAGCCGCGTGATGGAATCGAGCAAAATCACGACGTCCTTCTTGTGCTCCACCAATCGCTTCGCCTTTTCGATGACCATTTCGGCCACCTGCACGTGGCGCGAGGCGGGTTCATCGAAGGTAGACGATATGACCTCGCCCTTCACGGACCGCTGCATATCCGTAACTTCCTCGGGACGTTCGTCGATCAGCAATACGATCAGCGAAACTTCCGGATGATTTGCCGTGATAGAGTTCGCAATCTGCTGCAGCAGCATCGTCTTACCGGTGCGAGGAGCAGCAACGATCAGACCACGCTGGCCTTTGCCAATGGGCGTCATTAGGTCCAGCACGCGGCCGGAGTAATTGTCGCGCATCGTCTCCATCTTCAGCCGCTGCTGCGGATAGAGCGGCGTCAGATTGTCGAAGAAAATCTTGTTGCGCGCTTCCTCTGGCGGCTCGAAGTTAATCGCGTCTACTTTGATCAGCGCGAAGTAACGTTCGCCTTCCTTCGGTGGACGGATCTGACCGCTGACCGTATCACCTGTGCGAAGGTCGAACCGGCGAATCTGCGACGGAGAAACGTAAACATCGTCGGGACCCGGTAGATAGTTGTATTCCGGCGCGCGCAGGAAGCCGAAGCCGTCCGGCAGGCACTCGAGCACGCCTTCCGAGAAAATCAGACCGCTCTTCTCCGCTTGCACCTGCAGGATCTTAAATATCAACTCCTGTTTGCGGAGTCCCGCGAAGCCTTGGACGCCCAAATCTTTGGCGATCTGGTTGAGCTTCTGGATGCTCATGTCCTTGAGTTCCACCAGATCGAGCGCGCTTCCGCGATTCTGGCCATTCGGTCCGCGGCGGCGCGGATCGAACAGGCGACCGGTCGGCGTGGGAGTGTTCGCGTCGCCCGTGGGTGCCTCGTCGGTCTTGGTCTCCTCGGGATCACCGGTGGCTTCCACGGCAGGGGCGACCGGCGCGGCGGCGGGAGCCGGGGCTTCCGTTTTTGGCTCGGCCTTAGCTTCTGGTTTCACCTCAGCCTTTGGAGCAGCTTTACGCTCATGCTTGACGTGATCTTTCTTCGCAGTCTCCGCCTTGGGAGCATCCGCTTCGTTTCCTTGCGGATTTACTCCGTTGTCTTGATTTTCGAGATCGCTTGCCAAATTTCCCTCACTCCCCGGCCGGTCGTGGCCGAGCATTCGAGCACGTCGCCCTCCGGGAATGCTTCCCGAATCGCGCTCCGGCTTTGATGCCGTTCCTTCTGCGTCTTTAATTTGTCAATTTTAGTGACGACCACCTGGTAGGGCCGTCCATGAACTTCCAGCCATTCGCGGAGTTCCAGGTCCCGCTCCATCCAACCCCGGCGCGCATCCAAAACGATGAATGCCAATTTTAGCGCGCCTCGGCCGAACAAATACGAATCAATCAGCTGCTTCCATTCCTTCGTGATGCGTTGGGGAACTTTCGCGAACCCATACCCGGGAAGATCGACGAAGCGGTAGCCACCATCGACCTGGTAGAAGTTAATGGATTGTGTACAACCGGGCCGCGCACTTGTGTAGGCCAACCCTTCGGCCCCCACCAACGCATTAATCAAACTGGACTTGCCGACGTTGCTCCGGCCCAGAAACGCAACTTCCAACTCCGCCTCTGGGGGGAACTGCTCCGGCCTGGCTGCACTTATTATAAACCGAGCCGCCATAATATTTGGGTAGGGGTTCCAGTGGCAATTGACCGGAAACCCGACCCCTGCCACCGGCCGCTAATGTGTAATTTTCTCGTCTCTCGACGCAGCCACGATTTCGGCCGCCGTCAGCATGCCCGTCATCGTTCCGATCTCGAGTTCGCGTTCGAGTGCCAGCTTCAGCACCTCGTCCATGGACTGGACGAAATGGAGCTTCATATCGTTGCGGACATTCTCCGGAATATCCGGCAAATCCTTCTCGTTGTCCTTGGGAAGAATCGCCTCTCGGATTCCGTGACGATGCGCCGCCAGCAGCTTTTCCTTCAAGCCGCCAATCGGAAGCACGCGCCCGCGAACTGTAATCTCGCCCGTCATCGCAACATCGCCCCGCACCGGAATGCTGGTGAGCGCGCTCATGATGCTGGTGGCAATGGTAATACCCGCCGACGGACCGTCCTTCGGGATAGCTCCCTCGGGTACATGCAAGTGGATATCCAGGTGACGGTAGAAATCCTTCGGCAAACCCAGAATGTGTGCTCGGCTGCGAACGTAGCTCATCGCCGCCTGCGCCGATTCCTGCATGACGTCGCCCAGTTTTCCGGTTAACGTCAATCTGCCCCGGCCTTCCATGATTGCCGCTTCGGTAGTGAGAATTGAGCCGCCAACTTCGGTCCATGCCAAGCCCACCGTAGCACCAACCTCGTTGTTTTTCTCTTGAACCTGTTCGCGATACTTCTGAGGGCCAAGGAGTTCGTTCACCTTTTCCGGCGTGATTACCACTTTGTCGAAAGGCGTGGCAGCAACCGGGGCGGCTTCCTTCTTCGCAGCTTTCTTCGATGCCTTCTTGGCATCCTGCCCCTCGGCAGTTTCGTCTTCAGTCTCGCCACCCGTCACTTGGGAGTTCACCACCAGGCGAGCCACCTTGCGGCAGACGTTGCCCACTTCGCGCTCCAGGTTACGGACACCTGCTTCACGCGTGTAGTGCAGAATCAGTTCGTTGATGCCCGCATCGGTAAACTCAATCTGCTCCAACGAAAGGCCCGTGCCTGCCGTTTGTTTCGGAACAAGGAACTTCTTGGCAATCTCCATCTTTTCGAGTTCGGTGTAACCGGAAAGACGAATGACTTCCATGCGATCCTGCAGGGCCGGCGGAATCGTGTGCATCACGTTCGCCGTGGCGATGAAGAAAACCTGGCTCAGATCGTATTCGACGTCCAGGTAATGATCCACGAACATGTAATTCTGTTCCGGATCAAGCACTTCGAGCAACGCCGCCGACGGATCGCCACGGAAATCGGTGGACATTTTGTCGACTTCATCCAACATGAAGACCGGGTTCCGAACACCCGCCTTCTTCATCATTTGGATCATCTGGCCCGGCAGCGCACCAATGTAGGTGCGGCGATGGCCGCGAACTTCCGCTTCGTCGCGCACGCCGCCCAGCGAGAGGCGCACAAATTTGCGACCCGTCGCCTTCGCGATCGACATGCCGAGCGACGTCTTACCAACGCCCGGGGGTCCAACAAAGCATAGGATGGAGCCCTTCGGATCTGTCACCAACCGGCGCACGGCCAAAAATTCAAGGATGCGCTCCTTGATCTTCTCGAGTCCGTAGTGATCGTTTTCGAAAACCGTCTGCGCAAACTGCAGGTCGCGGATCTCTTTCGATTTCTTCTTCCACGGCACCGCCAGCAGCCAGTCTAAGTAGTTGCGCGAAACGGTGGATTCGGCCGACATCGGCGGCATCTGTTCCAGGCGTTTCAACTCCGCCATGGCTTTTTCATGGGCATCTTTCGTCATGCCCGCCACTTCAATCTTCTTTTTCAGCTCGTCGAATTCGCTCTTCTCGCCGCGGCCCAACTCTTTCTGGATCGCTTTGATCTTCTCGTTGAGGTAATACTCTTTCTGCGCCTTCTCCATCTGGCGCTTCACGCGGCCTTGGATGGTACGATCCACATTGAGCTTCTCGATCTCGATATCGAGCATCTCCGCGACGCGCGTCAGGCGGTCAATCGGGTCGAAGATTTCGAGCAGTTCCTGTTTCTCATCGATGGCGAGCTGCAAATTCGCGCCCACCGTGTCGGCAAGCTTGCCTGGATCTTCTCCACGGATGGCGGAAACAATCGTGTCGTAGTTGACGTTCTGGCTCAGCTTCGCATACTGCTCAAACAACGTGGTGACGCGCGAGATCAGCGCTTCCAGCTGTGTACCCGCCTCCACTTTGAAACCGAACGTTTTGATGGTCGCCTTAAAGTAACCTTCGTCTTCGGAAACCGAAAGAATCTTGCCGCGCTCCACGCCTTCCACCAGCACCTTCACGTTGCCGTCAGACTGGCGCAGGCTTTGGACGATGTTGGCAACGGTGCCAACCGAGTAGATCTCGTCGGGCCGCGGCTCATCCACGCTCGCGTCATGTTGCGTGGCGAGGAAAATCTTTTTGTCGCCGGCGAGTGCTTCTTCCAATGCGCGGACGCTCGACTCGCGACCCACCACGAACGGCGTCATCATGTGCGGAAATATGACGACGTCCCGGATGGGCATCATCGGCAGTTTACGCGTGTCGGATTTTTCTTTCGAAGTAAGCATGTATGGGAATCAGGATCTCCAACGGCAGACGAAAACGCGGAGTCCAAACCTCTGACTCCAGATTACCAGCCCGTGACGGTGGAGATTATCCGGCTTTCTCCAGAAGATTCACATTGATCTTCTGCGTCAGAACCATTTCCTTGGTAACCACGAATTCACGGACCTTCTTGTACGTCGGGAGGTAATACATCAGGTCCAGCATGAGGTCTTCGAGAATCATGCGGAGGCCGCGCGCACCTACCTTACGCTCCATCGCCAATTGCGCGATCGCTTCGAGAGCGTCATCGGTAAACCGAAGCTTCACGTTCTCAAATTCGAATAGCTTCTGATACTGGCGAATGATCGCATTCTTCGGCTTCGTCAAAATCTGCACCAAAGCATCGCGACTCAAATCCTCTAGCACAGCCACCACCGGCAAGCGGCCGATAAATTCCGGAATGAAGCCGCTCTTGATGAGATCAAGGGGCTGCACTTGCTCCAACGTGCCGATGTCACGGCGTCCAGAACTGCCCGCGCGGCGTGGGGCTTCGTTCTTGACATCCTCCGGATTCGAGAATCCGATCGCACGGGTGCCTATCCGGCGTTGGATAGTCTTTTCAAGGCCGATGAACGCACCGCCGCAAATAAACAGAATGTTCGTGGTGTCCACCGGAGTGAACTCCTGGTGCGGATGCTTGCGGCCACCCTGCGGCGGAACGTTGGCAACCGTACCTTCCAGGATCTTGAGCAGCGCCTGCTGCACGCCTTCGCCCGAAACGTCGCGCGTGATCGACGGATTTTCGTCCTTGCGGCCGATCTTGTCGATCTCGTCGATGTAGATAATTCCCTGCTGCGCCCGTTGGACGTCCCAATCGGCGTTCTGCAGCAAACGAAGAATAATGTTCTCAACGTCTTCGCCCACATACCCGGCTTCGGTGAGCGTGGTGGCGTCCACGATGGCAAACGGCACATCCAGAATGCGCGCCAACGTCTGCGCCAAGAGTGTCTTGCCAGTGCCCGTAGGACCAATCAGAAGGATGTTCGACTTGGAAAGCTCCACGTCGCCCGTCCGCTGCTTGTTCATCTGGATGCGCTTGTAGTGGTTGTAGACGGCTACCGCAAGCTTCTTCTTGGTGGCGTCCTGACCGACCACGTACTGATCCAAATACTCCTTTAATTCCAAAGGCTTGGGGAGCTTATGGGGCGCGGTGTACTGCTGATCGTGCCGGTCGTCTTCGAGAATCGAATTACAGACGCCGATGCACTCGTCACAGATGTAGGCACGCGGGTAGTCGGAGGGGGAGGAGATCAGCTTGCCTACAACATCCTGACTCTTGTGACAAAACGAACAACGGAGGGACTCATCCGAACCGGCTCGCTTCACTAGGACCTCCCAAGGAACGCTGAAAAGATTACACCTTGATTATAACGGATTTCCGGTAGAGGAAAGCCGCAGCAGGGGGAATTCCTACGAATGGTCGAATTCCGAAACGCCCAGAGCAACCATCAGGGCCTGATCGAGTTCCCGAAAATCGCCGGCTCGTCAAGACTGCCAACTTAATGAGAAAGCGCTGTCTTGGGTAGGCTGACAAGTTCGTCGCAATGCAAACTGGAGGCATGTTTCAGCCCCTCCCTGACGCCGACGGCGACTTATTCATCAACCCAAGCGCTGATAGAATCGTTGAGTGACCACGGCAGCCGCGGAACCCAAACTCTATACCTCCGGCCTGGTGCGGTTGACCAAGCCGCAACTGATCGGCACCATGGCCGGTCTGATGCTAACGATGTTGCTGGCCGCGCTCGACCAAACCATCGTAGGTACCGCCGAACCCCGCATCATCGCCAGCCTTTCGGGCTTCGACCGTTACCCCTGGGTGGCCACTGCCTATATGCTGTGTTCCACCATGTCCATTCCGATTGGCGCGCGGCTGTCCGATCTCTTCGGACGTAAGTGGTTCTTCCTGGGAGGCGCGGCACTCTTCGTATTCGCCTCTGCCCTCTGCGGCGCGGCGGGCGAAATGAACTTCCTGGGCATCGACGGCATGAATCAGCTGATTCTCTTCCGCGGCCTGCAAGGTGTAGGCGCCGGAGTCATCATGGCGCTTGTATTCACCATCGTTGCCGACATCTTCGCACCAGCCGAGCGCGGCCGTTATCAAGGTTTCTTTTCCGGCGTCTGGGGCTTCGCTTCCGTCTTCGGACCCACCCTCGGCGGATTCCTGACAGACAAGATTTCCTGGCGAGCCACGTTTTACGTGAATCTGCCCGTGGGTCTGATCGCACTCGCGGTGGTGTACTCGCAATTCCCCGACATCCGGCCGCAATCAAAGAAACACGCGATCGATTGGGCGGGCATTTTGACACTTTCGGCGTCCATCATTCCATTGCTCCTCGCGTTGACGTGGGTGACGCAGTACGGTTGGGGATCCGGCCGGGTGCAGGGGTTGCTCGCCTGGAGCGCCGTTCTCCTCGGGGTCTTTCTTTATGTAGAGACCAAGGCCGAAGCGCCACTGATTCCTCTGACGCTTTTCAAAGAACCCGTCATCCGTATCTGCTCCATTTCCACCTTCGTCCTCGGCATGGGGATGTTTGGCGTCATCATTTACCTGCCTCTGTACATGCAAGGTGTGCTGGGCGTGTCCGCAACCCAATCGGGAACGCTGCTGACGCCGATGATGCTGGGCGTGGTGTGCGGAACATTTTTCGGCGGGCAGATGACGTACCGATTGCGAAGCTATAAACTACCCGCCGTTCTGGGCTCCGTCCTGGTGGCCGCGGGCATGACCGTGTTCGCCTTCATGACGGCCACCTCCTCGCGGCCCTTCGTCATCATGGGCATGATCACGGCGGGAGTTGGTATGGGATTGCTCATTCCCGTGTATACCGTGGCGGTGCAGAACGTTGCTCCCCGGCATCAGATGGGAGCGGCGACAGCATCCACCACATTCTTCCGCTCCATCGGCAGCACGGTGGGCGTCGCCGTTTTCGGCAGCGTGCTCCTCAGCAATTACCACACGGAGTTTGGCCGAGCCATACCACCCGGCACGCCGGACCAGGCCCTGCAATTCTTTTCGAATCCACTGCTCCTAACGCAGATGCGGGAACAAATGGAGAATATCTTCCGGACTTTGCCAGGGGGGCTGCAACTAATGCAAACGCTCCTGGTCAGCGTGCGGGCGTCGCTCGAACACGGGTTGCACCGGATCTTTTCCACCAGCGCCATTATTATGGTTGCCGTATTGTTCCTCAACCTGACGCTCAAGAACCTGCCGCTGCGCAGCCATCATGATGCGCCAAAGGTGGAACCGCCTGCACACTAGCCGGTGTGCATACACCAATCCGGCTCTTCCGCTAAAATTTCCCTACCCTCGCCGATAAGCAAATCGTTGGACGCGGTGGCCACCCACCGGCGACGTTTCTTGCGCCGCGGCGGCCGCCGGACAGGATCTTCCCGGCAAAAAACATGTTTGCAATCATCGGAATTGTCGTCGTCATCGGTGCCGTCATCGGCGGATATCTCATGGAGCATGGGCAACTCGCGGTGCTGGTACAGCCAGCCGAGTTGGTAATTATCGGGGGCGCCGCGCTTGGCACGCTTCTGATCGCCAACCCCCTGCCCGTGGTGATCAAAATCTTCAAGGGCCTGATCTCCGTGCTCAAGGGCAGTCCCTTCAGCAAGGCAATGTATGTAGAAACACTCAAGATGCTGAACGACCTGTTCATGTTGGCGCGCAAAGCCGGCATGGTGAAGCTCGAAGAGGATGTCGAGAGTCCCGAGAAGAGCGAAGTCTTCAAGAAGTATCCAAAGTTTCTGGCCAATCATCACGCGGTTCATTTCGTCTGCGATACGCTGCGCATGGCGATCTCCGGCGGTGTGCCCGCATTTGATCTGGACCAGATGATGGAGATGGATATGGAGGTCCATCACCACGAAGCCACGCAGCCCATCAGCGCGCTAAACACCGTCGCCGATTCGCTGCCCGGCCTGGGCATCGTCGCCGCCGTCCTTGGCGTTGTGATCACCATGGGGTCGCTCGGAGGGCCTCCAGAAGAAATCGGACACAAGGTGGCGGCGGCGCTGGTCGGAACGTTCCTCGGCATTCTAATCTGCTACGGATTCCTGGGACCGCTGGCCGGAATGATGACGAAGATGGCCGATGCGGAAACCGACTACTTCCGTTGCCTTCGTCAGGGAGTGATGGCGTTCGTCAAAGGCTCCGCACCCGCGCTTGCGATTGAATTCGCGCGCCGCAGCATACCAGGCGACGTACGTCCGTCGTTCAAGGAAACCGAAGCCGCGTTGAAGGGTGGCGCTGCTCCGGCAGGCGGACACTAAGCTGCAAAACAGTTCGCAGAAAGAAGAGCCGCAACATGAACCAGCAGCAAGCACCCATCATCATCATCAAGAAAAAAGGCGGCCACGCCGGTCATCATGGTGGCGCGTGGAAGGTCGCCTACGCTGACTTCGTTACGGCCATGATGGCCCTGTTCATTGTGCTGTGGCTGCTCAATTCCAACGTGCAGGTTCGCAAGGCCATCAGCGCATACTTCAATGATCCTTCCGGCACGGGCAAGGAATCCGGAAGCTCGGCTGCCGGTTCCGGTGAATCCGTCGCTGTCTCCATGGACGATATGGACAATCTGAAGGAAAAGCTGGAGCAAGCAATCAAGCAGAAACCGGAGTTCGAGAAGTTAAAGGACTACATGCAATTGAGCGTGACCGGCGAAGGACTGCGCGTGGAATTGCTGGAAAGTGAAAAAGGCATGTTCTTCCAATCAGGAAGCGCGGCGCCAAGCGATATGGGTGAAGAGCTGATCAATAAACTCGCTGACCAGTTGGTGAAACTGCCCAACACGCTCTTGATTGAAGGTCACACCGACGCAAAAGCGTTTGGTGGCCGTACGAATTATTCCAACTGGGAATTATCCACCGATCGGGCCAATGCCGCCCGCCGCATCATTGAAACGCATGGCTCTCGACCCGGTCAGATCGTGCAGGTGCGCGGTTTCGCCGATCAGAATCTTCGCGACAGAGAACATCCGGAAGACGCAAAGAACCGGCGCGTGTCCGTGATCGTCCGGTATCAGAATGCGCCGCCGACCGACCCCGCCGGCGAAGCTTCCGCCGAGGGGTCCGCGGAAGGCAAGGGCGAAACCAAAGCGGGCGAGCACGGCAAGGCCGAAGCCAAAGCCGATAGCGTCCACGAAGAAAAGCACTCCGCGGAAAAACCGCAAGCCGAGCACGCCGCGCCGAAGCACTAACCGCGTCCGACAAACGGCATCTTTGTGGCCAGTACCGTCAGATATTGGACGTTCGCTTCCAGAGGCAGATTCGCCATGTACACAACGGCGTCAACGACATGCCGCAGATCCACTCGGTCTTCCGGCACCGTCGTTCCGTTTGGTTGAAGAATGCCTGTGGCCATGCGCTCCGTCATCGGTGTGGCCGCGTTTCCAATATCAATTTGGCCGCAAGCAATATTGTGGGCGCGTCCATCAAGCGAAATCGCTTTTGTCAGCCCAAGGATTCCGTGCTTCGACGCCGTGTAAGGCGCGGAAAACGGACGGGGCGTGTAGGCCGCAATCGACCCGTTGTTGATGATGCGGCCGCCCTTGGGTTCCTGCGCCTTCATCATACGAATCGCTTCCTGTGCGCACAGAAATGCTCCAGTCAGATTGGAGCCAATCACGGCATTCCACTGCTCAAACGTCAGATCTTCCATCGGAATCGGTGGCGCACTGCGGCCCGCGTTATTAAACAGAACGTCAATGCGGCCAAAGGTCTCTTGAATTCGCGCGAACATCGTTTTGACCGAATCGGGTTGACTCACATCGCAACGAATGCACAGCATCGGCGCGCCGCTTTCGCTCATTTCCGCGGTGCGCTGCAGTTCCGATTCCCGGCGTCCACAGATAGCAACCGTGTATCCCGCTGACTGCATCCCAAGCGCCACCGCGCGTCCAATCCCGCTGCTGGCTCCCGTGACTAAAGCTATTTTTTGACTCACGTCCCGTTTGGCCTCCAACGCGCTCATTGCTGCTCGCTGCCATGCATGCGGTTGATCATAAATGTCGCCATCTGATCGAAAAAAGTGCGAATACCGGCCGCGGCGTCGGCTGGAAGTTTCACCTGCTCGAAAGCGTTGTCCATCAGTTGCATCCAGCGGTCGCGCGCAAGTTTGTCTATGGGGAAAGGCATGTGACGGCCGCGCAAACGTGGATGGCCGCGTTCTTCGATGTACTTTTGCGGACCTCCAAACCGGTAGATAAGATAATCGCGGAGCCGCTCCTCTGCGCCCACCATGTCTTCAGCAGGGTACATCGGCCCCAGAACATCGTCTGCAGGAACCTGCGCGTAGAAAGCCGCGATCAACCGGTGGAAACCGTCCTCGCCAATTGCGTTATATATTTCGAGTTCTTCCATAGGAATGCCTAAACTTCTAGAGTACGATGCCGGGTTGATGGGGCGTTAGCTCTGAACGGCAGAGAGATTCACGCTGGAAGTCTTGTGCAAAATCAGTTTTTGCTCAATGAAAATCATGCGAGGCAGCAGCAGTAGTATTCACTCGCAGTCCCCTGACCGCCGCCGCTTTCACAGATACCGAGCCGCGCTGGTTTTGCAGGATGCCCTCAATGACAAGGAACGCTTCTCCGACAATCGTCAGCTTGCATTTTTGAAACAAGTCCGGCTCCACGATGGCGTTCGAGATGCCGGTTTCATCTTCCAGACTGATGAAGACAAAACCGCTGGCCGTTCCCGGACGCTGGCGGCAGATCACGGCTCCGGCGATGCGCACACGCTTGCCGTTGGGAACACCGCTCAATCCTGATGCCGGAATCACACCGAGTTTATTCATGCGTTCGCGTTGCAGCTTCATGGGATGCATGCCGATGGTCAAACTTGTCGAGCGGTAATCGGCCAACAGCCGCTCGGCATCATTCATTGGATCCAACGGACACTCTTCGTCTGCGATCACGGCAGGCTCCAGCAGTTCCTCCACCGGCCGCGCCGCAACTTCCGCTTGCCACAACGCCTCCCGCCGATGGAGAAGACCGCCAGGCGATAAGGGATAAGCAAGGCTACGTTCCCGCTCGTCTCCTGGCTCCTGTCTCCTGACTCCTCCATTCTTCTTCAAACAATTCAGCGCCCCCGCCTCGGCCAACAGATTCAGTTCTTCCTTGCGAATCTCCGGCACGCGGAGCACTAGATCGCGAATGCTTTCAAACGGCTGCTTTTGACGCTCGTTGATGATCCGTTCCGCAACCTCGCGACGCATACCCTTCAGGTAATTGAAACCAAGACGCACGGAATGGACGAGAGGACAGGGGACGGAAGAAGGAGGACAGAGGCAAGAGGACAGGGGATAGGAGCCATCCGCAACCGGCAACACCCCAGTTTCGCGTTCGCCCCGTCCTTTGCCCTCTAACCTCTGTCCTCCTTCTCTTGTCTCCTCTTCCAACGTGCACTCCCACTCGCTCCGCATCAAATCGATCGGACGGAAATGCAGGCCATGCCGCTGCGCGTCCTTCACCAAAGTCGCCGGATGATAAAACCCCATCGGCTGGTTGTTCAAAATCGCAGCGGTGAATGCCGCCAGGTAGTGGGACTTCAAATACGCGCTCGCGTAGGCCAATAGCGCGAAACTCGCGGCGTGCGATTCGGGAAATCCATAAGCGGCGAAAGAGCCAATGGAGCGCACAATCAGATCCTGCACGTCCTTCGAAATCCCATTGCGCGTCATGCCGGCACGCAGTTCCGTCTCCACTTCCTTCATGCGCTTTTCCGAACGCTTGAAGCCCATCGCGCGGCGCAACTCTTCGGCTTGGCCTCCGGTGAATCCGGCGACGATCATCGCCATGCGCAACAACTGTTCCTGGAACAGAGGCACGCCAAGAGTGCGTTCCAACACAGGTTTCAGCGCCGGATGCGGATAAGAGACGGCTTCCAATCCCTGCCGCCGCCGCAAATACGGATGCAACATCTTACCGACAATCGGTCCTGGGCGAATGATGGCCACCTGCACAACGATGTCGTAAAAATGATCCGGCTTCATCTGCGGAAGAAACGACATCTGCGCGCGGCTCTCCACCTGAAACATGCCGATGGTGTCCGCCCTCTGCAGGGCGGAGTAAACCTGCGGGTCGTCCGCGGGCAAATGCGCCAAGTCCACCTCTTCGCCGTAGTGATCGCGAATCAGGTTGATGGACTCCTTCATCACCGCCATCATGCCCAAACCCAGCAGGTCCACTTTGACAATGCCCATGTCCGCGCAGTCTTCTTTATCCCACTGGACAACGAAACGCCCCGGCATCGTCGCGGGCTGCAGCGGAACGATGGAATCAAGCTGCCCCTGGCAGATCACCATGCCGCCCGAATGCTGCCCCAAATGACGAGGCAGATCCTGCGTGCGCTCAAACAGCGAAAGAAATTGTTGGACGACGGGCTGCCGCACATCAATCCCCGCCTCGGCGAACTGCTTGCCCGCCGTATCGTCTTCGTCTTTAAATCCCCAATACGGGACCACCTTCGAGAGCCGCCCCAGCGTCTCTTCGTCAAAGCCCAACACCTTTCCGATGTCGCGTGCAGCCGAGCGTCCGCGATACGTGATCACATTCGCCGTCATCGCCGCGCCCAGTTGACCGTAACGTTGATAGACGTATTGAATAGCGCGCTCGCGCTCATCACCGCTGGCAAGATCCAGATCGATATCCGGCCACTCACCGCGCTCTTCGGAAAGAAAGCGCTCAAACAGAAGATCCATTCCAACGGGATCCACCGCCGTGATTTCAAGTGCGTAGCAAACAGCGCTATTGGCCGCCGAGCCGCGCCCCTGCACCAACAGTCCCTGCTGTTTGCAGAATCGAACGATGTCCCAGACGATGAGGAAGTAACCCGCAAGATCCAGCTTTTCAATCATCGCGAGTTCGCGTTCAATCTGACCCCGCGCTTTTTCGTGATACGGACGGTAGCGATTCCGCGCGCCCTGATCGGCAAGCTGGCGCAGATACGAATTCATCGTTTCACCCGGAGGCACGGGATACGCTGGAAACTTGTAGCCCAAATCGCGCAGCGTGAACTGCAGACGATCGGCAAGAGCTTGTGTATTGGTAACCGCTTCCGGCAGATCGCGAAACAGCTTTTGCATCTGCGCGGCGGTTTTGAGATGCCGCTCGGCATTACGCGAAAGGAGCTTGCCTGCCTCGGCGATGGTTGTTTTGTGGCGCACGCAGGTGAGCGCATCCAGCAAATCGCGATCCTGCTCGATGGCGTGCGAAACGCCGTTGGTGGCCAGCAATGGCAGCTTCAGCTTGCGCGCAATCTCCACGGCAATTTGATTGCGCCGCTCCTCATCGCGATCGAAATGCCGCTGCAGTTCCACATAAACATTGCGAGGCCCAAAGAGTGAAACCAGTTGCTCCACTTCGCGAAGAGCATTCGTTTTCTTTTCCGCCACACTTCGGGGTCTGGACTGAGAACCAGGCGCCGCCAACCAAGCCAGCGGCCCTTCATCGCCACCTGTGAGGCAGATCAGACCTTCAGCGTGCTCGGCGATGTCTTCGCGTGTGGCTACCGCATGTTCCTGATCGCCGTGCCCGGTCCGCATCTTGATCTTGGTGATCATGCGGCACAAATTTTGATAGCCCGTTTGTGACTCGGCCAGCAGCGAGTAGCGAAAGCCTTCCGCTGCAGCCACCTCAGCACCAAGAATCGCCCGTATGCCGGACTTCTGCGCTTGTTTATGAAACCTCGCTGCGCCCGACATGCTGTTGCGATCAAGCACCGCGACAGCAGGCAAATCAAGTTCCGCGCAGCGGGCGGCAATCTCTTCCGGCAGCGATGCGCCTTCCAGAAAGCTGAATGCCGAGCGTGCGTGGAGTTCGATGTAGGACATGCAGGAGATCCATTGTGGGGCAGGATTCCAAAGCTGCCCCACACCCCTCAGTCGTACACGCCTTCTAAAAACCACTCGCGAGCGCGGTTCTCGGATGAGGTCCGGCGTTGCTCCAGCCGCATGAAGATCCGATAGACGCCGCCGTCGCTCAATGCCACATCCCATTCGTCGCGATTCCAACCGGCTGCGGTCCACCAATCGCCCGATAATTTCCATGGACCAGCGGCCGAAATTATTTCGCCTCGAATGGCCCGATCCTGCGCCGGACTTGGCGCGGCGTTAATGAACGCAGGCCGTTCCGCTCGCACGCGGACTTCCGCGGAAACAGGCGGACGATACTGGCGAAACGCAAATTTCGAAAAGTGCGAAGCGGCCGGCTTCTTTTGCTCCTGAGTATTTGCATTTTTGCTTCGCGCCGCGTCACTCTTGCCGCTTGCCTGCTCCGGGGAAAACGCGCGCATGACGAAGGCGTCGCGGCGGTGCGTGTTCAGCAATTCGGGCGAACCTGCGTTCCCTTCCCCTACCAGCGCCGTCAAACGGGTCAGCGTCAATTGCAATTTCTCCGGCGGCGGAGCCTGCGGCACAAATAAACCATGCTGCACGGTACGAGGCTCCACCGGATGCAGCCTGATCTCGAAACCAACAATCGCGGCCTCCGGCGGATGCGCCTCCAAATCGAACTGCAGTTGCTTGAGGATCACCGCGGCGTCGCGCACAGGCACGGGAAATTCCAATACGCGCTGGCGCACGGGCTTGGGATCCAGCAATCTTTTTTCGAGCATCAACCGCAGCGTGACGCGGTTCGCGGCCAAGCCGTTGTGCTCCAACGCCGACGTCAGTTCACGAAGCTTTGAGGACAACACGAACAGCAGCGGTTCCAGCAGGACCACACGATGTTCGAAATCCACACTCCGCTCATAGGCTTCCGGAGCTTGCACGGCACGCAGAGACCGGTGCAGTTCCCCCCGTACCAGTCTCTGCAAGCGTGTGCCCTCCGAACCAAAACGCGCGACAAAACCCAACTCCGGCAATTCCGCCAGCTCACCCAGGGTGCGGATACCCCAGCGGTGCAGCGTATCGAGAATCGCAGGATCGGTTTCCAAAACATCAATGGGAAGAGCCCCGAGCGACTCAATTTCCCTGCCCGGAGTCAGGAACGTAATTCCTTTTAAATGCCGGGCCGCGAGCAAAGCGGCATCCGGATCGCCCGAGATCGCAAGATTCGCCTGAATGCCCGCCTCCGCTCCCGTGCGCGCCATCACAGCGGCAATTTCCGCCGGAGCGCCAATCATTTTGTTCAAGCCGGCTATGGACAAAATGACGGCACCCGGAGCGGTATTCTCCACCAGCGGCGAGAACGAAGCCGCCAGCGCGAGTAGCGCCGCTTGCGATGCGGAAGAGGAAAAGAGACAGGCAAACATATTAAGGCTGTCATCCCGCTAGCGCTTGCGTCACTAGGTCCTGGCCCAATATCCAGGCGCGCTGCTTTTTGGTTTCCACTCGCGATTCAATTCCTGCAAACAGAAGCCCCTGCCAATCCGCGCCGTCACGCTGCGTCACCAACTGCAGCGGAGCGCACGTTTTCGCTAGCGGCACGTGGCTCGCCACCACCAACCGGCATGGCGTATTCTCCACGGCCCGCCGAAATCGATACCAATAGGACAGCGGAATGCTGTTCAGTTCTCTTGCACCCGTCTCGCACAGATCGAGCACCACCAACCCAAATCCACCACTGTGCAAAATCAGGTCCACGGCTTTCATGGCTTTTTCGATAGGAGCTAACGAAGACGCGGCTCTATCGGCCTCTTCCACCACTCGCTTGTTTTGCAAGCTTTTGCGGGACGCCGAAATACGCACCCATAGCAGTTTCTTCAACTCCACGCCCGCTGCGGCGGCCGACGAAGGATCGAACGCATCGCGGCCATCCACCAACGCACAGCACTCCCCGGCCCCGCTCGCTTCCGCCAACATTTGGTGGAGCAGCGCCGTTCTCCCGGAGGAAATCGAGCCGGAAACCTCGGTAATAGCCCCGCGCGGCAGCACCGGGGCGGAAAGAGGTGCCTGATTCATGATTCGCCTTTTCTTCGCCTTCTTCATTTTGCGTAAGGCGGAGGCGGTTGTCAATTGGAATTTGAGAAAACAGGTAGGAATTCGTTGCTACGAAGAGAAAGAGGCAGGACTGAAGACACACTTCCTGATGCCCACTCCGGGTGGGCATAACGGCGCGCGCACAGACAGGACGCTACCGGGCCGAAGCTTGTTCTTTCACCCGCTTATACTGAACCGTTGAATCCTTACCGGATGGGACCAAGGGCATCCAATCCACAGACAGCTGATCACCCGAGGCATCCACTCCGAAACGCCGTGTTGCCACCTCGGCTCCCTTGGACTCCATCACCACCAAAAGCGGGCCGTTGTAGTAGAGCGTCATCTTGGCGCCCTTGCCGTCCACCTTTGTACTGCACTCTTTACCCAAAGTGCTGCATTCAAAGTCGATCAGCTTTTCATTCTTCTCCTGATACACCAGGTGAACCGAATCGCCCTTATTTTCCAGCGTCCACCGGCTGGGGAAACCATTGTTTTCCCCTTCCCAAACACCCGCAATCTTTGCCCGGCTTGCCGCATCGTCGGCCATAGCCGTGCCGCAGCACAGAATCGCCGCAGACAGCCACAGCCCTTGCCGAATCCACTTCCCTTGCATAAGCTTTCCCTCCGCTCCTTATCAGAGAGAAAAACGAGCACAGTGCCTATCGCGGAAAGGCACCAGATTCGCGGAGACAACCGGGTATAGGTATCTGCCGTCCATGCCACTATCTTTTGCTATTTGTCCATGCTTCATGACTAATCGAAACCACATCAACCTATAGGAAACTCGGCGGGTTTCCCCTCCCTGGCGTGCTAGGATAAAAGCAATTCCAGGCACAGGAAGGGCGTTTATGTCCACTCGTTCCACTATCGCCACTGCATCCTTAGTTACCTTAAGTTTCGCTGGATACATTTATTCGCAACCGCAATCGTCGCCGGCCGAACAGTTACAGGCCACCATCCAACGGCTGCAGAACGAAATCAAAACACTGCAGAACACGCTGGCGCAGATGAAATCGGGCAACGACGCCACAGCATCCGCCGCGGAGACGACGCCCTCCCCTGCCACGCAAAGCCCGATGGCCTCGCGCAGCGCATCGCAAATCCGCGAAGCGCGGGCAGCGTATAACGAAGGCCGCCGGTTGGAAGATCGAAAGGTTTTCCGCGCCGCCACGGATGCCTACGCCCGGGCGATACAACTGGATCCGATGAACGACGCGGCATTCCTTCATCGCGCCTACTGCTTCCATCAGTTGAGCGCCGATGACGCCGCGATCTCCGATTTCACGGAAGCATTGGCCGTGCAGCCCAACAGTTCCCGCGCCTACCTGGGCCGCGCGACTTCGTATGCCGCGATCGGCGAACGAGCCAAAGCGCTCGATGATTCCGACGAAGCTTTACGCCGCGATCCCAACAGCTTTGAAGCATACCTGCTGCGGGGACGCTTGTATCAACAGCAAGGCGACAGCACGCGCGCGCTGGCCGATTTCACGGCCGCGCAAACGCTTGCACCGAAATCGGAACAGCCGCTTCTAAGTCGCGCGGAGCTGAATCTGCGAGACGGCAAGACCGACGAAGCCATCGCCGATTGCGATGCCGCGGTGCGATTGAATCCGAATGCGTTTTCGGCATACCTGTGCCGCGCGCACGCCTATATTCAAATGGGCAAATCCGACCGCGCGATTGAAGAAGTGAGCCGCGCGTCCCGGGCCGCGCAGGCGCTCGACATGCCAATGGCGTTGTTGAATGACACATGGCAGGCGCTGGACCCGAAGGCTCCAGTGCTGGACCGTTTCCGTCCACCGGCAGCCGTGCCCGCGAAGTTGCCGGCGGCACCTGCTGATTCGCGCAAAAATACGGTGCTCGCGAAAGCAACACGTTCAGTGGAACCGTTGCCCGATTTGAGCAACGCGGATACTCCGTTGGCGCTTGAGAAAGCGGCGCGCGCGCTTGCGGAAAAACACAACTTCGCTGGAGCGATGGCGACGCTCGATCACGCGGTGACGCTGGATCCGAATCGCGCCCAAACCTACGATACGCGCGGGCGTTATCATTTGTGGCGTTGGCAGTACGATCAGGCGATCGCCGATTTCTCTGAGGCCATCCGATTGAATCCGGCGTACGCCCAAGCCTACCGGCACCGCGCCTATGCACACCGGGCCGTGGGCGATGAAAAGCTGGCCAAACTGGATTACCGCAAAGCGGATTCGCTTACGGGCAAATCGAGTGCACTGACGGCCAAGCGGTAGAACTGCTCGACTGATGCGGGCGCAGTTCGACTGAGTGCGCGCGCTGACGGCTTATAAAACCAGGGAATCCCCTCCCTCACGGTCGGGCCTCGCGGGTCCGGACCGTTTGTTGACGGGCCGGAGAAACAAAAGAGCGCTCTTTGTTGCCGCTGACATACACTCAACGACGAAGAGACCGCTGGAAACTTACTCAACGGCGAAGCAACCACTGAAACACCTCAGTGGCCAAGAGGCTGTTGTTATCCCGGGGCAGCTGCCGGTCCGCGATTGTTACCTGCACACGGCACAGGAACTGTAAAGCCAGTCATTCTTCCAACGCACGCAGACCCGCAACGATTTATCTAGAAAATCGCTCTTGGTCGATTTGGCTCTCCGCTGGAGGAGCGCACAAACTCCTTGCCTACGTTATACGGGGTGCAGTGCTGAATCTTGCAGGGAGCGAAGTGCGATGTGCTTGATCCGGGGCGAGATAGAGTTTGCGGAATGGTTGTGATGTGCATTTTGAAAAAATTAGGGAACGTCTCGTCCGTCCCCCTCCCCCACTAAAAACGGATGCCGGAAGTGGGCTCGGAAATCTGATAAATGTCCACCTGTCCCGGATTCCCTCCCGGATTCCCTCACTCCGATCGCGGTGTGCAGTATGCATCGGGCGATTACGTGGCGGAACTGGAGCGGCACGGAGTGGAGATCAGCATGAGCCGGCCAGGCAATCCATACGACAACGCGTTTTGCGAGAGCTTCATCGGCAAACTGAAGAAGGAGCAGTGGGACGGCCGCGCATACGCATCGATCACGGAAGCCTGCGCGGCGATGCGAACGATGATCGAGGAGGTGTACAACACGAAGCGGATTCACTCGGCGCTGGGCTATCTGACGCCGGTGGAGTACGAAGAAAAACGGCAGTGCGAGCAAACCGCATCGGCCTCGACGTGGAGCATTAGACAGAGCGGGCGCGGCCTCCAGGCTCCCCTACCGGCGAGCCTCCGGCTCGGCCTGGACCCCGCCCCCGCTCTGACTAAACATCACTCATACGAGCCCGATGCTAAGATGTCCGATGACTGAATCTGTCACTGGGTTTTCTGTCTCAGCCAAGGGGTGCAGTGCATTCGCCTGTCCCGCGTTTCCTTCTCGTCCCCCCTCGTTGGCTCCCTAGTTATTTTGAGGTTGAACTTCGTCGCAGCACTACAATTGTTTCTCTATCGGAATTCATCGGGTCACAAAACAACTTGATCTGACTGGATTCGAAACCCTCTCGTTCAATTTGGACGGTTGTTTCAGTAGCTTTCGAGTTGAGGAATGCGCGACCAAAACCGTCAGTGACTGTGGTCGAGTCCTTCTGCCGAACTATTGCGCCCACCACCGGCAATTCGTCTGATGCACGAATCCGCAAAAGAAATATACAGCCTGAAGGCAGCGGAAAACTGTGGCAATTTTCGTAAGTTACAGTGACTTCCCGTTCATCCGGCCAAATCTGAAAAAGATGTCGCACAATAACTTGCCCGCACAGGTTCGGTCCGACGACGAGATCATAGAGTCCCAGGCCGATATCGCAAAATTCAACTTTCCCTTCTGACGAAGATATTTTGTTTTCGACACCTTCTCCATTGCTCTGTCTCAATGCAACGCCGGTTCGAATCGGGACCCCTGCTGGGCTCTTAATGGATACCTTGATCGCGCAAAAATCTGCGGCAAAGATCGGAGAGCTAAAAAGAATCATCAGTATCAATAACATCAAGATCTACCTCATACAGTCGTTGAATATCCCACCGTTGTAAGTTCCAAATTCTGCCTGACTCTCCTGGGGGTAGCCCGCCTGCGCATGTCCAAATTCGTGGAGCATCACTAGTTGCATCAACTCCGTAGACGTCATGCGTGTTCCAAGTACGTCATTGACCCCTTTCAAGAAATCGAATGTGTCAGGCTCCCCTGTGCTCAGATTGTCAGCTGCCACTTCGCTGAAAGTTAGGCCAAACAATCCATTGATTTCAACATGTCTCGAGTCCGTTGTTTGGGCAATGCTTGGACTACGGTCCGCTATCTGCTTTCCACCTTCTGGAGTGTTCACAATCTGAAGCTTGCCCATTGTGTTGCTAACGGAAAAACTAATTTTATCGAATGCTGCTTGAGCGCTAACCCCAGACTCGAAACCAAAGTGCTTTGCGCATGTTTCCTTGCCCAGCAAGGATCTCGCAACGCGCTGTCCGAAGATTGCCGCCCACTGAAGATCGTTCGTACTACAAGCGTCGGCGCCAAAGTTTTGCTCGCAGGTGTACCCGTCCTTATTGTAAGGATCACCCCATGCGTCCCATGGTTCTGGCGCGAAGGGAGCTTCTCGGGGGTTGGGAGCAACGCAACCCAAAGAATAATTCTGGACACACGGATCCACTTCTGGAGGGTCGAACGGATTCAGCCCTCGCGGATCTCTTCTGTTCACTGGATCTCCCGCCACATACGCATACCGGTTCCACGATCCCGGGTCGTTCGCCTTCGCACTCCCCCCAAACGGGTCCGGCGTCATAAACCTTCCCACGCCCGCCTGATGGTAGCGCTGGTCGGCGTAATCGAGCCCCGTCGACGCGTCCCGATAGTAGCCAGTAAACTTCTCCTTATCGTTCGAAGTTGCAGAAGGCCGCTCTTGGCCGTAGGGGTAGAACTTCCCGTTCATGCTTCCCAGGCGGTCCTGTGCGATAGAGGTCAGCGTCACTTTGTCGTTGGTGCCGCCGGAGTTGTAGGCTCCTTTGGCGATCATGCGTCCGCCGAAGTAGACGTTGGTGCTGGTGAGTTGGTGGCGCACGCTGGTGCCGCTGACCGCGAGCGTATACGTCGCCAGCTTCTGGTTGCCCGCGAAGAACGCGAACTCGTCCACACCCGTATCGCCGCGCCAGACGCGCTTGTTGCCCGCGTCGTAGCCGTACTGCACAGTAGAACTCGCCCCCGGCCGCAGCAGGCGGTTTTCAATGTCGTAAAGATAGCCCGACCCAATGTTGCCGTTCAGATCCGCAGTATCGCCAGTCTGGCGGTTGGTGGAGGCGCTGTAGACGACGTGCATTGTTGGCACTGACCCCTTGATCACGTCCTGATCGGTCAAGTTTCCGAACCCATCGTAAGTATAACTCTGGCCCCACTGCGTGACGCTGGGGTTATCGGCGGTCTGCGCAGTGGCCAGACGGTTGAGCGAATCGTAGGTGTAGACAACCTGCTCGCCGGAGAGGACGTCGGTTTGGGAAGCCAGCTTGCCGTTGTTGCTGCCCGCCGAGGGGTAGGCGTACTGAATATCGAGCACGGAAGGCACGGTAATGCGCGTCAACTGAAACGTGGAGCTGTACTGGCGCGTTTCATTCAAGATGCCGCTGATGGCCTGGATCTCATTGGCGACGCCATAGGTGACGCCCGAGATGACGCTGGCGCTGGTGTAGCCGTTCGTCATGGTATTCAGCCGGCCAAGTGTATCGTAGGCGAAGTTGTATTTTGAACCGACCACCTGGGAGCAGCCCGAGCACGTCCAAGCCGGGTACTGCACCTGCGTGGGCCGGCCTTCGTTGTCGTAAGTAAAGGAGGCGGTGAGCGTACCCGTGGCCGAGCCGCGCGTCAGCTTAACGCGCTTACCGAGCATATTTCCGGCCGCGTTGTACTTGTACGATTCCTGGATGAGGTCGCATCCAGTGCGCGGCGGGCCAAGGGTGGTGCACTTGCCGCCGTAGTAAAAAGGCGGCTTTATCCAAGCACGTCGATAGGGCATCTCCGTCTGCCCCCTTGACTTTACTTATCATGGATGTCCCTTTGTCCGGAGACAGGACGACGAGCGTGTCACCTTCCTGAGATTCGGAAGGTTGTTCGCGGGGAACCCGGGTTCCATGTACCGGGCTCCCCTACAGAACGTTAGACCAAGCTTTTCAGCCGGGGGAACAGGCGGAGAGCATTGTCACGATAAATCGCATCGAGTTGCGCTTTCGTCAGGCCCAGGCTGGGGATTTCGTCGGTTGTGGAGGTGATCGGTTCGGCGGGGAAATCGGTGCCAAACAGGATCTGTGTGTTCGGGACAAGCTTGCTCATCGCCGCGAACGGGAATGGGAAGGATGCGTGGCCGATCTCGTAATACTGCTTTCTGAAGAGGTCGTACACTTTTGGTTTCAGTTCCGCCCGTTTGGACGCGGTTACGCGGTCCTTCATGCGTCCGATCAGCATGGGAACGGCGCCGCCGGAGTGAGGCAGGATGAATTTGATGTCGGGGAACGACTCCAGGGTGCCGTGGATCAGGAGACTGGCCGCGGCGCGCGTGACGTCGAAATCGAATTCGAGCATGGAGTCCGACACGGGAGCGTCAATCGAGCGGCAGCAAATCGGCGCGCCGCCGGGGTGCAGGTAGACGGGCAACTTGCGGCGGTTGACTTCATTCCAGATGGCCTTGAATGCGTCCTGGCCGGGATATTTGCCGTCGGCCGTGCTGGTCCACAAACCGATGCCATCGGCCTTGAGCGTGTCGCAGGCGTATTCGATTTCCTTCAGGCTTGCGTCGGAATGATTGAGCGGCAAGTTGGCGAAAAAGCCAAAGCGTGTGGGATGATCGGAAACCAACTTCGCGTGATATTCATTGCTGTTGCGAACAGCGGCAATCGCGTCCGTGTTCGGCGTATAAAAACGATCCCGGCTTGCGTTGATCGCGGATAGAACCGAGATCGAGATGGCGTATTTATCCATTTGCTCCAGCGTTTGCTCGGGCGTCCAGGGATTGTTTCCTGGGGCTTGTCCTGGCAGGGGCTGGCGTGTGTGTTGGTGCACGTCAATCTTCCCGGTGCCTTTTTTGGGCGCCTGGGCGATGGATTCCCAGGGCAGGAGAGTTCCCGCTCCGGCAACCGCCATGGTCTTCAATAAACCGCGTCGTGTGGCGCGAAGGTCGAAATCAAATCGTCGCATGAATGTTCCTCCTAGATGGGACTCGACGATTGTACATGAAAATTGGTGCCCATATGGGAGGGGTTCCGGCCGAGAGTCTCAGAACACGCGGGGCAGGTGGAACGTACAGAGGGGCGGCACAGTCCACGCACAGTGTTCAGATGGCCAAAGGCGCGGGGCCGATGCTATAATCGTCGCGTTTCGCATCCCCTTACCAGAGGATTTTCATGGCTATACAGACTGAATTTGTGAACATCGCCGTCGCCGACGGCACGACTATGCGTGGCTATCTGGCGAAGCCCGAAGGATCGCCGCGCGCTGCCATCATCGTTTATCAGGAGATCTTTGGCGTCAACTCGCATATCCGGGACGTCACAGAACGTTTCGCTAAAGAGGGTTACTTGGCGCTTGCGCCCGAACTCTTCCATCGCTCCGCGCCCGGCTTCGACGTAGGCTACACCGAAGCGGATATGGGACCGGCGTTCGCGCAGATGGGCGCGATGACGCAGGAAGGAATTGAGGCTGATGTGAAAGCCTCGGTTGCCTGGTTGCGGGAGAATGCGAAAGGACTGAAGATCGCCGCTACCGGCTATTGCATGGGTGGGCGCACCGCGTGCCTGTCGGCGATTCTCGAGCCGCTTGCCTGCGCCATTTCTTATTACGGCGGCGGCATCCACCCGAACCAATTCAACCCGGGCATCATGGAGCGATTGAAAGGATTGCAGGCTCCCGTGCTGTTCTTCTGGGCGGGCAAGGATCACTTCATTCCCGCGAAGGATGTGGAAGCGATCAACGCGGAACTTCGCGCGAATGGCAAAACATTCGTGGCCACCGAGTTCTCCGACTCCGACCACGGCTTCTTCTGCGACCAGCGCGGCAGCTACAACGCATCGAGCGCAGTGGTTGCGTGGCCGATGACGCTCGCGTTTTTGGCGGACAAGACGAAGTAGGTTGGCCTACACGTAGGCCCGTTTGAGCATCTCCGCCGCGCTTTCGTCCAGGCGATCAGCGCGGCGGATGTCTTCAAATCTTTGCAGCAGATCTTCAGGGCGCAAGCGCTGCTTCTCTGCTCCGCCGATGTCATGCAGCACGCGGCCGCGATGCATCATGATGAGGCGGTCTCCCAAATTCACCGCCTGCTGCATCGAGTGCGTCACCATCAGCGACGTCAGCTTTTCACGCGAGATTTCCTCTTCACTCAGCTTGATGACTTGATCGGCGCTCTTTGGATCGAGCGCGGCGGTGTGTTCATCGAGCAACAGAAGCTTGGGTTTCACCCACGTTGCCATCATTAGCGTGAGCGCCTGGCGCTGGCCGCCGGATAGCGTGCCGATGGGATCTTCCAGGCGATTTTCCAACCCCATATTCAAGCGACCGACGCGTTCTCGAATCTGCTGGGTGAGTTTCTTATCGCGAACCCAACCGAGGCTGCGGCTCATGCCGCGACGTGACGCGAGGGCGATGTTTTCACCGATGGTCAGATTCGGCGATGTCCCGCTGAACGGATTCTGAAACACGCGGCCAATCATCGGAGCGCGCTGGTACTCTTCCCACTTGGTGATGTCTTTGCCGTCCAGGTGGAGGGTGCCGTCGTCGACGAAGAATGTGCCGGCCACCGAATTCAGTAGAGTCGATTTCCCCGAACCGTTGGTACCAATGACGATGACGAACGAGCCGTCTTCGATACGCAGGTTCACGCCCTGCAGCGAGCGCACTTCATTCGGCGTGCCAGCGTAAAACGTTTTCCAGATATTACGAATCTCAAGCATGGGCGGGCTTTCCCTTCTTCTTGAGTCTTTCGAGGAACCCTGGAAGCACCAGCGCGGCGAAGACGAAGATCGCGGTGATCAATTTCAAGTCGTTCGGATTTACACCCCAGCGCAGCGCCACGGCCACCAACAGGCGGAACAGGATGGAACCCATCACCGCGCCGGCAATGGCGTAACCAATCTGTTTCGTACCAACCAATGCTTCACCGATGATCACGCTGGCCAAGCCCCATACCAACATGCCGATGCCCATCTGCACGTCGGCGAATCCCTGATACTGGGCGAGCAACGCTCCGCCGAGTGCGACCAAACCGTTCGAGAGCGCCAGGCCGAGCACGATCATGTTGCCATCGTTCACGCCGGTGGCGCGGATCATTTGCGCGTTGTCGCCGGTGGCACGCAGCGCGGTGCCGAGGTCGGTGCGCAAGAACATATAGAGGAGGATAGAAATCACGACAATAGAGAGTGCGGCGACGATGAGCACGGAAAGATCGCGCGAGCTTACGTCCCATCCCGCAACGTTCACCGTCTCCGATCCGAATACCAAACGGCCCAGTTTTTCGGCGTGCGTTGTGAAGTTCTCGCCCGCCAGCAACGGCACGTTGCTCTTGCCCATAACGTGCAAGTTGATTGAGTATAGAGCGGTCATCACAAGGATTCCCGCGAGCAATCCATTGATCCCGAACCGTGTATGAATGATTCCAGTGACCGCGCCCGCAATCGCCCCGGCAACACAGCCGGCGGCCGTGGCAACAAAGGGATCCACTCCCTTCACCAGAAGAATCGCCGTGACTGCAGCGCCGAGCGTAATACTGCCTTCCGTGGTCATGTCGGAATAGCCGAAGATGCGGAAGCTCAGGTACACGCCCAACGCGAGCAGGGACAGAATGAAGCCGATGGTCATTGCGCCGATGAGCAGGCTCATGCGGTGGCCTCCTTCGAGACGGCGGTGATGGGTCCAAGCCAGCATGCGCCGCGTACGAACTCGCTTTCGCCAGCGCCGTTGGCATCGCGGTCATCATAGAGCAAGTGCAGCACGCCTTCGAGCGCCGCGGCATTGAACAGCGACGTTACGGTATCCACAAAATCCAATTTGCCCCGCTTCAACGGCTGATACGAAAACGCCGCGCCATGGAAGTGGCCATGCAGTTTGCCGATGGGCCGGAGGAACGTTCCCAACTCGCCATTCGTGGACCTGCTCACCACGCCCACCACCAGCACCATGGTTCGCGCATGCACTTGTTCGGGAGAGAACGAAATCCACTGGCGGATTTCGTGATGCGCGAAGATGTCGGTATCCTTCCGCGATTCCACCGGCAGCGATTCCACCGGGGGCTTGCGCAGCGATGCGCCCACCAGTCCGCTGGCCTCGGCGGCAATGGCGACGGCGGCGTGATCCGCGCCGACGAGTTCCAGGCACTCGGCCGCGATGGATGATAGACCGACGCCGCGTTCGCCGTTGGCGTTGAATCGAACCGAGTGGGTGAAGTCGCCCTCGCAGCGGAGCGCGTTCAAGACTTGCACCTCGGGAATCAAATCCTTGTGAGTCAGAAGATAATCGGCCACATTGCTGTCGTCGGTCGGCTGATACGCAGCTGCGCCACCCGCGGCGAGGAATTCGCCAAAGCGCGGGCGAGAATCTTCAAAGCTGTTGCCGAATGCGCCCAAGCCGACTGCGAGAGTGGACGCGGGGAACGCGACTTGCCGGCATGAGCCGGCGTTATAGGATGCCGAGGTTAACAGCCCTGGCTCACCAATCGTGGTGCAACGGAATCCTTTTGCGGAGGGATGCGCATGTACTTCGTACAGTGTGGAGCCACGCTCAAGGATCTCGGCAGGCGTGTCCTCTTCGACGGGCGCGATTGCAGCGGGCTTCGTTAATTGATCGAGCAGGCCCGTCATGCGCAGCACTGTGGTCACTTGCGGCGACGGATTCATGACGCCGAACGTGCCTTGGATGCCGGCCAGCGTCTTGTAATTTTCGACGAGAACACGCAGCCCCATCGAACTGATGTAGCCGACGTCGGATAGATCCAGCCAAACGCCGCGCGCGCCCAGGCGGATCACTTCCTGCAGATGTTTGGCGAGATGATCGGACCAGTAGCCATCGAGCCGCCCCTTGAGAGCAAGCTCCACGCGTCCATCGGGCCGCTGTATTGTCGTGATCTCCATGCTATTGCCCGATCACCTGATCCGCACGTTTCGCGAGCGCGTCGGGAATCTCCAATCCGATGGCGCGCGCGCCTTCCATGTTCACCATCAGGCGGTCTTCGTTGAGCATCTGAATGGGAATCGACTGGGGATTCTCGCCCCGCATGATTCTTGCGATGATCGCCGCCGTGAGTCGTCCAGACTCCTCGTAGTCGCGAGCAAGGGTAACCGGCGCGCCGGCGAGCGCCTGTGGCTTGGTGAAGGCAAACGTGGGAACCTTTGCTTTATTCGCGGCCTGCAAAATAGAGCCGAAAGAAATTGCCGTGATGTTTCCAGCAACTTGAACGATGGCGTCCACGCCCTTGGCTGTAAGAGCGAGCGCGGCGTCGGACACCTCTGTGCTTGCGTTCACGGGAACGCCGACCACTTCTATGCCGGCTTTCTTCGCGGCATCTTCAAGCAATTCCATCGCGGCGATCATGTTCGCTTCCGCGGGAGAGTACAGGGTGCCGATACGTTTGATCTTCGGGAAGTTCGTTTTGATGAGCGTCACCATTTCCGGATACGCGCCCATGACATCGACACCCGTGAAGTTCTTGCGATGATCCGTGCGCGAGCGGCCGACTCCAGCGGCGAGTCCGGTAGCAACGTAGGTATAGACCACTGGAGTTTTTTCCACTTTGCGTAGCGCGACTTGGAGTGTCGGCGTGGAGAAAGTGACGATCAGATCCGCATTTTCGGAGAGCGCTGCATCCACCAGGCTGTTCAGCGTGGCCATATCGGCCTGCGCGTTGCCGGTTTTAAATTCGTAGTCACGGCCTTCGGCGAGTTTCTGTGTGAGCAATCCTTCGCGAAGGCCATGCTCGGTTTCTTCCACTTCGGCGGCGTTATTGAGCTGAACGAGGCGAAGCTTCCAGAGCTTGCTGATCGCTTTGGGAGCGGGCGCCTGCTCGCGCGAGTGCTCGCCTTGATCGTCGATGACCACGGCTGCTTTCGCGACAAGATCTTCGGGGAAGGACCAATTGTCTTTCAATCCCTTGAGCGCGCTGCGATTAAGGAAGAGTTTTTCGGGCACCACATTGCGAATCGGGATGGCCGCTGTGTCTTGACCTTTGAGGACGCTGGCCGCCATCTTGCCGACATCGTAGCCGACTTGATGGTAGTTGGCGCCGAGGTCAAAGATGGCGCCTTTCTTGGTGAAATCCGGGGTATTCGAAAATACGGGAATGTGCGCGCGACGTGCTGCGCCGATGACGGCATCGACGGCGACCATGACGGTGAGATCGCCTCCAACCCAAATCGCCTGCGCGCCGCGGCCGATCAACGCTTCGGCGGCTTGCCCGACGTTCGGACTGCTATCGACGTTGGTTTCGAGCAGCTCGATGCCGATATCCTTTGAGACCGCGCGCGCAATTTTGACGGTAGCTTCCGAGTTGGCCTCCGTTGCGTTCCACGCGACGCCCACTTTCTTCAAACCGGGAAACGCGATACGCGCGGTGCGGAACGCGTTCTCCACCGGTTGCATGGTGCCGAGTCCGGCGAGATGCTTGGGGTGATCGAGGGGATTTGCCCTACTGATGCCGACGCCGGCGATGGAAGGATCAGAGACGAGTCCGAAGACGTGCCTTGTTTTTCCATCTTTGTTGGCATTCGCCACCGATTGCAGGCTGAGCGTAGACATGGTGATGATCATGTCGTAACCGCCCGCGGAGACTTGCTTGGCGATAGTGTTTCCGGTGCCGACGTCGCCTTCCGCGTTGAACGCTTGGAGCGCGATTGTTTGGCCGTCGGTCAAGCCTTCTTCAGCAAGAGCCTCGTTCATGCCCTGAATGGCGTCGTCAAAAACTTTTTGGGAGACGTGTTGAACGAAGGCAACGCGCGGAATTGCGGAGGAGCGAACCACGCGCTGATTCCAATCAGAAATCAGCAAGACCGAGGAAGAAGCAATGATTAGAAACAGCCCAAGCCACAGCCGCCTCAACGCCGAACCTCAATGGCAATGGGTGTTGAATCCATTGCCATAGTCTAACAAGAGGGTGGGGCGGCGGCAAAATGAACCGCCCTTAAATGACAGACGTAAATGACTTATTTTGCGGCAACCACACGTAGGGGACGGTCAAGCTGGAACGTCATCACCGTTTCGGCGGGGACTTTGATCTGACCTTTAGTGAGAACTTGCGTGGTGGCGCCGGCACCGGCTCCAGCGGCCGCGCCGATCGCCGCGCCTTTGCCGCCGCCCGCGATTGCGCCAATGATAGCTCCCACGGCTGCTCCTCCGCCGGTGAATTTCGCGGTGCGAGAGTTCTTGCCGACGCCGTCGCGGCCTTTTTGTGCGATGTCAACGGTGCTCAGGTCATACTCCTGGCCATCCACGGAAACGGCGTTGAGGTCCAACACCAGATCGGCTGCGCCGCGGATTTTGCCGCCGCTGGAGGCGGATTTAATCACAACCTGAGCGTTCGATCCACGCGGAATCACTACAGCGCCGGTAGAATCCGTAACATCGCGCGTAACCTCCGCCGCATAGATCTGACCTTCCGCGGCTTTGCTGGAATCGATGGTTTCTTCGTTGCGCACCGAGATCTTCGTGCCGACAGGGAGTTCCTGAGTCTTGGTGGTGATGGCCGATTGTGGAGGATGATCGTGAGCATCGTGCGATGCCTCTTCAGCGGAGCCGGCGGGAGAGGGCTCATCGTAATCGACGCGGCGGACGTCTTTCATCGCGAAGGTGTGGGCGGCCTTATCGTCACCGGCGATGGTGATCTCGCTGGGCGAGGTTGCCGTTACGGTGCCGGTGACCCGGCTTCCGTCGCGCATCATGACGGTCGCGTGGGGGCCGCTGGCTCCTCCACCGGAGTTCGCGCACGCAGTCAGCCACAGACTAAATGCCGCAAGGCCAAGAATTTTCAGTTTCATTCGATTCCTCCGCTTATTGCCAAGCCAAATGTTTTTCTACTGCACTAGGGTCAAGATTCTGGGGCCCCGGATATCGTTTCAGTCCTTGTCGCCGGGTTCGCTGGAACTCTTGCCATTGGAACGCGGGGAGAGATCCGCAGCCAAGCCGAAGATCTTGGACGATTGCGGCGCTTCCGCAAGGACCGTACAGCGCACAAAGGCCCACGGAATCATGAGCCTCAGGCTCTTCGAATCGCCGGGAGCGATCCACATTCCGGCGCCGTGGTGCGCGTCAACGAGTTCCCCGCTCAACGCGAAGCCGCCACTCTTTGCCGCGGCCTCCATAACCTCTTCGGCCTCGCCGGATTTTAAGTCGAGCGCGCCCACCTGCTCGAGGATTCGAATAATTCCGGGTGATTGCAGAAACTCCGGCGCCACCCAAAGCAGAACGTGTTGGTCCGGTCCAGTCATCAATGCCATGGTACCCCGGGACCTTGAGTTTGTCTGCAGGCACCTACTCTGCCGGATGGCTACCTGAGGAACCGATTTCCTATTGGAGATGGCCTTAATTTCCTATAGCATTCGCAGTAAAAGTACGGCATCCTAAATCGATAAGATTATCGCCCCATTAGGGCGGGCTTTTCACAACAATCATCGGGGGCGCGATGACGTACATCAAACTGCTGTCCACGAGCCGGAAACAACACTTGGTCGATGAGACCCGGCTGAAAGAGGGCGTCACGTTATGCGGCAGCACCTTTGTCCGCGTGCACAACTGGAAGCGCGTCGATCACTTGGAAGGTGACGAATGCGAGCGCTGCGCGGAGAACGCGTTTGTTCATAGCAGCCGGGTGAGGTCTTCTTCGCCGACCGAACCATTTGTTCGCCGTTAGGCCGCGATTTCCCCGAAAAGAAATTCACATTACCGCGACGCAAGAGGATATTGCAGCGTTTCAAGCAACCACTCGCGGTTGGCGCGCACATCGTCAGTCAGCTTTCCGACCAACTCGGCGCGGTGATCGAATAAGCGGTACCCTTCTCGCGACCGCAGGTAGCCTTTTGCCTGCGGCTCCAATTCGAAGAGCTTTTCCTCGCCAATCTGTCTGGCCCGCTCTTCGTAGCGCTGGCGGTTTTCCAGAAGAGCCTTCACGATGAAAGGCATGAGCGTAGAATAATCGGCCTGCATACTTTCGGTGGCCTGTTGATAGGTGTCTTTATCCACCTTGCCCCATGTAACGGCTTCAGCGGGTGGACAGGAGGAAAGTGAACCGTCGGTGACGGGCGCGGTGACGATCTGGACATCGAAGTTGTAGCCGCGCACGTTCGGGATGCCGAGGACTTGACCGAGGGCGGGTTCGGGCTGGAGGTTATAGTTCTTCGGCACACCGCCGCCGAGGATCACGGTGCCGAGCGCCTGGGCCGGGCTATCGAACAAACCCCATCGATGGTAGGCGCAGGCTTCGTAGACTTCGGCGTGGAGGTCCAGCTCAAATGCGTAGGATTCGATCAGGCCAGCCTGCTTCATCGCCCATAGCTTCATCGAATTGAGGAAGACGCTGCCGTCGCCGGGGGCGCCGACGAAGACGGGAATCGCCAAACGATGGCAAGCTGCGAGCAGGCCTTCCGGCACGCGATTGTAACGCTCCTGCTGCGCGTAAAAGGAACCCAGGTGGTAACGCAGTTCCGTACCGGTCATCGAACGCTGGAATTCGGGGCGCGAGAGAACGGCGGTGAGAAAGCGATCCTGATCGAGGAGCACGTCTTCATCGAACGCCATATCGGTGACGCGAATGGTGCGATCGTCACGCAGTGCACCGTCGTCGCCCCAGATCGGCACCTCGTGAATGGGGCCATCACGATGGGCATCAAGGCTGCGGTGACCGTCGTGATAACAGACTGCGTCGGTGGTGCTGAGATAGGCGATCCAGCCAGCTTCAAGCAGTGGAATGAGCCAGGCCTGGTGCTGTCCGGAAACCGTGACAGGGCCGGCGACGGCGAGTGTGATCGGACAGCCGCGGCCGATGGCGTGATCGAGAATCGTGTAGACGCGGCGAAGAAACGCACCGCCGAAGGCTGGGAAACAATTGCGGATCAACTCATCCATCGTGGAGCACTCATCGACGCGCTTCACGTTAACTTGGCGGCGGTCCGAGGCACCGGCCTTGTGCGGATGGTGGTGATGGCCGTGGCCCGGCGAATGAGGATCGTGCATAAACTTTGATGGTACCTGATACGCCCGATTATTCGAACTGTCTGCGGAAGGTTTCAAACAACGATTTGAGTTCCTCCACTTGGCGTTCGAGTTCTTCAACTCGTTCTTCAAGCGGATGACGTTCGCTGGTCAAGGCAGGCACTGCGTGCAGGGCGGCTGACGCGGCTTCGACGGCGGCGGTTCCGCCAAGCAACTGGACCCAGCGACCGCGCGCGGCGGGGGAGACCAAGGGATCGGGAGTTCTTGTGGCTAACGAATCGAGCACGCTTTCGACTTCGGCCATGTCGCTAAATTCGTACATGCGCTCCGTGCGGCCGCGGAGTTCACCGACAGTTTGGGCTCCACGAAGCATCAGAACGCAAAGGATGGCGGTTTCACGACGACCCAGGTTCAGTCGCTCACCAAGGGAGTGGCCGTACTTTTCAACGCGATGCCCTGCTCCACTCACGCGTCCGGCAAGAGCGGCGGCACGCAGCCCGGCGAGGGCGTCGTGAACGGTGGATTCATCGTAGGAGACAACGGGTTCGCGGCTCGACTTCTGGTTACAGGCGTTGACCAGCGCGTTGAGCGTCAGCGGATAGTATTCGGGCGTCGTGATCTCTTTTTCAATGAGAGATCCTAGAACGCGGATTTGTTCGGGTGTGAGCGGGTCCACTGTCGTCACCATAGCGAATTGACGCGGCGATTGTCCATGCCGTGTGGAGAACAAAACGAAGGGCGACGCCCGTTGGGGTAGGAATAGAAAAGGGGACAGCATGGTGCGCCATCCCCTCTGTATTCACGATTGAACGAGACTATTCGCGTTTGTCGGCCGCTGGCGCCGGAGTCGCGCCGCCCGCCGCGGCTTCCCCGCCCGGCGGAACGAAGCGGGCTCCGCTGCAAAGCGCGTTCGGTGGGCAGTTCTGGGGAGTGGAATCCTTGCGGTAACCCAGATCGAGAAGCACGAACGTCAGAAAGAGGCCGAGGAACAGGAATCCCGAGACAGCGATCACGCTATTGACTGGCTTATCGTGCAGCAGATGCATGAAGAACAGCGCAACGACACTGGCCTTCAACGTGGCGATGGCGAGGGCGATGACGATATTCCCAGAGCCGAAATCGATATAGGAGGCGCCCACCGTGACGATGGTCAAAAACAGCAGCGTCAGCAGCGTCAAAAGGTGTGCGCGGCTTTCCTTCTTAAAATCGGTGGTGTGTCCGTTGTGTGAGCTCATTTGATTAAGTAGTACAGCGGGAACAGATAGATCCAGATCAGATCGACCAAGTGCCAGAACAAGCCCACGAGATCGATGGGGGTGTAATAGTTGCTGCTGAATTCGCCACGGTTCGCGCGAATTGCGAGCCACGACAGCATGATGGCGCCGATCACGACGTGCAGACCGTGCAGGCCCGTCATCATGAAGTAGAAGCTGAAGAACGACGCATACCCGTGACTGCCTTTGATCAGGTCACCTTCATGGCTATACCAGAGACCAGGCAGAAGGCCTTCTTCAAATTTGTGGTGATATTCGTAGGCCTTCACGCACATGAAGATCAATGCGCAGGCCACGGTCATCCACAGGTAGCGAACCGTCTTTTCCTTTTGGTTGGATTTGGCCGAGAGCACGGCCATGACCATCGTGAAGCTGGAGAACAGCAGGACGACGGTGTTGCCCGCGCCAGCCAAGCGCTGCAGGTGTTCGTGAGCTTCAATAAATTCCTGAGGATACTTGCCTTGCAACAGGCCGAAGCCGGCGAACAATCCACCAAATGTCAGCACTTCGGTAACGAGGAACAGCCACATACCGATCTTGCTGGTATCGAACTGCTGCTCCATCGTGGTGAAGTGATGTTGAAAATGCGGATCGCTCTCAGGAGCATTCGGGTCATGCCCGTGACCGTGCTGGAGATCTGCGGTTGTTGAACTCATAGAAATTTGCTCATTCCGTAATCTTTCGGCTACCTAGGAGGTTCTGTGCCGGTAGTCGTACGGCTCGTGTTCGAGGACAGGCTGATCATGGAAGTTGTGCATGATCGGTGGAGAATCGGTCTCCCATTCCAAAGTGGTCCCGCCCCAGGGATTCTTCGGAGCCTTCGCACCCGTCTTCAACGAGGCCAGCAAGTTGATGGCCATGATGAGGAAGGCTAAGCCGAGGATCCAACTGCCAACGGTCGAAACCATGTGGATGTTGGCATACTGATCCAAGTAGTTGAAATATCGGCGCGGCATGCCCTGCGCGCCCATGATGAACTGCGAACCGAAGGTGACGTTAAACCCGATAAAGACTAGGAAGGCGCCGATGCGGCCCCAGGTTTCATTGAACATCTTACCGGTCATTTTCGGCCACCAGTAATGCAGTCCGCCGAAGAAAGCGATGGCGGTGGAACCCATCATGACGTAGTGGAAGTGGGCAACCACAAAGTAGGTATCGGTGAGGTGGACGTCAGTGGCAAGCGTTGCAAAAAAGATACCGGTCAAGCCGCCGATGCCGAACAGGAAAAGGAACGCCAGCGCGTAGATCATCGGCGTCTCAAACGTGATGTTGCCCTTGTACATGGTGGTCAACCAGTTGAAGACCTTTACGCCGGAGGGAATCGCCACGAGGAACGTCAGCGCCGAGAAGACGATGGAAGCAAGCTGGCTCTGGCCGGAAACGAACATGTGGTGGCCCCAGACAATAAAGCTGACCAGCGCGAGCGAGACGCTAGCATAGGCGATGGCGCGGTAACCGAAGATCGTCTTGCGGCAGAACGTCGGGATCAATTCGGAGATGATCGCCATGCCCGGCAAAATCATGATATATACGGCGGGGTGCGAATAGAACCAGAAGAAATGCTGGAACAGCACTGGGTCTCCGCCAATGGCCGGGTCAAAGATGCCGATTTTGAAGCTGCGTTCAATTGCAAGCAGCACGAGGGTGATCGCGAGAACGGGCGTGGCCAGAATCTGAATGATCGCAGTTGAATAGATGGCCCAGATGAAGAGCGGCATGTCGAAGAAGCCCATGCCCGGGGCGCGTAACTTGTGGACGGTGGCGATAAAGTTCAAACCGGTGAGGATGGAGGAGAAGCCGAGGACGAACGCGGCCATCACCATCAGGTTGACGGTACCATCGGCCGCGGTGCTGTATGGGGTGTAGAACGTCCACCCGGTATCGATTGCACCAACGATCATCGAGGTAATACCCATCACCGCTCCGATCACCCAAAGATAGAAGCTCATCAGGTTCAAACGCGGGAAGGCGACGTCGCGGGCTCCAAGCATGAGAGGGAGAACAAAGTTCGCGAGAGCACCCGGAATCGAGGGAATGATGAAGAGGAAGACCATCACCACGCCGTGCAGCGTGAAGAAGCGGTTGTACATTTCCGCCGTGACCCACTGCTTTCCGAACAGCGTGTGCTGAGGATTGAGCAGAGCAAGACGCACCAGGAGCGCGAAGATGCCGCCAATGGTAAACGCCGTGAGCACCGCGACGAGGTACATCAGGCCGATCCGCTTATGGTCGACCGTCGTCATCCAGCTCCAGATGCCCGTGGTTTCGTTTAGGTAGTTCTTCTCCGAATGCGGGTGATGTCCCGCCGGAGCTCCGGTTGTGAGTGTATGTTCCATCTTTATTCCTTCGCACACCCGTTTTCAGACGGGCGCGCATTCACCTCACGCACTACTGCAGCGACTTGATGTAAGCCATCAAGCCGTCCAACTCATTCTGCCGCAGGAGGCCCTGGAAGGTAGGCATGATGTTCTCAAATCCATCCACCACCTTGGCACCCGGCTGCATGATCGATTCCCGAACATAGTTCTCGTCGATGGTGACCGTCACAACTTTGCCGTCGCTTTGCTTGACCTTGACCTGCGACCCGAACATCCCCTTCCACGTGGGGCCTTTGCTTGAAGATCCGTCCACCGTGTGGCAGGTCGCGCAGCCTTTGCGATCCCATTGAATCTTGCCCCAGTCCTGCATATGGGTTTTGTATTCTTCCCATTCGGTGCCGCCGGTGGCCATCCATTTGGCGTAATCCGCGTCGGTCTCTACCGATACCTTGGCGCGCATATCGGAGTGGCCCTTGCCGCAGTACTCCGCGCAGGTGCCGACGTGATCGCCCAACATAGTGGGCGTGAACCAGATCTGCGTGTAGCGTCCCGGCACGACGTCGTGCTTAATGCGCATATCGGGGATGTAGAAGTCGTGGATCACGTCCACGCTGGTCATCACCAGACGGACAGGCTTATTGACGGGCAGGTGCAACTCATTCAAGCTGCGGGTGCCATCGGGGTATTCAAACTGCCACTGCCATTTCTGCCCTGTGACCTGCACTTCCATTGCGTCGCCTGGCGAGACGATGAACTTCATGTAGGCCTTCATGCCCCAGAAAAACAGACCAACGCAGAGCAGCAATGGCAGGACGCTCCACACGATCTCGAGGGTCGTGTTATGCGTCTGGTGCGGCGTCACCCGACCAGGCACATACCGGTACCGCCACGAAAAGTAGAGCATGGCCACGACAATTCCGATGAACATCACAACCGAAAGCCAGAAGATGCCCATGTAGACATAATCGACTTCCTTCGCGAAGTCCGACCCCTGCTGGGGCAGCATTAATGAACGAACCCACTCCATTTAAGCCAAACCTTCCTTGAATGGAGCCTTTAATGGCTCCCTCAGTCGCGCCGCCGCGCGTGCCCGTTCCTTGCGGAACATGGAGAACAAAAACAAACCAATCAATGTCACCGTCAAAATCCCGCCCGCCCGCATGAAGTTTTGCGCGAACAACACATAGGCGTGGGACTTCGGATCGTAGTGGTAACACAGCAATAGGAACTTTTCGAGCGCCATAGTGGAGCGGCCCTCGGACGCTTCGGCAAGGGCGAAGCGGAGATCACTCGCTTTATAGCGGACCCCGTACAGATAACGCGCGACTTGACCCTCCGGAGTCAATACCATGATGACGGAAGGATGCGCGTATTGGCCAACCTGGGGATCGTACTTATAGTGATACCCGACCATGTCCGCGAGACGCTTAGCATTGCCGCCTTTGTCGACCAGGAAGTGCCAACCGGAAGCCGGCCGGTCGTAGCTTGCAAGGTAGATCTGCTTCTTTTTCTTTGCGACGTCGTAGCCTTCTTCGGGGTTGATGCTGATGGTGACGACCTCGTATTCGTTGCCTGGCGTCCACGGGACATCACGCATCGCTTCCACCTGGCCGTTCAAGATTAACGTACACAACATCGGGCAGTTGTAATAGACCAAGTCAAGGATCACGGGCTTGCCCTTGCTGAAGTAATCGCGCAGCTTTACCGGATATCCATTTTCGGCGATAAACTCCAGATCAAGGTCCACCTGCTGATTAAGACGCTCGGCAACATCCACGCCGACCAACTGCGCCGGACGCTGGTTTGCCGGAAGTGCACCCGGTTCCGCAAGATCACGCCATTTCTGCGCGAACATGGACGGAGCACACAGCAATACCGCTGCCACCGCGACGGCGGCCTCGGTTCGAATTGTGCTTGCTCTTAAGCGCATGGTGAGGTGACTGGCAAAATCTGTTTAGAACTTCGGCGCGTTCGGATCGGGCTCTTCCTTTTTCACGGGTGAGGCCTTCGCCGGGTAGAACAATTTGCCAGACGAGGACTCCTGGACCAATTCGTCCATCGCTTTGTCAATCGGAATCCGGACGCGGCCACTCTTCTGAGAGTGGTCACCGTACATATAGTGGCTCAGATTCCACGAATCGCGATCGCGCAACGACTGCAATTGCGAACTCGGCGCGGTCAGGATCTTGTCGTGAACCGCGTCCTGATAGACTTGCTCAAAGTATCCCTGCAACGCGACGATCACGAGCGCCAACAGGATTAAACTGCCGGCGGTGAATGCGAAAATCGAACCGACCGCCGGTTCCGACCGGTCGTAGCCTTCCGATGGATCGTGGTGTTCGATCTGGTGGTCGTACAACTCGTCGGCATGCGAATGTTGTTCGTGGCTCATGCTCGGCTCCTCACGCGTTTTCAAAATGCAGGCTCTGTTCGAACCGCAGGTCGCCCACCGGCACCATCTTGTGGCGACGGAATCGGATCCAGAACACCGTGGCGCTGACACCCGCGGTCACACCGAGCGTTGCCAGATCCAGCCAGTGGAATTCCGGACCGTTCTTGTAATATGTCGGCATCACGATCCAGTAGAGGTCGATGTATTCGACAACGATGCTCCACACCGCGATGAAGGCGATCATAGACAGACTGCGTTTCGCTCCCCGGCACAACAGAATAAAGAACGGGATCAGGAAGCGCAGGAAAGGCATCGCGAGGCTGATCGGCAACCAGGTGCCCACCATACGGTGGCGATACCAAATGGTTTCTTCCGGCAGATTGGCGTACCAGATCAGCATGTACTGCGAAAATGCCGTGTAGGTATAGAACGCCGTCAGGGCGAAAAGCCACTTGCCAAGATCGTGGTAATGCTCTTTCGTGATCGAGTTCGCGAGAATTCCAGAACGCCGGAACGCCAGGCAGATCAGTGTCACGATCGAGAAGAATGTCAGCGATCCGCCCGAAAGCGAGATCAAGCCGAAGATGGTGGAATACCACGCAGGTTCGAGCGACATCAGCCAATCGAAGGACGCGATCGATCCGACAACGACGGCCAGGAATAATCCCGGTGCGCTCCATGCGGAGGCGATGTGCATCTGTTTGATCGATTTCTCGGTGTCCTGCTTGGTGGATTGCCGGTAGATCGCGTAAATCCAGATGGACCAAAGAATGAAGTAGCCCACTGTGCGGATCAAGAAGAAGTCTTCGGTCAGGTAACCCGACTTAGCTCTGAGCGCGGGACTTGCAGCGACAACGGCAGGATCCGTCCAGGGATAGACGTAACGCAGGCCAAAGGCGAGCGGGACAAAGAGCAGCAGCCCGAACGGCAGCGTCGACATGATATTTTCCATGATGCGGCGCATGGAAACGCTCCATACAGAGCCTGTCAGGAATTGCACCATGACGAAGAAAAAGGCGCCAATGCCGACGAGCGATGTCATTGAGAACGCGACCAGGTAAGAACGGAAGAAGCGCGCCGGATCGCTGAAGTAGCCGCCGATGCAGGCAAGGATGCTCGCCAGGGTGATAAATGCCAGAACGTTGCGCCCTTTATTCCAGCGGTCCATCTCCATCTGGTAGTTGTCGGGCTGATGATGGTGACCGTGATGATGTTCGCTCATGTAAATTCGTCTCCTACTGGAGAGACGCCCTCATTTCCGCCGGCACGTCGTCAACCTTGGAATGCGCCGCCCGCTGCAGTGCCCGCACGTAAGCGATGATCGCCCAGCGGTCCTCCACCGTGATGAAGTAGCGGTAAGCCGTCATCGTTCGGCGCCCATTTGATATCACGTCGAAGATTTCGCCGTCAGCATATTCCACCAATCGGTCTTCAGTGAGATTCGCAGGCTGCCAGGCCGGAACGCGGGTGGGGACAATGCCCTTCCCCATGCCAGTTTGGTCGTGGCAAGGCGCGCAATGGATGTTAAATTTAGTCTGTCCCAGCTTCAGCAACTCCGCCGTTACTGCGACCGGGATCTTGCCGACGTACATGCCGTTTTCAACGCCGGTGAAGAACGGAGTGTCTTCGTGCATCTTGCCGCGAACGACGGTATCTGCGACCGGTTGCTGCGTAACGCGCCCGTTGGCGAAGAGGGTGGTCTCCGTTTCCGATTGCGCCTTGAACTTCGGCTGGTGCTTCATGTCGTCCCACACTTGCACCGGGGGATCGCGCTGGATATTCGCGCAACCGCTCAGCACCAGGACAAACAGGCTGGCGGCAATCGCAAAGCCCGCGCGCCGCGAATTCCGGACGTTTACCGGTTGAACCGCTGAATCGAAGGGTCTCATCCTACGACCACCTCCACATCAGCGGCACCTACACTCTTCATGTGCTGCACGCTCATCTCCGCATCAAACCGCGGATCGTCCGCCTCAATCACCAACAGAAAGCTGTCATCACTGGCGCGATGTGTGTGTTTGTAGCGGAAAGCCGGGTGATACAACTTCGGTAGTCCATTCATGCCGAACATTCCGAGGAATGTTCCGAAGGCCGAGAACAGAACCGTTAATTCGAAGGTGACGGGAATTGAGTAGGTGAAATCGAACAGTGGCTTACCACCGATGTTGATTGGATAGTTCACCGCACCCACCCACCAAATCAGCAATAGCGCGGTTGCAGCGCCTGCGGCCGAGCACCACACCACGCGCCAACCCAACTTCGAAGGCGGCACGCCGATCGCATCATCGATGCCGTGTACCGGAAAAGGCGACATAGCGTCCAGCTTGGTATAGCCCATTTCCTTGATCTTGCGGCCCGCGTCCACCAGTTCGTGCGGATCGGAAAACTTCCCGACCACCGCCCAGGGTTTGTCTTCGCCCAGACCGAGCTTTTCTTTTAGCTCACCGGCGTTCATTTGGTAACCACCTCCGTCGCAACGCTCTTGAAGGTCTGCTTTTCGGTAGCCAACACGCCCTTCACTTCCGAAATCGCGATCATCGGCAGGAAGCGGGCAAACAACAGGAATAGTGTCAGGAACAAGCCGAAAGTGCCAAAGAACGTCGCCATGTCGATCCAGGTCGGCTTAAAGTAGCCCCACGATCCCGGTAGGAAGTCGCGGTGCAAGCTGGTCGCGATAATCACAAACCGCTCAAACCACATACCGATGTTCGTGGTGATGCTGAGGATGAACATGACGGGAATGCTGCGGCGCAGCTTCTTAAACCAGAAGAATTGCGGCGAAATCACGTTACAAGTGACCATCGTCCAATACGCCCACCAGTAAGGACCGAAGGCGCGGTTGATAAAGGTGAACCGTTCGTAAGTGTTGCCGCTATACCAGGCGATGAAGAATTCGGTTGCGTAAGCGTAACCCACAACCGATCCCGTCGTCAGGATGATTTTGTTCATGTTTTCGAGGTGCTTGATCGTGATCAGGTTGTCCAGGTTCAGCGTCCAGCGCGCGATCACGAGCAGCGTCATCACCATGGCGAATCCGGAGAAGATAGCGCCGGCGACGAAGTAAGGCGGGAAGATCGTGGTGTGCCAGCCAGGGATCACTGACGTTGCGAAGTCAAAGCTAACGATGGAGTGCACCGAAAGCACCAGCGGCGTCGAGATGGCCGCCAGAATCAAGTAAGCCTTTTCGTAGTTCGCCCAGTGCCGGGCCGAACCACGCCAACCGAGGCTCAGTGCGCCAAAGACCAATTGTTTGATCTTGCCCGTTGCGCGATCACGCAGAGTGGCCAGATCAGGAACGAGGCCAGTAAACCAGAACAGCGCGGAAACCGTGAAGTACGTGGAAACCGCGAAGACGTCCCAGATCAGCGGACTGCGGAAGTTCTGCCACAGATTCAGGTCGGTGTTCGGAATCGGGAAGAGCCAGTAAGCGGCGCGCCACGGACGGCCCGTATGGAACAGCGGGTAAATACCCGCGCACATAACGGCGAACAGCGTCATCGCTTCGGCGGAGCGGTTGATGGAGGTTCTCCACTTTTGGCGGAACAGGAACAAGATGGCCGAGATCAGCGTACCGGCGTGGCCGATACCGATCCAGAACACGAAGTTCGTGATGTCCCAGGCCCAACCGACCGGCCGGTTGTTGCCCCACATACCGATGCCGTTCCAGACCAGAATAACCAGCATGAGGCCCAGGATTCCGGTGATGCTCGCCGTGATTCCCAGCGTGATCCAGTATTTCTTCGGCGTTTTACTGAGCTCACCTTCCGTGATCTCGGTAATCTGGTTCGTTAGATCGTGGTAATCCGGGCTATTCACTAGCGGCGGATTGACCTCCAACAAAGCCGGATTTTGCTCGACGATTAGACTCATGCAGTCAACTCCGGATTGGGATTGCGCAACTTCGCGAGATACGTTGTACGCGGCCGGATATCGAGTTCAGCCAGCATCGCATAGTTGCGTTCCTGCTTCTTCATTTTCGAGACCTTGCTGTTCGGATCATTGATATTGCCGAACGAGATGGCATCCGCCGGACAGGTCTGCTGGCAGGCGGTTTTGACCTCGCCTTCCTTAATTTCGCGCCGGCCATCCACCTTGGCGTGAATGCGCGCCTGTTCGATGCGCTGCACGCAATAAGTGCACTTTTCCATAACGCCTCGCATACGCACCGTGACATCCGGGTTGTACACGAGGCCAACCAGCTCCTCTTCCGACAACCGGGTGGCAACGCCCGGAATCGTTGTGGATTCCTTGCCCGATTTATGGAAGTTCAGGAAGTTAAAGTGGCGAACTTTGAACGGACAGTTGTTGGCGCAGTAGCGGGTGCCGACGCAGCGGTTATACGCCATGTCGTTTAAACCTTCGGGGCTGTGCGCCGTCGCCTGCACTGGGCAGACGTTCTCGCAAGGGGCGTTTTCGCACTGCATGCAAGGCAGCGGTTGCTCGACAACCTGAGGATCGTTCTCATCGCCAGTATAGTAGCGATCCATACGCAGCCAGTGCATTTCGCGGCCGCGCAAGACTTGGTCCTTACCCACCACCGGGATGTTATTCTCCGCGGAACACGCCACGATGCAGGCGTTGCATCCCGTGCAGGCGGTAAGATCAATCGCCATGCCCCACTGATAGCCCTTGTCGTAGGAAACCTGCGGATAAATGCTTTCCAACTCGGGAACCTCGGACATCTCTTCGATGATCTTCGGTTCTTTCTTGTACTCTTCGACCGTCGCTTCGCGGACAATCGGGCGATCGTTCTGGCGTTCGGCGCTCGCGATGATTTCGTTCATCGCGCCATGTTCCTGCGTGGTCGCATGCAGGTGGCGCTCGCCGGTATCGGCAATCGCGAAGCCAGAGGAGAACCAGAAGCCGTCCGAGGTGCGGATCAGGTTCGCGTTGAACCCGATGTCCTTACCGATGCGGCCAACCTTCTGGCGGCCGTAGCCGAGTGCGATGGAGATGGCTTCGTCGGCATGACCCGGTTGGATCATCACCGCCGCTTGCATTTTGACGCCGCCCTTGGAGATGGAGATAACGTCGCCATCGTTGAGGCGATTTTTCCTCGCCGTTGCCGGGCTGATCATCGCCGCATTGCCCCAGGTGAGCTTGGTCATCGGGTCAGGCGTTTCCTGCAGCCAACCGTTATTGGCATAGCGGCCGTCCCACACCGAGGAACTGGGATAGAAACCAACTTCAATACCGGCTGCCGGCTTCGGTTCCGCCTGAAGGGCCGCAGCGATCTTCTTCGCATCAGCGGAGGCCTTGACGGATTCGGCCGTCTTCACGCCGGCCACAACCCCGTCATTCAGGGCCTTGCGCCAGGATTGTTCTTTATTTCCAGAGAACAGCGCGTTGTAGTAATTGCGTGTGATGTCATGCGCGCTGGCCGGGGAGCCCAGCACCAGCGAGACAACCTCCTGCGCCGTCTTGCCACCAAACAGCGGCTGAATCATCGGCTGTTGTATGGACGGGGAGCCGTCAGAAGTGGCCTGATCGCCCCATGCTTCGAGGTAGTGCGCCTCTGGAATGTGCCACTTGGATGCGGCCGCGGTTTCGTCGGCTTCGATACCCAGGTGGATGGAATTCTGCACCTTCGAAAGAGCGACGCCGAACTGGAGATCGGCCGGAGAGCTATAAACTGGGTTGCCGCCGAGAATCACGAGCGTCGCAACCTGACCGGCGCTCATTTCACCCGCCAGAGCCTTCAGCGCATCGACGCCGATGTTGCTCTTGTCGATGACTGGCTTGGAGTAACTAACGCAGGTGGAACCAAGCGACTGATTGATCAATGCAACCAGCGCCTGCACGCCCGCCGATTGCCGCGGACCCGCGGAAACCAGCGCTCTCGCGCCAGCCGTCTTCAGATCCTTCACCAGCACGGCCAGGAACTTCGCGCGCTTGTCATTCGCCGCGTTGTTGACCACGTTCAGCGCGGGCATGGCGCCCAGAGCGGCGGCGAGGTCAATCGCGAACTGCTTCACTTCCGCGCCCGTCATGCGCAAGCGGTGATCCGCGTTGGCACCGGTGATCGAGAACTGGCTTTCGACCGCGTACAAGCGGTTCATCTTGTCCAGATCTTCTTCACTCTCGACGCGGCGGCCCTTGCTGTAGAGCTTCGTCATGAAGGGCGACGGAGAGTCGAGGCCAAGGAAATCGTTATCGAGAGCCAGAATCACACTGGCCTGATCGAAGTGCGGGTGCACGTACAACTGCTGCCCGAAGGCGAGCGAGGTGCCGGCGAGTTCCAGATCGCGGCCAGCGGGATCGTATTCGACCCACTTGGCTTTGGGGAACTTTTTGAGAGCCTGCGAACGAAGGTCGCTCAGGGTGGGCGAAGTCACCGTCTCGCTAAGGAAGCGGAGACCGGAACCGTCGCCAAGGGAGATGCCCTTCAGCGCGGCTTCGAAATCAGCAAACTTGGCTTCCTTGCCGCCGTTCAGCACATGCTGCGAACGGTCGGGATCGTACATCTGCAGGACCGTGGCTTGCTCCAGCGCCGTTGCGCTGCCCAAGCTGTGCGGGTGATCCGGATTGCCTTCGATCTTGGTCGGACGGCCGTCGTGCGTTTCCACCGTCAAACCGGTGACGTGACCGCCCATCGAGTGAACCGTCGTGTAAAAGAACGATTCGCCGGGGGCGTACATGTCGGCTTCAACGCCGGACTGCGCGGGGAGGATATGCTCCACCGGACGGCGGCAGGCCGTGAGACCGGCCAAGCCGAGCGAGGCGGCCATCAATTTCAGTACTGTACGACGGGAATTGCCGTCCAGCATTTCCGTTGCGTGCGCTGGAAACTCGCGATGAACAAACTCGCGGAACTCAGGCGTATTCGCCGCATCGTTAAGACTGCGCCAGTACTTCTTCCCGGTGGGGTTAGCAGTCTGAATCGTAACTAAACTCATCGGTGGCACCCCGAACAATTGGTGGGAGGTTCAATGTGTTTCTGAGCGATGATCTCTTTGCCGATTTCGACAGGATCACGATCCGGAGTCCAATCAAGCTTGGTGACGAACTCGGCTGGCCGGAGATTGGGCGCCGGATTGCGGTGGCACTCCAAACACCAGGCCATATTCAACGGCTTTTCCTGGCGGACCTCAATCATTTGGTCCACTCGACCATGGCAACTGACACAACTTACGCCAGCGCTCAAGTGCGCTTGGTGGCTAAAATAGACGTAGTCGGGTAATCGGTGTACTTGCACCCACGGGATGGGGCTGCCAGAATAGGCCGCCGCCCGCAGGGGCTCCAACCGCGGACTATCCTTCTTCACTTGCTCGTGGCACTTCATGCACGCGGCTTGCGAAGGAACCGCGGCGAAGTTCGCCTTGTACACCGTGGTGTGGCAGTAGTAGCAATCAATGCCCATTTCCCCGGCGTGGAGCTTGTGGCTATATGGGATCGGTTGTACAGGTTGGTATCCTGTATCGATCACGGTTGGCCAAGTGTAGTAGGTATAAGCAGCGACGGTAGCTACGGCGCCTAACCCGATCACGGCGCCCAGAACCTTTAGAATTATGTCGGACGACTTCGGAAAGATCACAGCCATTTCGAGTGTCGGTCTCCAGGCCTTGCGTTTGCGCTCGCGAAAACACGCCGAGCGGCTAGTTCCAAACTGTGCTTTGGGCCATTACAATTTCTATCATAAGCGGACCCGTTGCGCAACTGGAGCAAAAATTCTTGTCTAGCAGGAAAAATTCGGTAGTCGGTACATTCTTCGGAAACCTAAAAATTAGGCCGAAACTGATGGTCCTGCACAATTTGTTTTTCCTTGTGCTGACCTTTGCGACGTATTTCGCGCTCATCCCTCTTTTTGAAGATTTGGCGTACCAAACGCGCATCCATGAGACCGTGTCCGGGACACAGACGACACCCGATCCACAACTGACACAGCAGTCCTATGAACGTACAGTGTTTCAGGCCCGCGTTACACTCTTCCTCATCCTAGGTGGCATCTACATTCTGGCGGTGGTGGCACTGGAGGCCATCATTATGCCGTTGTACGTATATCTCCCAATTGGAAGGATGTTGGCTGCGGATAGCGCTACGCAAACCGGCGATCGTGCTCGTGAACTGATTCCGGGAGAGGAGATCCTGGGGGATGAAATTGGACAGATCATGCGGTCACGCAATGACACAGTCAGTACCTTGCGTCGCCGTGAGGACGAGTTGGCCGCGGCACTCAAGAGGTTGGAGGAACAGGACCGGCTGGTGAGCCTCGGTTTGCTTTCGGCCTCCGTGGCTCATGAGTTGAATACTCCCCTTGCCGTACTGAACGGTTCTATCGAGAAACTGATCGAGACAACCCGAGATACACATACTCTGGAACGCTTGGCGCGCATGCAGCGTGTGGCGCAAAGATTGCGCCGCATTAGTGAGAGCTTGGTGGATTTTTCGAAAGTTCGCAAGCAGCGAATGGAAGCGACGCCCGTTCGCCCGCTGATTGACGAGGCCTGGGGACTGGTTGGCATTGACGAGAAGTCTGCCAGCGCGGAGTTCTCGAATCTGGCCGTCGCCGAGCACCAGGTTGTTGGCAATTCCGACCGTTTGTTGCAGGTTTTCGTCAACCTGCTGAGAAATGCTCTGAACGCGATTGAAGCAAACCACGGCCGGATTGAGGTGACTTCTCGCCGCGAAACCCGAAACGGAAAGGCACTGATTGTGGTCACAGTGAGCGACAACGGCCCCGGCATTCCCGCGCATGTTTTGCCGGACATTTTCGACGCCTTCGTAACAACCCGGCTTGATGCGCGTGGGACCGGGCTTGGATTGACCGTATCGGAAGGCATTATCACGCAGCACGGCGGGACAATCACCGCGAGTAATCGGCCCGAAGGTGGCGCGTGTTTGGAAGTCGCCCTGCCCTCTGCGTAAAAAGCCGCGTCCGTTGCGAAGGCCCTGCACTACACTTGTAACGTGACGCAGGCGGTGCAGACAGCTAGGGTGGTAAACGCACACTCCCGTCTTTTACACTTCCTCTATTTCGCGGCACCCGTTGTTTTGCTCACGATACTCTACGCGCCGGGGCTTGGCGCATGGTTTCAACAGGACGATTTCGCTTGGCTGTACATGTCCCGCTGGATGCCCGCTGATGCCAGTTTGTTTTACAGACTATTTAGCGCGCAGGCGCAGGGTACGGTCCGGCCGCTGGGTGACAGGCTCCCCTTCTTATTACTGATGCAATTGTTTGGAAGAAACGCATTTGTCTTCCATGCTTTTGCTTTTGCAGCGCAACTGGTGAACGCAGTGCTGGTCACAGCGATCGGTATGCGGCTGCTTTCTTCGCCAGGTCAAGGAGCCGTCGTTGCTCTGTTGTGGTCGGCCAGCGCATCGCTGGTTGCACCGATGGTGTGGGCGTCCGCGTTGAATCAAACAATTTTCGCGTTCTTTCTGTTGTCCGCATTCCTTTGCCGCCTTCTCTACGAAGAGACGGGTCGAAGGAAGTTTCTGGCGTTGGAGTGGACCGCGTTTGTCTTGGGTTTCGGTGCGCAGGAATGGAATGTGGTGTACCCTGCGTTGGTGCTCGCCTGGATGGCGCTTTCGGATCGTTGGGCCTGGAAACAGGTAGCGATGCAATTCTCTTTTGCAGGGGCTTACTCGGTGATCCACGTTCTGTTCGTACCGTCGACAACTGGACCGTATACGATTCGACTGAGCATGGATTCGTTGCACGTTCTTTGGCGTTATTGGAGTACGGCATTGGGTCCGGAAGAACTGGCCCGGCGATTTGGTTCGGAACTGTTTCTTGGTGCCTATTCGTGGGTAGCGCTGCTGACGGCACTGGCTGTTCTGAGCGCCGTCAAGTGCAAGTCCCGGACAAGCGTTCGAGTAGCGTTATTCGGGCTATTGTGGTTTGTGGCAGCCATCAGTCCGGTACTTCTGATTCCAAATCAGGTGCAGGGATACTATTTGTTTGTGCCCTCCATCGGCATTGCGATTCTGTGCGGAGCGGCTGTCAGCTCTGCCTTCGCGCCGTCGAGCGGGAAACTGGCGAAAGCCCTCGCAGTACTGGCGCTCAGTGTTTTCGCAGGCGCGAATCTGCGCACCGCAGTCAGCGAGCGGGATTGGACAATACAGCGCACGCTTCGGGTGAAGCACTTCTACGATTCGCTGGCCGAAGCGCGGCGAACCTCCGTGGCGCCCTGTCTTCTACTCTCCGGCATGAGCGATGACGCATTCTGGGCTGGGTACTACGGAGTGCGGCGTTATGTGCCGGATCTGGAAGATACGTATTTGGCTCCAGGTGCAAGCCGCACGATCACACCTGCACTCACGATTTTCGGCACACCGGCTGACTACGAGATGCCGGAAGCCGAAGCGAGGGCAAGCCTCGCAAGCGGTCACTGCTCGGGCTTCGACGTCGCGAGGAATCAACGGATCGCTCCGCAAACCAACCCGGCGCAACGCTAGTCGGCGGCCTTCCGCGCGTGGAAGCAGTCAGCGAACCAAAACTGGAATCGTCGTTAGCGTTCCGTCCGCCTTGGCCCGCAGCCCGATGGCGTTGATCTGGCCGCCTGCTGGAACGACGAACTCCACCATTCCGCGCTTGTTGGCGGTGGCTGGATACGTCAACGGCAGCATGAATGACGTGTGCCCTCTGCCGGACAAGGGGATGGTCGCTTTCTGCATGAGGTTTCCCATGTCATCGAAGATGTTGACCGCCACGTTCGTTGCCAGCGTGGATGCATTGGATAAAGCTACGCCCGTTGTCAGCGCACCGGTGTTATCAAACACCAGTTCGAAACTCCCGGGCGTGCGCGTTTCCAAGGGCACGGAGGCTTCCTGCCCGAACGTGGTCCACCGGAAGATTTCAAAGCCGCTGATGCCGCCCTCGGTGGTCAACTGCGCGGACCCCACCACGGCTTTCTCCGCATCATCGGCGACGGTTTCGACGACCAGCATCGCTCCGGGAGTCAGCGTTCGCGTCAATGCCGAGGTTGTCACGGGAATATTGCTCTGCGGCAGAAGAAGCGGCACGGTCAGCGTGTTCCCTCCTTCGTCATAGAAACGCATCGTAAAGCTGGATGTGGTTGCACCGGTATTCACCACGTAGAACGTGCTGGTAAAACCGCCGTTGTATGTCACGTGGGCGATGGTTCCGCCGGGCGCATCCGAAGAAGCCAGTACGGGCAGAGTGGTCAACGCGGGCCCGTTTGCCCGCAGTCCAAGCACACTGATCTGACCGGGGTTCTGGGTGCCGAGACCGGGCGTTTGAAACTCCAGCGTCCCGCGCTTTCCGTTTGCGGCGGCGAATCCGAGTTGCGGATCATTCAGCATAAAGGATGAGTGCCCCTGCGCGGCGAGTGGAATGCTGCCCAAGGCAATCTGCGCGCCGGTGTCGTCGCGAAGGATTACGGGCACGTTCGCCGGTGAGTTTGTGGGATTCGAAATGGCAACGCCTGTGGCGAGTGAGCCCGTATTGTCGAACGCCAGAGAATACTTCGCTGCGTTCCTGGTTTCGAGCGGCACCACGGCGTTCCAGCCATACGTCGGGTTGCTGAAGATGCCGAATCCGCCCGTCGTTCCTGTGGCCGACAAACGTCCGGCGCCAATCAACGCGGCAGCGCTATCCGGGCCCGTGCTCTGAAGAATGACTTGTGCATTCGGACTTAGCGTTCGATCCAGTGTGGCCGCCTGGGTCGCTCCCGGCGCTGACGTCACCTGAGGGAAGGTCAACGGTAGCGGGAGTGAATCGCCGGAGTTGTCGCTGAAATTGAACCGCACGGTGGAATCGGTTGGACCCAGGTTGACGGCATCCAAAGTAAAGTTCCAAGTCCCCTGCGACGTGACATGCGCTAACGCTCCCGCAGCGATCAGACCGTTGACGGATGCGGCCTGCTGCTCGACGGCAAAAGAAAGGGTCCCGATGGTCAGCGTCGCCGAACGCGCCAAGCCACCGTTGTTGCCGACTTGATAGGTCACTACGCCGTTGCCCGAGCCCACAATGGTGCCTGTCATCGTCATCCAACTCGGTACGTTGAAAACACTCCAGGTACAGCCAGCTCCAGCCCCGATGGAGATAGTTCCGCTTCCACCCGATGCGCTGAACGCCTGCCCATTTTTTTCCAAGTGGAAGGCGCAGCCATCCGGAGATAGCGGCGTCAGCACGCGTACGCGGCCCGGATAACCATCGGTGATGTAGACACGGCCATCGGCACCACCAGCAAGCACCTCGGCGTTCTCAAACTTCACCGACAACGCGTTTATTCCTTCCCCTTCCCCTGCTCCACCACCAGCGATACGCACACCAACACCGTTCGCACTTTTGTAAATGACTCCCGATTCCGCGTAATACACATTGCCGGAAGGATCGACAGCCATGGACGAGATACCGGCTCCGGTGACCGCAATCGTCGATTGCGTTCCGTTGGAATAGCGGACAATCGCCGACGCCGATGGAGGATTCGCGCGATTCAGCATGTAGATGTTACCCAAGACGTCCACGCCCAGGAATCGAGACGAGACGGGAACCGTAGTGAGAGTACCTCCCGACAACGCCCAGAGATCGCCATTGAACGAATGGAAATACAACGGACCACCCGGGCCGATGGCGATTTCGGTTGGCGCGGAGTCCGTGTGAATGAGGGTTTCTATTTGTCCATTCGAGACTTTGCGGATGCGGTTATTTCCATAGTCGGCGATGTATAGGTCACCGGCGGCATCAACAGCAACGGCGATGGGCTGATTCAATTGGGCAGAAATTGCGGGCCCTCCATCACCGCTAAAGCCCAACGTCCCATTGCCTGCCACAGTGGTGATGACACCGTTGACAACTTTGCGGACACGGTTGTCCCAGCCGTCGGCGACGTAAACGGCGCCATCCGGGCCGACCGCGGCGGCACTGGCAAAGAGTTGCCCTCCACTCGCCGGGCCGCCATCTCCGATGGACGCATTCGTGATCGCCCCCGCCACAGTAGTGATGATGCCGTTCGATACCTTGCGCACACAACGGTTTCCGGTATCGATGATGTAGAGATTGTCATTCGCATCGAATGCAATTTGCGTGGGAGTGTTTAATTGCGCCAGCGTCGCGGACCTGCCATCACCCGAATAGCCTTTGGTTCCGGTTCCAACGAATGGCGTGCCGGAGCCCGCGCGCCATACGGCGTCACCGGAGCTGTAGTAGAGATTATTGCGGGAATCCACGGCAACGCCGGAGGCGGTTGCCTGGATTGCCGTGCCGCCGATAGCCGCGATGAAATCTACTGGCGGCTTCAGATCTCCGATGTTGGTCGCAGGAATGACCGCAGAGGTGGGGACATACATTTTGCCCAGCGAATCCACTGCCAGAACGCCGTAATTCCATTGATTCTGCAGGCTGGTTGCCAAATACGGCTCCGGCACACCGGACTGAATGGTGCTAGCAAGGCGAATCACTCCGTTCGACACTCTAGCGATCCTTGTATTGTCGAGCACCAGCAAATCCCCGGCGCTATCGATCGCCAGGGCTGACGGATACAATGCGGCACCGGGTGCAGGCATCGGCCCAGACGCATAATCCGCGGTGCCTCCTCCGGCTACCGTGGTGATGATTCCGTTCGAAACCATGCGGACATTACCGCTGGCCCAATCGGCGATGTAAAGCTCCCCTTTCGGCCCAACCGTCAGCCCTTGGATGTAGTAGAGCCGTGCTTCCGTAGCTGGGCCGCCGTCACCGCTTGAACCGGCGAGGCCGTTTCCGGCAACGCGGGTCACGATGCCATCGGTTCCCACACGCACGACGATGTGCGAATTTGATAGCGCAAGGTACAGGTTCCCGGCGCGATCAACCGCGTGTCCGGTGATTGTGCCAAGATCCGCTTTGTCCACCGCTCTGCCATCCGGCAGCCCGCCACCGGCAAACGCATCAATTCGGTAACCCTGGGCTGTCAAGACTGTCGCCGCCAAAAGCATTACAACGATGGACTTCGGGACGCATCCAGACTGATTTAGGAGCATTTATGAATGGATTGCAACTCAGATACCAAGGAAATGGCCCAATAATTCAACAGGGATATCTACAATTTGGTACTTTGTTACACGGTTCCGTGTCGCGCTGACTCGCACTGTTGTCCCGCGGCCGAACGAGGCATTTTGCGCATATGCCGTCACACAGGATCGGTTCTTGCGCTCCAGATATCGATGAGCATGGCGGTGATGGCGAGAATCAGCGGGCCGAGCACGATGCCTGTAAAGCCGAAGGCGATGAGTCCGCCGAACACCGCGAAGAACACGGCAAGCGGATAGACGCGCAATTCACCAGCTACGAGGATCGGGTAGAGAATGTTATCGACCATGGAGACAACAACACCGCCCCACACGGCCAGCACAATCGCCTTCACCCAACTCCCCGTCACAGCCAGAATCACTGCGGCCGGTCCCCAGATCAGGCCGGTTCCAAGTATCGGCAACAGTGCCAATAATCCCATGGCCGCACCGGAAAGAACGGGAGCCGGCAGGCCGAGAAACCAGAACATCAATCCGCCAAGGAACCCCTGCACTACTTTCACGAGCAGGTTGCTGGTGAGCGATGCTCCGATGGTTTTCGCGGCGCGGTCAATAACAGCGGAAGTTTGTTGATCCGATAGCGGTGACAATCGGCGAAGGTAATTCAGAATCACCGCACGATCCCGCAGAAAGAAGAACATGGTGACCAACGTGAGCACGATTTCCGTCAGGATCCATACGGATCCTTGCACGATGCCGGACACTTGCCCGGCGAGCAAACCGCCCAAACGGCGCATCTCCTGTTCGAGGTCAAAGCGCTGTTGGAGCCATTCCACAATGCCCTTTAGTTTCGGATAGCCGTCGAGCCCTGAACGGGCGTCGCCGGAAGAAAACGCGGCATCCAACAGTTTGACCATGCCCGTAGCTTCCTGGGCGAACAGGCGGCCGAGCCAGACGGCCGGCGCTATCAGGAGAAGTGCGACACCAAATACGGTGACCAGAGCCGCAACTCCCGGCCTCATCCGCCGCTCGAGCCGTTCGTGCACTGGGAGCATCACAATGGCAAGCGCGAGCGCCCATGTGGCCACTCCGATGAAGGGGCGCGCAATAAGCCAACAGAGATAAACGACTGCCGCAGTGGCGAGAATCAGGATGAGCGTTCGCCCGTGCAGACCGTTGGTGGGAGCGCCGTTTGCGTCGTTCGCTGGTTTCATGGGCTCGCCAGTTGGATCCATTTCGCGAGTTTCCTCCGTTCAACGCAACCGGGTGCGTTCAACCCAACATCGTGGAACCACCAGCAAGTGAGGGTTCTTGCATGAGCCTGCCGGACTATAAGCCGGTTTCTGTACCCGCCGTTGCCGGCGGGCGGTAGCCATTCCTCTGGGCCGCGAATTACTCCGCGGCTCTAGCAACCTACCCGGAACTTGTAACGGAGCGGGCCGCTCCTCGTCCCCTATTTGGTCTTGCTCCGCATGGGGTTTACCCTGCCAGCCGCATTGCTGCGGCCGCGGTGCGCGCTTACCGCACCATTTCACCCTTACCTTCCGGCGAACCCGAGCGGCGGTA
>JBEBGM010000102.1:0-3593 GCA_040081455.1 Bryobacteraceae bacterium
GATCACGATCCAGGCTGGTATCGCGCGGAAGCAGGTGCTGTTAGGGACAGTTCAGCAAGCTGAAGCTGCGTTTGAGTTGGGTAAAGACGACAAAGCGCAAAAGTCAAAGCTGCTGCATACCCTCTGTCAGGCTCGGGCGGTTTTGGGGGCGTACGACCAACAGTGGCAGGAAGAGATTCGGTCACTGATCTGGCTTGTCCGCACTTGGGCCGGGCACAAGCAAGAGAATCGCATGGGATGGCTGCAGGCGCTCCACACGGTGGTTTGCGGCACGAAGAGCGACCAGGCGTCTGGATCTCTTCCGTTCTACGCGTTTCCGAACGAGATGTTGAAAGCGATTGTCGAGCGAACCGGCGGACGTCCAGTGCAACTGGCTGTACCAAAGGTGAGCGAAGGCATGGTCGAAATCGACGACGAGGGACGTTGTTTCCTCGTCGAGCAAGTCGAAGGTGGAGACGGTCAGATGTATACCAAGGCAACCTTCCTGATGGCGGTGACGCGGGATGGACAGGTTGTTTTTGACGGAGGTCGCGTTCAGTGGGTTCATCCGTTCCCTTACAGTGCGGGCGCGGGTGAGATTCGCAACGGGAAGCTCGAAGTTCCCGGATCGCGGCAAATACCGTGGGTAGCATCGCCAGCAAAGCCCGTTCGATAACCAACCCCGGCTTGGGCTCAGGGATCACAGTTCTTCGGAGCTGTGGTTCCTGGTCCTGCCGGACCAAACGAGGAGGTACCAACCATATGAAATCGTTCCTGACAATCTCAGTCGCCGCGGCGACAATGACGCTGGGCCTGATGGCACAAAAGCTGGAGACCCAGAAACCAGACCCAACAAAAGTCCTTCGTGTCGAAACCGCGAAGGACCATCTGACCGTCATCGAACTATCCGACGCGGTCACGATGGTGGCGGTCGGGAATCGCAGCGCGTTCACCGTCGAGCGCCGTGAGAACAAGGTATTTGTGACACCGACGGACGAAGGCGCGAGGACCAATCTCTTCATCTGGACCAGCGGCGGTCGCTACACCTACGAACTGGTTCCCGCCTTAGACATCGATCAAATGCACTTCGTAATCGATCAAGTCGCCGATCAAGTAGCTCACGCCATGACGCCTTCGATCCCCGCGCCGCCCACGACCGAGGTTGCCCCGCGATTGCCAGCAGAGATGTTGATGGAAGCGATGCCGGTTTCCGTGATAGGCGAGCGGGACACGAGCGGACGCGTGGAGGTGACGGTTCGCGATCTCTATCGCAAGAATCAGCGGCTCTATCTGCGGTACGCGGTGGTCAATCACACAGGCGCCGGGTACGTACCCATTCGCCCGGTTGCCTGGTTTCTGGAAGGCATTCGCGCTCAGCAGTCTCTCATTCCGGCTGGAGAACGCCAGCTCGGAGAAAAGCTCGCACGAAGCGTTAGGGCCGATGCCGCAACGGTGGTCGGTGTTGTGGACGCCGACCAAGCTGCGATGGTCCTTGCGGGCGGTCAGGGCTGGGGTTGGGTTGTGCTGGAAGAAACCAGACCTGGTTCGCCGGAAACCTTAGCCGTGCTGCGACTGCAGTTTGCGGCTGACACGAAAGGTGAAGTCGACGCGCTCCTGGTTCTTCACCCCACAGCCGCGCCGGAGGTGGCCCGTGCCAGGCCCGCTGTCGAATGAGCCTGGAGTGCTCACGGTAAAAGAAGTCCACGCGGAATTCGAGAAGCTGCTTCGGGATCGTCACCACATGGGACTGCGAAATCTCATCGGGGACACGTTTCTCGAACCACGAAATCCGTTCCAAAAGAAACAGCGACATCCAAAGCGGTGGGTCGTTGCGGCGTGCGGCATTGCGTTGCTCGGACTTCTGATCTTCAGCTACTTCCATCTGAGATAGGGAGTCCTCCATGCAAGACAACCCGAACATCAAGTACCGCCCGTCTCTAATAGAAGAAAACCCTACGCTCCTGATCTGGCTCCTGCTGCTGGTGGCGTACCTTCTCGTTGCCATGATCGCCAAGTACGCCTGGTTCATCCGGGATGAGCAGATTGTCGAAGCGACTCTTTGGCTCCTGCTAATTGTTGCGGCGGCGTTCATCGCCGTTCAGCAGGTCCTTCGCGCGGGGACGATCAGAGAACAAGCCTGGCCGAAACAGCTACCGACCGTCCCGCCGCGCGGCGAGCGGGAGCTTGTCGAGAAGGCGTGGAACGAGGAGAACGCGGTCGTTCTTGGATACGACATTCATGGCCAACCCTGGAAGTGGAACGACGAAACCCGGGTCATGCAGGCATTGGTATTGGGACAGACCGGCAGCGGGAAAACGACGCTTCTTCGCAACATCATCACCCAGGACTTGATGCGCCGTGTCGGACCACCCGGCGAACGGAAGAAGATCCCGATGGTGATCTTCGATGGCAAAGGAGATCTGGAGTTCTTCCACTCGCTCCTACCTTATATACATCGCGCCGGCCGCATGGCCGACCTGCGGCTCCTGAATCCTTCCCGGCCGGACCTGTCGGTTCAGTACAACCCGTTTGCCTCCGACGACGACAACTACATGGCTCAGGTGTCGATGGTCTTTGGATCGTTCAATCTGCAAAACGAGTTTTTCGCGAAGCATCAACTGAACTACCTCGCAGACATCGTGCGCATTCTTCACTACACTGGCAAACGGTTCAACTTCTACGACGTGATGGTCATGGCGTTCGATCAGGCGGTGATTGAGGATCAGGTCGCCACCGCGCGACGTTGCATGGAGCGCGATCCGGAGATCTCCACGCAGCGCCGGTTGAACTTCGAAATGTCGGCCCATAGCCTGTTCCAGTCCTTCGGCGACCGTGAGCGCCTACAGAAAATCCAGGGCTTGCTGAACGAGTGCATGACGTTCCTTGATGATGAGTTGAGCGTGATCACCGGCCCCTACGACAATCTGCTGTCCATCAATGACGTCATCGACAACGAACTGATCCTGTTCGTGAGCCTCAACATCAACAAGAATGCGGCACCTGTGAAAGCTCTTGGGAAGATGATGCTTCAAAACTTACAACTCGTCGTCGGCAAGCGGTATGAGACGGAGACCGAAAGGAAGCGCCGGAACAAACCCCTCTTCTCGGTTGTGATGGATGAATTCGCGCCCTTCGGCTACAGCAACTTTGCACAGATCCTGAACACGGCGCGCGGCACCAACACCGCGTTTCTGTTCTCGCTGCAATCGCTGCCACAATTGCTTGAGGTCGGGAAGGGGTTCCAACAGGACGTATCGTCGGCGCCTGGTACAACGATGCTGATGCAGACCCGTGACGAGGAGACCGCCAAGTATTTCAAGCAGGCGTCTTCCCAGGTCCCGGTTCAGAAGCGGACGCAGCAGTTGTGGCGCAACGATTTCCTCGGATTCGAGCGATACGACAAGGCGTTGGGTGCGTCCGAGCGCGAGCAACTTGAATTCCGGGCACTCGATCATCACATCAAGAACCTTGGCAAAGGCAAGATGGAGATCCTCATGACGGACCCAATCCAAGGAACATTGCACGGCCGTCTGCACGTTCGGCCACCCAGCGACATCCGCGTACCGCTGTTTGAGCCGACCGTGTTGCCGAAACTGGAATCTTCACGTGAGGAC
>JBEBGM010000068.1:0-13279 GCA_040081455.1 Bryobacteraceae bacterium
AATCCGGGGGAATCCGGGGAATCCGGGACAGACGGAGATTTCTCAGATTTCCGCGCGCACGACAGCTCCCATCACCCCCGCCACTCCACAATATCTCCCACCGATTCCGCCACTTCCCGCATCATCCACCCAAGCCCGCACCGCTCCCCGCGCTATCGTGTGGGCAAGAAGCCGGGTGTTGGTCTTGCACAGTACCGGCCACCAAAGCCCGAGCGCTCCGGACCCCGCTCGACGCACGGTGAACACCTCTCGCAAGGAGGAATGGAAGATTCAAGTCGAGTGGCATCAGCGAAAGGATGCCCGGTCGTCGTCTACCGATAGTGGCGACAAAGGAACGCGTTCCTGAAAGAAAGGCAGAAGGTACAGGAGACGAGAGACAGGTTTTATTCCCAGGGCTCACACCCGGGGTCCGTCGAGACTCGTGTCGCGTTATCCAAACCGGGATTATCCAAACCCGTATTCTGCAAATCAGCGTTATCCAATCCGGCCCGTCGGCATGGCGCCGATTTGCAGGTAGGTGCTGCCGCCGGGCAGCCGCACCACCAGAAACGGCACATTCCCCAGCTTGATTGGCCCTCCGGACACGTTCATGATCTTCGCATCGGGAAACGCCTTCACCTTTTCCAGAGTGCTGTCCATGTCCTTCACAAACAGCCGGATCAAGTTGGCGTTCGGATCGGCAGCCAGCGGCGTCAGCGTCTTCTGCTCGATGCCCGAGAACTGAATCAACCGCAGTTGCGGAGTCTTATCGGGCCAGATGACGTCGGCCTCGCGATACTTCGCGCCCTGCGTTTCAACCGACTGCATCCCAAACAACCGCAGCCGATTCGCATCCGCATGCGCCGCCGCATCCAGCTTCACCGTCAGCCCGAACACGTCGTGCAGGAATTGGGCGCTCCGGTCGAGATCCGCCACCGTCACCGTGACGTCTCCTCCAGTGATGAACTGACGCGGATTGCCGCGGCCCGGAGCCGGAGGCGTGGCGGGTTCCACCAGCTCCACGAAAAAGCCCGTCCCATCGTCGAAAACAATCGCGCGGCTGGCGCCTGACGCATCGGTGATGGTCACCGGCTCGCCGCCGGTGGTCACCACTTTCGCGCCGCCCTGCTTGAGGTAGCCGGTCAGCTGGTCCAGATTCCTCACGCGCAGAACCAATCGCGACGCGCCTGAATCCTGGAGCCGCGGATGCAACGCCTTCCCCTTCGCGTTCTGCCATTCGTCGGCCTCCACGCGGAGCTCGGACCCCGGTACCAGCAAAGCGACATTGCGAAGCTGCCCGCCAACGCCACCGTACATATCGTCGATCACCGGCACAGTGGGATACCAACCCAGGTTCACTCGGGGATCGCCATCCCTGCCCTGCAGGCCGAGGAGATCGTGATAGAAGTGGATGCTCTTGGCGAGATCGTCGACCACGGGAATGGTGGCGCCGATCATGGGCCGCGGCGACACCACCTCCGCCGGCCCCTGAGCGCGCCCGGTGCCTGTAATCGCGATCAAAACGCCGATAGCGGATAGCGTTCCAACGAGTCCTTTGTTCATAGGTGCAGTGAACCTCCCACGACAGCCTATCGCAAAAGCGTCGCCTGCGGGACTGGCCGCCCTCAGTTCAGCAACGCCACAGCCTTCACCTGCGCCCATACTTCTTGCCCCACCGCGATCCCCAGCGCCGCGGCCGAGCGCTTGGTGAGGCGCGCAACGACAAGCGACTCGCCGATGCGCACCCGCACCAGCGTTGTGGCCGGATGTTCGTCATCGCCCACGGCATCCACCGTGCCGCGCAGCGAATTCTGGATGCTGCTTTCGAGCGGATGCTCCCGCGCCAGGCTCACATCGCGCGCCAGAATGCGGACCCGCACGCTGCGTCCCACCGCGTACCCATGATCCGGCGTCCACAAGCTGCCTCCTGGGAAATCCACGCGAGCCAGCTTCCACCTTTCCTCTTTGGCTCCCACCATGGCGTGCAGAATCGTGCCGGCGTCTTCTCCCAAGCGAACCGGCAAATCGAGCCGCGCCAGCGTTTCGGCCAGCGGCCCCTGCGAAAGCACGCGCCCCGCTTCCATGGCGACCAAATAATCGGCAAGGCGCGCCACTTCTTCCGGCGAATGGCTCACATAAATGATGGGAATCTCCATCTCATCGCGCAGGCGCTCCAGGTATGGAAGAATCTCCTGCTTACGCTTTACATCCAGCGAGGCGAGCGGCTCATCCATCAATAACAAGCGCGGACTCACTGCCAACGCCCGCGCAATCGCCACGCGCTGCCGCTCCCCGCCGGAAAGCCCGTCCGTCTTGCGGTTGAGCAGCGGACCGATGCCGAGCAGTTCAATGGCGTGATCGAGGCCCGATGGCGGACTCCCTTCGCTCCGGGTCATGCCGTAGCGAAGATTGCCCAGCACCGTGAGATGCGCGAAAAGGCTGGCCTCCTGAAACACATACCCGATGGGGCGCCGGAAAGGTGGCCGCCATGTGCTGCCATCCTGCCAGACCTCGCCGTTGAGGGTAAGAAATCCGCGCGGGGCGCGTTCCAACCCCGCGATGCAGCGCAGTAGTGTCGTCTTGCCGGAACCCGAATGCCCAAACAGCGCCGTAACGCCGCGCTCGGGCAACGCCAAATCGACATCCAGCGAAAAATTGTGCCGGTCCAGCCGGAAGCGGCATTCAATCCCGCTCATCACTCGCCCCTCTTCGGCTTGGGTCGCCAGACATGCAGCGCCAACAGCACCAGGAACGAAAACACCAGCATGACGGCCGCCAGACGGTGGGCCTCGGTGTATTCGAGTCCCTGGACGTGATCGTAAATCTGAACGGACGCAACGCGGGTCGCCCCGGGCAGATTTCCGCCGATCATCAACACCACGCCGAACTCGCCCACCGTATGAACAAACGTGAGAATCGACGCGGTGACAAACCCCGGTAGAGCCAATGGAACCGCCACGGTGAAAAACGCGTCCATGGGTGACGCGCGAAGCGTGGCCGCGACTTCGAGTGGCCGCTCGCCAACCGCTTCAAAAGCGGCCTGCAACGGTTGCACCATGAAGGGCAGCGAGTAAACCACGGAGGCGACCGCCAATCCCCAAAACGTAAACGGCAGCGGGCCGATTCCCAGCGCCTGAGTGAGTTTGCCGACGACGCTCTCCGGCCCCATTGCGAGCAGTAAATAAAAGCCCAGCACCGAAGGCGGCAGCACAAGCGGTAGCGTGACCACCGCTCCAATGGGTCCCTTCCACCACGTTCTTGTGCGAGCCAGCCACCAGGCAATCGGCGTGCCGAGAACAAGCAGAATTGCCGTGACCACGCTGGCCAGGCGCACGGTGAGCCAAATCGCTTGCAGATCGCTGGGACTCAATGCCATAAGGCTCCGGAACTACTTGCCCGCCGTTTCACCCGGCAGCACAAAACCGAATTTCGCCATGATGGCGCGCGCTGGCGGACTATCTATATAAGAGGCAAATTGTTTCGCCAGGGGTTTGGTCCCGCCGCGTCTGGTGATGACGAAGGCTTGCTCCAGCGGCTTGTGCAGCGTATCGGGAATCAGAGAATACCCGCCCTTCTTCGCGAGCGCGGGGTTCACCGCCAGAGATAGAGCGATGATACCCACCTGCGCGTTCCCTGTCTCCACGAACTGTGCCGCCTGACTGACGTTCTCGCCAAAGACCAACTTCGATTCGACGCGATCCCAGTGATGGAGCGCACGCAGCGCCTCTTCGGCTCTCTGCCCGTATGGCGCGTGCTTCGGATTGGCGATGGCGATGCGCGATACCTTCGGATCGAGAAGACTCTGCAGCGTCATCTTGCTTGCGTCCATAGTGGCGCTCCACAGCACGAGCCGTCCAACCGCATACGGTTTCACTGGGGAAGCCGCCAGTCCCTTTTCGACCAACTCTCTCGGGAAAGCAATATCCGCGGAGAAAAAGAGATCATGCGGAGCCCCTTGCTGGATCTGCGCATGGAATTGCCCGGAAGATCCATAGGTGACCTCGACGCGGTCGCCGGGATGGGAGCGCTCAAACGCCTGCACAATCGCATCCATGGCGAATTTGAGATCCGCGGCCGCGGCCACGGAGATCGTTTCCGCATGAAGCGCCGGCACCAAAAATACGGTTGCCGCAACCATCCACACCTTGGCGCTTTCTGCGAATCGAATCACGTGAATTTGCCGCCGCCCCATTTTCGACGCGTGACCATTATAGCGGACAATGTGCTCTATTCATTACAGTCCATCGGACGCTAACCGGTTCCAACGAGGCAGCCCACGCACTCCGCCGCAGTATACTGTTGGCAATTATGCGGAAACCCGCTGGCACATCAACCCTATTCGCCGCCGCGCTGGTTCTATTTTCCTGCGGCAGCAGGGAGCCGACTTTCGGACACTTCGATGGCAAGGTGACCGCTACGTGGGTGGATGGCCGCGACATGATGCTGACCGAGGATTTTGTCTATGTGGACGGCAGCGGTACACGTTGGGACGCCCCAAGTGGATCGACGATTGACGGCGCATCCATTCCGCGCGCGTTTTGGACGGTCATCGGCGGACCATTCGAAGGCAACTACCGCTACGCCTCGGTCGTGCACGATGTTTACTGCGTTCGAGGCGAGAAACATCTACCCGGCGCGCGCCCGTGGCAGAAAGTCCACCGTATGTTTTACGACGCGATGCGTTGCTCGGGAGTCCCTGATTCCAAAGCTTTGGTGATGTACGGCGCCGTCTACAAATTTGGCCCCACCTGGGACCTGCCTCCCGCCTGGTGGGAGCGAGCCTTCATTCAACTCAAACGAATCTTCGGCCCGATCGGCTACCAGATCGGCGGACCCAAGAATCCCGGCGTGGTCCTAGGAACGGAATACGATCCAACCGACGCCACCGAGAAAGACTACCGCGCGATTGAAGAGCTAGTGCAGAAACAACACATCACCACTCCCGAAGACTTGGAACGCGCATTGGAGCGTTAGGCAAAAACAGAAGGGGGCAGTTTTCGACGCCCCCCACTGTTTTTGGCTTTATCGCCGATCTACGGCATCCGGCTCCAGACCTGTGTTTTGCTGATGAACGCTACATTGCCGCGGACGTTCAGTTTCTTGCCGCCTTCGATGATCTCCACCTTCCCGTTCACAACGCGGCCCGAATCCGGATCGAGGAGCTTGCCGTCTTTCCAGTTGTCGCCATCCTTCTTGGTGTCCCACAGAATCAGCAACCCGGCCATCGGCTTGTCCTTGCTATCGCCCGAACACTTCGCGCACGCCGCCGAGGGATCGTCTTTGCCATCCTTCGCTACTTTGGTGATCTTGGCCTTCAGCTGCCCACCTTCTTCCGTAGTGGTGATGTAGGTGGTCTTCGTTCCGTCCACATACTGCCAGTTCCCCACCGCCGAATTCTGCGCCAGCGCAACTCCGGCAAACGCAGCAAAGAAAGTGGCTGCTCCGAAAAATCTGTTCATATTCTCCTCCGTTTTTGTAGTGTACATCGCCGCAATACCCTTGCCGTAAAAACAGAAAGGGGACGGCGCGTGTACTCCTGAATGCCCGGGCTACTTCACCTGCATGATATGCTCGCGCGATCTCTCGTTTTCGGCACAGAAGCTTTCGAGGATATCGGAATCGGCGACCAGTTCGTGGGTGAACTTGATGGTGAAAGGACGAGAGTAAAACACGGAGTCGTTGAACGTCATTTCTACATCCATGTGCCCGAAGTCGCGGCGATGGTAGCGTTCGGTCACATGCAGTGCTTCGCTGTGGGAGTGGCCGTTCATATCGAGCCATGTCTTGTCGTTGAAGCCTTCGGTTTCCACCACCAGCGTGTCGCCCTCCCAACGCGCGGTCGAGTAGCCAAGCCAGGCGGGCGAAGGGTCCTTCGGAAGTGGGCGTCCGTCGGTGTAAATCTGCCGGTGCGTGCCGTCCACTTCGTGCATGACGATGATCTCCTTTGGCGCCTGCACAAACTTGGTCACCTCGGTCAGGAAGTTGGCCGTGGGGATTCCCATCGGCAAGCAAAACACCGACGGATTCAAGCGCTTGCCATCCTTCGTCCGGTCAATACGCACCTTCGCGGCCTCGGGCTTCTCGGGAATATCCTCAGGCTTCATATCGCGAAAAATGTTCGCGGTGAGGCTTCCCGGGTCCACTCCTGCAGGCCCGGCAGCAACATTATTCGTTGGGCCCGAAGGCCCACGCTGCAGATGCCAAACTCCGGTGAGATCCGGCTTCCCGTCCGGAGCCCGTGGAGCAGGCGCGGCGAGATCCACCTTTCCGTCCGGCTTCACAGGAGTCCCCGCAGCGCGGTAATTCAACCACTGCGCATGCAACGTTGCGCCAAGCATCAGCCAGGCGATCAGAACAATGTTTCGCATAGCAATCCACGGATTTTCAATGCACAACAAAAGAGGCGGGCGCATGACGCCCACCCCTCCTGACTCCTCCATGCCGCCACGGAAAAAACTACTTCCTCGGTGGCCTCTGCCCGCCGGTGCCCGCCGTCGGATTGCCGAATTTCATCTGCTCGTTATAGAGCATGTATTCGGACACGGAGCACAGCATCTCCACGGGATCGGAGTTGGCTGGCAGCAGCTTCATCGGGAATTTGTCCAGCGGCTTCCACGGCGCGGTGTACATTTTCGGATCGAAAATGGTCACCGTGAACTCCAGCATGTCTTTCGACGTGCGGTGAAAGCGTTCTTCCACGCGAATGTCTTCGCTATGCGGACGGCCGGACTTGTCCAGCCACGTACGATCGTCCATGCCCACCGTGGTCACAACGAAGGTGTAATCGTCTTCCCACTTGCCGGTGGAATACCCCATCCAGCGCGGCTCGGCATCCTTGGGCATCGTCTCACGGCCATCGGTCCAGACGTAGCGCCACATGTGGTTGTACTGATAGAGAATCAGGGTCTTTTCCTTCTCGTGCACGATGTGGGTGTCGCGCAATTCATAGAGATCCATGCGCGGCATGCCCTGCGGATCGCAGTAAATCACGGCCGGATCGTTGATTAACGGAGGAGGATTTTGATAGATGCCGTTGCCCGGACGGTAATCCTTCATCTTGTCCCGAGCGGCCTGGGTGTACGGCGGCTCATGTTTTCCGTCCGAAGGTGCGCTGTACGGACCGGGGCCGCCAATGCCGGAGCCTTCCTTTTCCGGCGTCCACGTTCCCGAAATATCACGCTTCGGAACATCCGAAGCGTTCCCCTGGCCGAACGCGAAAGGAGCCCCCACCATCAACGCCGCCATCACGGATACCCACGCGAGATTCTTTATCATTTCGTAAAACTCCTGTCCAACGATTCTACATCCGCCGAAAGGAGAACGCGAGACCTGCCGTGTTGGCGGGGACGGCGGGAGGATTTCTGGCCAAAAGACGTGCGCCAGCCTGGTCGCGATCGAGGAAGAAGTGGTCGCCGCCATCAGCAAGGCGGCGCGAAGCGGGGCGATCGGTGACGGAAGATCTTCCTCTTCGATGTCGCGGGCGCGGTGCGCATCCGTAACGGAGAGATCGGCGATTCGGCTATTTGATCCGCGTCCCCGGAGCCGCCCCTCACCACGGTGCCGGGACGCGGGGCGAAAGAGACGGGCAACTGTCTCTTTCGCTTATTTCCTTTGGAGCGAAGAAAACGCGCGGGGGCGCGCTACTTCGATCCCGGCGGACGGCGAGAGATTTCCGCCTGGATGCATTCGCTGACCACGCCGCCCCACATCTTCATATAGGTGGCAAGCGGCATGAGGAACGGATTCGGTTCACCGGCCTTACGAGTCTTCAGGCGAGCCAGGCGGCCCGGTGTGTCATCGAACAGAGCGTGGTTCTGAATCTCCACGTCCACATTCATCCGCTTCGCTACTTCCAAATAATGATTGATGGACTTGAGGTACAGGTTCAAATCCGGCGTGGTGATGCGGCCCTGCGCGAGGATGGTGCCGCCGAACATGCCGGCGGTGTGTGTCTGCCCGCCTTCCTTCACGTTAAAAATGAAGCCCACCGAGCCCGGCGTGTGTCCGGGAATTTCCACGATGTGCACCGTGGTATCGCCCAAGGTGACCGGCATGCCTTCCTTCAAGACGACGTCGCGATTCGGGCGGTCCAGGTTCTGATTGGGCGGGCCGTTGGGCGGAAACATCAGATCCCAATCGGCGGCGGTGGTTCCCACGCGCGTGCCGTACTTTTCCTGGAATAAACCGGCGCCGGCGTAGTGATCGCCGTGGCCGTGGCCGAGCAGAATGTACTTCACCTTCGCGGGATCAAGACCCACCTTACGCAGACCCGCGATCAGTGCCTCCGTGCGGCCCTTTTCGCCGGAGTCAATCATGATGATGCCGTCGCTGGTGGTGATGGCCCAAGCGGTGGTTTGCTGACGAGGGCTGCTGGGAATGGCGTAAAGGTTATCGAACACCTTAGTTGCTTCAATCTCCGGCCCTGGCTTGTTGATATCGTTCACGGTGCAGAAAAAATTCCACGCACTCTGCAAGACGGGATCGTTGCCCGCCAGTTTCTTCCCCGCGTCGATATGCGCCAACGACTCCGGCGTATCGGGAATCTCAGACCGGGTGGTGGTGGGCTGCTCCGCGCCTTTGCGTCCACCCTGACCAAACACACAAAGCGATGCCCCAAGCACCAAACAGGAAACTACGCCAACCGTATTTCTCTTCACCATGGATTGCCTCTTTACTCCTATTGATAGAAGGCGAAACGCCCCGCGCAGTGCTCGCCCCAGTCTGCGCAGAGCCTACTGTATCACTTAGCGATGGGGACGGGAATGGCTGCACCCCGCAAGAGCATCGCGAGTGGGGCGCGGAGCCTCCGCCGGCCGGGCATCGCCGTGACTCGTCCAGGTGCGTACGCGACGCCCGGAAACCAACGTTCCTCCTGGTGCAGCGCAGAGGGTGAAAGAATAAACTGTTAGCTAGTTGTCGAATCACTCCGCATCCTCACAAGATTCGTCGGACTGAAATGCCCACCCCCAACCGCCACCTAACCATCGCCGAAGGTTTCGACCGCGCCGCGGCCAATTACGACCAAGCCCGCCGCAAGCTGGTTCCCTGCTTTGATCATTTCTACGGCTGGGTGGTCCGTCTGCTGCCGTTCGCAATCGACGCGCCCATCGACGTGCTCGATCTGGGCGCGGGCACGGGACTCCTCTCGGCGTGGGTTCTCGAAGGGTTTCCGAACGCGCGACTCCACTTAGTGGATCTTTCCGAGCCGATGCTCGCCCGGGCGCGGGAGCGTTTCGCCAACCGCGCGACAGCGCCACCGACTCCACCCACGATGAACGTGCTCGATTACGCACACTCTCCGCTCGACGGGCCGTACGATGCCATCGTCTCGGCGCTCTCCATTCATCATTTGACCGACGATCTGAAGCGCGATCTCTACGCGCGCATATTCGCCGCGCTTCGTCCGGGCGGTGTTTTTATCAATGCCGATCAGGTACTGGGGACCACAGTGGAACTGGAGAAGGCGTATCAACAGACCTGGTACAACGACGCCCGCGCGTTGGGCGCGACGGACGAGGAGTTGAACGCGGCACTAATCCGCATGCAGGAAGACCGCTCGGCGACGCTCGACGCGCAGTTGGAATGGTTGAACGATCTCGGCTTCGAGACGGTTGATTGCTGGTTTAAGGAAGCCCGCTTCGCTGTATTCTGCGGTAGGAAGCCGAAGGAGTAGTAGGCTTGCGAAAACGGAGGCGTCTGGGTCTATCGCATCGCGAGATAGGCAGAGTCTTCCGTAAAGTAATTTTCGACGCCGCAGGAAGGGCAGCAATACAAGCGCGCGCCCAACAAGCCGCGGCGCATTTTCGCGGACGCCAATAGGAGTTCCGAAGCATGGCCGGACCCACACCGGACACAAACGTTGCTCCAGGGACGTGTATCGAAATCCAGCGCGGGTCCGAAGCAGCAGGCCCATCCGTAGATGGCGAACCGTGTGCCGAACACGCCGTCACTCCATCGCATCAGGAAGGTGCCGAGCCGCAAAACCCATTCCGATCCGCCTCCCAGCAAGTAGAGGCGACGCGGCCTCCGGCCCTGGATATTGTGACGATTCAAGAACGATAGCGACGTAAAGAGAAGCCGGGTTCCGACGTGGGCAAGTGCCGTTTGTTGCCCAATCAGTTTCACCAGCGCAGTCGCGTCGATGAACTGATTCACATGGCCGCCGCCGCGCCCCAGCCAGCGGTACACCCGGTCCGTAATGGTTGCTGCATCGGGAACAGCAACATAAAGGAAGGCAGGGCTCCGAAGGATGCGCCGGACTTCGGCCAACACACTCGCGGGGTTTTCAAAATGCTCCAGGCTGTGATTCAAGATGACCGCATCGAAGGAGTGTTCCGCGAAAGGAAGCGATCGCGCATCGCAACGGACAAACCGGAGACCCTTGCCGGATGGGCGCTCCAGATCGGCACGAACAACGGTAGCAGCGGAATCGTGATCCGGGAAGCTCCCGGAAGCACAGCCGAGATCCAGCACACGATGGTGACTGCCCAGCTGCCTCAGGATTTCATGCACGATCTTGGTTCCTGCAGCCCACGTTCCATTCTGGCGTTTTCAATGGGTTCTTGTCACTACCGAGGGGAGTGTGCTTCGAGGGAGGCCGCGCGCGAAACCGAGTTCCAGTTGACGCGCATTACCGTGCCTTCCGTGCTCGATATTCAGTACGCCTATCCCTCCGCGGGCAGCAACTACGGCAAGCTGGCTTCCCAAACCGACGTCCTCTCCGGCGAGCGGGTCGTCTACACCTACGATTCGCTCAACCGGCTGGCCACCACGCAGACCGTCGATAATCCCAGCGTCACTCAGTGGGGCCAGAGCTATACTTTGTTTGATCGCGCACAACGGCAAACAGCGCCTGTGCGCTAACTGACGGGTTCGGAAACTTGACCGATCAGGACGTGATCAAGGGGTCAGTGCGAACAATGCACGTCGTCTACAGCGCCTCCACCAACCGCCAGACTGGCGATACTGCGGATCTGAACGGCAACATTGGGTCGGGCTATCTTTACGACATTGAAAACCGCCTGCTGCGGCCGGGGGCGAGTTCTACTGTGCAGTACGGCTACGACGCGGGCAACAAGCGCGTCTGGTGCGGCGATACCGGTGTGGACGAGTTCGCCTTCTTCGCCGGCAACCAGAAGCTGGCGACGTATACGCTCGCGGTCAGCGGCACCAGCGTGCGCCACCAGCTCACCGAAACCAACGTCTACTTCGATGCAGGAGTCAATTTTTGGGCGAGCAAGATGCCGTGGTATGCGATGGCTTCCGCGATTTCTGGAGTTGAATTGCATCCCTTTCAGGCCTTACTTGAAAAGGATCCAATAGGAATTTTCGGGGGTGCGGATCCGTTTGGCAGGGCAGGCACCATTGCAAACGGCTTCTCGTCATTGCCGGACTTTAGTAACGCGGCTATTGTTGCGGAGCGCGCGAATGATCTCGTTGGTCGTGACGGCCTGGTCGAAAAAACCTTGGAGGTGCAGAGTCAACTATTTGCTGAAGCTGAATTAGCGACCCAGTTTGCCAAACATGCGGCACTGCTTGCGAAGTCTGTGAAAACATTTGTTGGTATTTCCTATCTGTATCAGGCATATGAATGTCTTAACAAAAAGTAAGCGATCTTGTGATCGCCGAAGAATAATGTTCGCATACGGCTGCGCGACGTCATTCCTGGCTCTGCTTTGGTTTGCCTGGGCATGCAGTCAGGGTGGATTCGATCTGCCGCCGGGCAATAAGTGGTTTCCAGTGACGGTTTTTGCCGTTTATCTTGTGCCGCACGTTTACGAACCCACTCCACCCGCCGGTGGGTGGAGGCCCCTGTTCGCAGTCACTCAATCCCGTGTGATTCTAAGTCGGGTTTTATTGGCAGTGGCTGCAAGTAACATCATTCTTTGGGCGATTTCGCCTTGGTTCGGCCCGGCGCGCCTGTTCGTTCTCACGGCACCGGCGTTCGCCCTTCTCAGTTCACTGCTTGTCTGCTGCCAATGGTCGATCGGAATAAATAATATTCTGCCGTTTCAGTTAGTTCGTCTGTTTACACCCACTTCGTTCCCCCTTCTTTTGAGGCCTCACCGCACTGTCGGAAGGGTGGGTACTCCGAAGATAAGCTTGCACAACTGGCTGCAGGGATTGGAAGAACTCGCGACGCTTATCGGTACCGGCGACCGACTGCGAGACGTTTGGGTCAAGAAGGCCCCCGGACTGGGTCAGCCCGAAGACTATATAGAACTGTATTCCAACATTTTTGTAGTCCTGCAATCGGAAGTATGCATAAGAACGTACGGCGCGCACTTGGACGTGAGTGTTCGAAACACTCTCCAGACCTTTCTCAACGAACTTGCCAGATTCGATCGCGCATTCAACAATGACACCAGACTCCGAAATGACGCCTCCGTCTTGCTTTCCTCTCCTGAATGGGATCGCGTACGCAAAGCAGCATCGGTATTCACATCGCAGAGCTGGTGAGGACGAGAGGGACAGATAGGATGAGACGGCTGGCCACCTTGACCCCGTTTGACCGCGTTTGACCCACTGGGACTATGTAGACTGTAACGGCCACTCATGGAAGGTATGGCCGAATGGAACTGACGGAGGCCGTGATTGCTCTCTAGAGAATTAACGCAGGCCGAAAGAGATCTCGCCAAATCCTTCCGGGGGCACTATTTCCAGAAGGAAAAATGGAAACAACGCAGTCCGCGCTGGACACACGACCACTGTAATTTTTGTAGCGCCCAGATTCGAGAAAAACCGATGGATGGCGATTATCCCGAAGGTTATGTTACCCGATTTTTCGCTGTTCAGGAACAGCCCCAAACCTACGAGGGCTGGATATTCGAGCCGGCTCCCACCACCGACAACCATGCGGACTTCTGGGTCTGCCCAGACTGTTTCAGCCAATTTCGAGAAGTGTTTGGCTGGCTAACGCTGGGGTAAATCGCCAATGAGGGGGACCACAAAATCGACACAATCGGGAAACGTGGGAGGAAATGCAGGAAACGTGGGACATCCAAGACGAAAATCGGTGAAAGCCCTTTCATTTTTTGCGATAGCAATGCAAGCCTGATCGCATGACGCAGTGGTAAGCTCAAGTCGATGATCGCGGTCTGGCGTGGGGATACTGGCGTGGACGAGTTCGCCTTTCTTCGCGGGCAACCAGAAGCTGGCGACGTACACGCTCGCGGTCAGCGGCAGCAGCGTGCGGCACCAGCTCACCAGCACCAACGTCTACTTCGGCGGACGCATGATCGCCAAAGGAGCCTACAACTCCGGCGGCACCAACGACAAAGTGACGCTGACCTCTATCGCA
>JBEBGM010000069.1:0-13140 GCA_040081455.1 Bryobacteraceae bacterium
GCGCGGAGCCGAGGGAGTTCTCCGCTCCACGGGCACCGAAGTAATCAAGAATGTCGTATTCACTCTTGCCATCCGCGATGTTCAGGGGACGATGAAGGAGCACTTCATCGGGCAAATGCGACGTAAGATCCTCGACGCGCGAAATGCCGATGGTATCGAGCATCTCGCGACGTTCGGAGTCAGACTTCGGTAAATATCTCAATGGGCATCACTCCGCTCCCAGATAACTTTGATAATCGGTGGGGGAGAGGAGCCGATTGACTTCGTCCGGGACTGAAAGTTTGATTTTAGCAATCCAGCCTTCGCCGTGTGGATCAGAATTTAGCGTCTCGGGGCTGTTGGCCAGCGCGTCGTTGGCGGCCACAACTTCGCCCGATACGGGAGCATAAATTTCGCTGGCGGCCTTCACGGATTCCACAACCGCGAAGCTCTTACCCTGCTCCACCGTTGTGCCGATTTTCGGCAACTCAACGTAGACGATATCGCCCAGTTCTTTTTGCGCGTGGAACGTGATGCCGATGATTCCCACGCCGTCTTCTACTTTCACCCACTCGTGTTCTTTTGTGTAACGGAGGTTTTCCGGATACATGGCTCTTATCTTCCCATGAAGATCCGCAACGCCAGCATGGCCAAATGACCTTAGACTTGCGTTTTTTGCGGATTCGCTCGCTTATAAAATGGCAACGGCACCGTCACAGCCTCAACACCCCGTCCACGGATCATAATTTCAATGCTTTGTCCTGGTACGGCCAGTTCGAGAGGCAGATAACACATGCCGATGTTCTTATCTAATGCGGGCGCCGGTCCTCCGCTGGTTACCCAACCAGCCGCGACCCCGTTAATGTACACTTCGTAACCGTCGCGGCCAATTCCGCGACCCTTCATTTCAAAACCAATCAGTTTCCTCGCGATACCCTTTTCCCTCTGGCGAACCAGCGCGTCGCGGCCAAGGAAATCGCCTTTGTCGAGTTTGACGATCCAATCCAACCCGGCTTCCCAGGGCGTGATGGACGCATGAATCTCGTGTCCGTAAAGCGGCATGGCCGCCTCCAGACGGAGTGTATTGCGCGCGCCAAGACCGCACAACTCAATGCCCGCGGCCATTCCAGCGGCCAGGATCTCGCCCCACAGGCGCTCGCTTTCCCCTGGTGTGATGTAGATCTCCCACCCGTCTTCGCCCGTGTAACCGGTGCGTGCGATGCGCGCGGCAGATCCAGAGACGGCGCCATCACGGAAATGGTAGCGCTTAATCGTCGAAAGATCCGTGGCGGTCAGCGGCTGCAGGACTTCCGTCGCCCGCGGACCTTGAATCGCCAGTTGCGCATAACGCTCACCGGCATCCTCCACCATGGCATCAAAACGCTTTTCCTGGGCCTGGCGCAATATGTGCTCGAAATCCTTGTCCTGATTCGATGCATTCACGCACAGGAAGTATTCGTGATCGGAAACGCGGTGGACCAGGATATCGTCCACGAAGCCGCCATGCTCGTAGAGCAACGCCGAGTATTGTGCCTGACCCTCGACCAGCTTGGAAGCGTCGTTGACGGTCACCCATTGGACCAGTTTCAAGGCATCGGGTCCAGCGACGACGATCTCGCCCATGTGGCTGACGTCGAAAAGGCCGACGCCGCGCCGCACGGTCTGGTGTTCCGCCAAGACGCCGCGATACTCCACGGGCATATCCCAGCCGCCAAAATCGACCATTTTGGCGCCTACTTTGCGGTGGACTGTATTGAGTGGAGTCCGCTTCAGCGTCCCCGGAGTTCCTGCCATGCGTTCCTCAAGGTTACATGGTAGCTTATGCCAACTGATGCACGCTCTCCCAAAGTGATTGGGAAGGCCGCTATTCCGGCCGTGTCATATGGAGGCGATCGCGGGTCTTGGCGTATGCGGTGCCACCCAAGCGGCCGATCACGTGGAGTTTCTCCGAATCGACGCGATAGCGCGAGTCGATCACGGAGTCATCAACGTGGAAGCAGACAACCTCCCCGATCACAAGGCTGTTGCCGCCCGGGCGGGTGCTGATATCGATAATCTGCGTCACCTTGCATTCGAGATTCACGGGTGATTCCAACACACGCGGCGCGCGGACAATCTGGCTGGGCGCGGCTGTCAGCTTGGCGATGTCGAATTCGTTGACCTCCGGCGGATAACGCTTCGCCGTAAGGTTCATCTGCTCGGCGATCTCTTCGGTGACGATGTTCACCACGAACTCACCGGTGTCGCGGGCATTGACCAAGGTATCTTTCGGGGGATTGTTGTTCGGGGCAAATCCCACGATGGGGGGATCACCACAAAAAGCGTTGAAAAAGCTGAAGGGCGCGACGTTAGGGACACCGCTGGTGGATACGGTGGAAACAAAAGCAATCGGCCGGGGGACGATCACATTCACCAGGATCTTGTAACAGGTGGCAGGGTCAACCGAACGGGGATCGATAATCACGATCCGTATTATGTCACTGGCAGGGGAGTTGGAACAAAGTTTCGAAACGCGAGACCCCACCGTTCGGAAGGCGGGGTCTCGCGAAACTATTGCACCTGAACGTCGGAGACGACGCCATCGGTCAGCTTCACGCCGCCGAAACGCGAGCCGTTCTCGCGGTAGCTGTACGATTCCACCAAATGGCCGTTTTCAAACGTGGTCATTTTAGACGACGGAGCGCCCAGCTTGAGCACATCGGAACGATTCATTCCGTTGGCCACGTTGCGCAGATCATCACGCGTCATCGCAGGCGGCGCAGGCGGCGGCTGGCTGGGTAGAGCATCCGACAGAACGCCCGTCTGGAACGGGATTTGCACTGCAAGAGCCGACGGGTCTGGCGCGCGACGCACCGGGGCGTTGCTGACCGGAACTGATCCAACGGCCGATGGGGGAGCCGGTACGCCGCCGGTTTCCTTCAGTTTGCCGGGAGCCACCGTCATCGCAGGATCGCCCGTGCCTGCGGCCTTTTCCATGGTCTGACCCATACGGCCAAAGATGTTGTTCAGACCGTTACTCAAGCTCTTACCGCCTGCGGCGCCAATGCTTCCACCCGCCGCCGCGGCGCCAAATTCTGTCATCGCCTGACCGAAAGTGTGACCCGCGAATAGAACCGAACCAGCAAGGAAGACAAACGCAATCCGACGCATCGATGGACCTCCAAGCCGCAGAGTAACAGGGGGAGTTTCCGGTGCATACAAGGGTTTCACCTTAGCGGAATTAGGAAAATCCGCTGACCACCCTCCCCACCGTGAAAATATTCTCACGGAAGAACTCGCGCTATTATAGAGTCCTGTGAAACCCGAAGCCGCCCTCCAGCTTGCCAGCGAAAGACTGAAACAGGTCCGCGAAGAAATCGGAAAAGTGATTGTCGGCCAACAGGAAGTGGTCGATGGCGTCCTTATCTGCCTGATGGCGGGTGGGCACGTTCTCCTGGAAGGCGTTCCGGGTCTGGGTAAAACCACGCTACTGCGAACGCTTTCGCGCGTGCTGCATTTGAAATACTCGCGCATCCAGTTCACTCCGGATCTGATGCCGGCCGACATCATCGGCAGCATGATCATTGACACAGAAGAGGGCCACAAAAGCTTACGCTTTCAACACGGTCCGATTTTCGCGCATCTTGTGCTTGCCGATGAAATCAACCGCGCCACGCCCAAAACGCAATCGGCACTGCTCGAAGCCATGCAGGAACATACGGTGACCAGCGGCACGGCAACCCACGAGTTGGAAGCTCCGTTCCTGGTGATGGCGACGCAGAATCCCATCGAAATGGAAGGCACGTATCCCCTTCCCGAAGCCCAACTGGACCGCTTCCTGATGAAGATTCTGGTGAAGTATCCGTCCCGCAGCGATTTGAACACGATTGTGACGCGCACGATTCAGAAGGACGAAGTCCACATGGATCAAGTGCTGACGCGCGAGCAGATTCTGGAGTTGCGCGGGATCGTGCGCGATGTGTTGGTGGCTCCGCATGTCCAGGACTATGCGATTGATCTGGTGATGGCCACCCAGCCCGATACCGAGTACGCCCACGAATTCACGCGGAAGTACATTCGCTTCGGCAGTTCCCCACGCGGCGCACAGGCACTGGTAGAATGCGGACAGGTGCTCGCCCTGATGCGCGGACGCTTGCATTTGGCCACGGAAGATATTGAGACAGTAGCTGCCGCCGTGCTGCGGCACCGAATCATCCTCAATTTCGACGCCCACACTGACGGCCAGACCCCCGAGACCGTTCTCGCCCGAATCATCCCCAGCGTGGCCCACGGTGCTTCACGCGCGAGTTCCAGAGGATAAAATTGTAGACCAGTTTCGCTGGCGGTCCATCCCGCTATACTTTTGCCGTTGTGCCGGAAACTAACGCGATCATCGAATCCGACCTGCTCGAAAAGCTCGAGCGCCTGACTATTCATTGGCAAAAGTCGCTTCCCGGTTTGGTGGGTGGACACAATCTTTCGCGAATTCGCGGGTCCGGCCAGGAGTTCCTCGATCACCGCCATTTCCATCAAGGCGACGACTTGCGCGATATCAATTGGCGTGCATTTCTGCGGCTGGATAAGCTATTCCTCAAGATGTTCCAGTTGGAGCCGCGCGTCCCGGTGCGAATCCTGGTGGATACCAGCCGTTCCATGCTGACGGGTGGCGAGGACGGCACTTCCGCCAATAAGTTCGACTACGCGCGGCAACTGGCCGCTGCCCTTTGTTACGTCGGCCTGATCCGCCTGGACACGATGACCATTCAGCCCTTTAGCGGGAAAATGGGCCAAGCCCTCCGCGCGGGCGGCGGGCGTCAGCGGATTCAGCCCGTGTTGCGCTTCCTTGAAGGACTGGAATGCAGTGGCCAGACAAACTTCATGGAAGTGACCCGCGAGTTCATGTCCACCTATGAACAGCGCGGCGTGGTGATCGTAATCTCCGATTTTCTCGATGACACCGATTGCGAGCGTCCTATTCAGTATCTGGCCGACTTCGGACACGAAGTGTTCCTCACGCACGTTTGGAGCGAAGAGGACCGCGTTCCGCCCTGGGATGGCGAACTGGATTTAGAAGACGCCGAAACCGGTACCCATCTGCTGTTACCGTTTGGTCCAGATGCCCGCTCGGCCTATACCGAGGCGTTCGACAAATTCGCGGCGTCCATCAAGAACATTGCGTTGCGCAACGGCGGACGTTATGTCGCCATTTCCACGGCCACTCCGATTGAGGACGCGGTGTTCGGACCCTTCGTCCGGATGGGAGTGCTGCAGTAGGCGTGAATTTCCTGAACCTCGGTCTCGGCGAACTTCTTGGACTTGCGGGCCTTCTCTCCGCCGGCATCGTCGCTTTGTACCTGTTGGATCGTTCCAAGCGGAGGCACGTGGTGGGGACGCTGCGCTTCTGGGTGGCCAGCCAATCGCCCACCGAGTTCAGGCGCAGCCGCAAGGTTCAGCAGCCATGGAGCCTGTTGCTGCAGATTGTCAGCACCCTTCTGCTGCTATTCGCGATCGCGGGGCCTCGGCTGGGAAGCTCGAACGGAGCGCGGAATCATGTATTGATTCTGGATACGTCGGCGTGGATGGGCGCGCGCGCCCGCCAGGGCATTCTGCTCGATCAAGCCAAGGCGCAGGCATTGTCGTTTATGAGCGGCCTTCCGGCCGACGATCAGGTGATGCTGGTGCGTGCGGACGCACTGGCAACGCCGGTGACGCCGTTTTCCACCAGCCGGGAGGCGGTGATCGCCGCCATTCAACAATCGCAGCCTTCCGCCTCTGCGTTGAATCTACAGCAAGCGCTCGATTTCGCTGACCATTCGCAAAAACTGCAGGCCGCCCGCCCGGGTGATATTGTCTTCGCCGGAGCCGCGCGTGTCTCTCGCGAGGACGCCGAGGGAATCACTCCGCCAACAAACCTCAGATTGCTGCTAATTCCGTCCGCGGGTGAAAACGTCGGGTTGCGCAGATTCGGTGTTCGCCGCGCGGCGAGTGATCCAGATTCGTTGGACGTTTTCGTCGCCCTCCGCAACGATGGCTCCCGTCCGCGCGACGTCATTCTGGAACTCCTGATGCAAAAAAAGGTGGTGGCGTCGAAGAGCGTGGCGCTCGCCCCGGGATCGGAGTCTGAATCCAGTTTCGTCTTTAAACGCGAAGGCGATGGACCGCTTCTCGCGCGAGTCCGTTCCACCAACGGCCGCGGCGATTCTTTTCCGCAAGACGATTCCGCGGTGTTGGATTTGCCGCCAGACACCAAGGCGACGCTTACTGTTTACACAGATGAGCCGGAACTGCTGCGTCCCCTGCTGACTGGAAATCCTCGCGTTACCGTGAGCTTCCTGCCGCCCGCAAAATACGATCCGCAAGCGAAGGCCGACGTCGTTCTGTTCGATCGCTTCGCCCCGCCGGCTGCTCCAACAAACATCAATGTGATCTGGATGGATCCGCCAAAAGGCTCACCCTTCACGGTGAAGGCGGAACAGGCCAACGCGAGGCTACAGAACTGGCATTCCGATCATCCGCTCGCGCAAGGCTTATTCACGCGCGATGTCGAATTGCCTGCCGCAAAAGTATTCACGCTTGCGCAGGGCGATCAAGCCGTCGCCGATGTCGCGCAAGGACCCGTGGTGGTTGCAAGAGCGGGCACGGTGAAAATGGCCGCACTTGGATTCAATCCGGTGAAGTCCAACATGCGATTTGAACTGGCCACGCCGTTGCTGATGGCGAACATACTGCGCTGGATGGAGCCGGAAGCGTTCCGTGAATCGGACGTGCAGGCGAGCACCGTGGGTACTATGAGCGTGGCTCTCGAAAAAGGCACCAACCCCAACTCGGTTCACGTCGTGGATGGCAGTAAACGCCCGCTGCCCTTCACGCTTGATGGCAACACGCTGCACTTTTTCTCTGGAGCGCCAGGGGCCGTTCATCTGCAAACCGGGGCGCGCGAGAGCGTCTACTCACTCACCGTCCCCGACGTTGCCGAAGCGACGTGGAAACCCGCTGCAGGCGTGCGGAGAGGAGTTCCCGGCTTGGGCTCCGGCGGAACATCGTCTCCGGCGCTGTGGCCATGGCTTGCCTCGCTTGGTGCGATTGGCTTCCTCGTCGAGTGGTTCCTTTATGGCCGCAATTCCGTGATGCGAGTGGTCCCGCGAGCCTCCATAAAAGAAGTCTTTAAGCTTCCGTGGAGGAAGGCGTCGTGACGTTCGGGCATCCGTGGTTGGTGTTGCTCGCTCTCGCGCCGCTGGCGTGGGGTTATTTTGAGTGGCCGAAGTCGAATCGCCGGCGCGCACTGGCGTTGAAAGTTGCGTCGTTTGTTCTCGTATTCCTGGCATTGGCCGAGCCGCGGTTGGACATTTTGACAAGCCGCGTCGCCGTCGGAATGTTGGTGGACACTTCGGCCAGCGTCCCGCAATCGGATCTGGAGCGTGCGTCTCAATTAGCTTTACAACTGAACTCCGCGCGCGGACGCAGCACGTTGCGCGTGATTCCTTTTGCGCGCGCCACCAGGCCAACTACAGCGGGCGAAGATCAGCGTCCATGGAAGATTCGCCCGACATCAGGAGAAGCCGGACGCGCCACCGATATAGAAGCCGCGGTTCGTGAGGCGATCACGTCGCTCCCCTCCGGCATGCTTCCCCGCCTCGCTCTGGTTTCCGACGGCCTGGAGAATCGCGGCAGTATCGCCCGCGCTGCGTGGCAGGCACAGCAGGCCGGCATCGCGATCGATACGTTCCCGCTGCAGGGACGGTCGCAGCCCGCCGTAAGACTCGAGTCCATCAGCTTGCCTCCGAATGCGTTTACGGGAGAGCCGTTCTCCATCGATTTGGCGCTTTCCGCGCCGAAGGCGATCGCCGCCGAAGTGGAGTTGGCCGCCGAGGGACGCTCTCTCGGCAAGTCGCAATTGTCCCTGTCTGCCGGAACCACGCCCATCCGCATGCACGCTTCCGTGAATACACCCGGAGCGCTCGACCTTTCTGTGGTCATTCGCGCTGAAGGCACGGGCGAACTACGTTTCGATCAAGCCATCCTGCTGCGCCGCCCTAGACTGCTTTACCTTTCGCAGGATTCCACGCTCATTGACGGCAACCTGGGCAACGCTCTCGCCGCCGCCGAATTCGAGGTGATTCGTTCCCAAGACTTTGGACCGATGAAGCTTTCTGATTTTCAACTCGTAATCTTGAACAACTGGGACCTTGAGAAAATCACACCCGAAAGGAAAGACGACATCGAGCAGTTTGTCAAAAGAGGCGGCGGCCTTTTGGTCATTGGTGGCGAGCACAACGTTTACAACCAAGAAAAAACAGCCGAGGATGCCCTGGATCGCACGCTTCCCGCCAAACTTCTTCCGCCTCGCTCGCAAGACGGCACCGTTGTCGTGCTGATCATCGACAAAAGTTCGTCCATGGACGGACCGAAAATGGAACTCGCCAAGGCCGCCGCGACAGGAGCCGCCATGAATCTACGCCCCATCGACCAAGTGGGCGTGCTGATGTTCGATAACTCCTGGGCATGGGCGATCCCGATTCGTAAGGCCGATGACCGCAACCTGATTTCTTCACGCATTGCGAGCATTTTCCCGAACGGCGGCACGCAGATTCCTCCGGCGCTGACGGAGGCGTATCAAAAGGTACTGCCGATCACAGCACCCTATCGCCACATCCTGTTATTAACGGATGGAATTTCCGAGGAAGGCAACAGCTACCAGATCGCGAAGGATGCGGCGGGACAACACATCAGTATCTCCACCATCGGCCTTGGCGCGGACGTGCATCGCGAGTACCTGGAAAAAGTGGCGCAAATCGCGGAAGGAAAGTCGTATTTTCTCAAGGACCCGCAAGGCCTGGAGCAGATTGTCTTGCGCGACGTTATGGAACACACCGGCTCAACCGCGGTCGAAAAGACGCTGGTTCCCGAGATCGCGAAGCCGACAGAGATTCTGGAAGGCGTGGATGTTTCCAAGGCGCCTCCTCTAAAAGGCTACGTGCGATTCGAGGCCAAGCCAACAGCGGAAACCATTCTTCGCTTCGACCCTCGGGAGCCGCTGCTAATGCGCTGGCAATATGGACTGGGTCGTGCCGCTGTATTCACCTCCGATGCCAAGAATCGCTGGGCCGCGGATTGGGTGAGTTGGCCGGGCTACGACAAATTTTGGACGAACCTGACGCGCGATCTTCTGCCGCACACGCAGGCGGGCGAGGCACGTGTGGAGTTCGATAGCGCCAACGGTGACCTCGTTGTGGATTACCGCCTGGGCCCTGGAATCGAGGAACCAGCGAAGCTACCCGCAATTTACGCCATTGGCTCCGATGGCTTCCAAAAGCCCGTGCCAATATCGCACACGGCCGCCGGAGCGTATCGCGGACGCCTTCGCATCGGCTCGCGCCAAGGCCTGTTCCGCGTGCGGCCCTTGGAAGACTCACCGACTTTTCCGGAGGTTGGATTGTATCGCCCGGAGACAGAGTTGACCGAGTACGGCGCGAACCCCGAGCTACTCAAGCGCGTCGCCGAGTACACGGGCGGACGCTTCCAACCCAGCGCAAACGCTGTTTTCGATGCGGGTGGACGCTCACTGGCCTCGGTTCTGCCCTTGTGGCCTGGACTGCTCGCGCTGGCATTAGCGCTAGGCCTTGCAGAGATCGTGATGCGCAAGTGGAACGGCGTGTTCCGAAAAACATAGCGTCCTGCGGCAAGCTACAACTTCCTCCAATACCCATAGACCAGCGATACCGGCAGTCCCACCACATTGAAGTAGCACCCATCGATGCGCTCGACATATTTCGATGCCAGCCCTTGGATCGCATACGCTCCGGCCTTATCCATCGGTTCGCCGCTGCGGACGTATTCTTCGATCTCCCAATCCGCCATGGCATGAAAACGCACGCGCGTCTCGGCGTGATCCACAATTGCGCCCGCCGCGTGACGCAGGCAGATTCCCGTGATCACAGAATGTTCCCTGCCCGACAGCATCCGCAGCATCCGGACGGCGTCGTCAAAATCCACGGGCTTTTCCAGAACGTGCTCGTCCAGGACGACCACTGTATCCGCACCCAGTGCCACTTCGTCCAGCCTCTCCCACGCAGCGCCAGCCTTTTCGCGAGCCAGTCGGCGGACGTAATCCACCGGGTTCTCGCCGTTCTTCCGCACTTCTTCCACCGGCCTTGCCCGCACAGTGAATTCAAAGCCCGCCGCAGCCAACAGTTCCTTGCGGCGCGGGGATTGGGATGCCAAAATCAGTTTCGCCATTGCCGATACCAATCGTCAGGTATAACACGTCAGGTCGAACACCCCCGCGTGCTAAAATCGAGATTCCCCCGCCAGATTCTGCTCCTGGACAGTAAACATGGAACGCGCCGGACGCCTCATCGGTAAGCTCAAATCGGCCAAAACAATCGCCGACCCCGAATCGCGCGCGCGCTCGGCCTGGAATATCGCGGCGGGCAAGAAAATCGCTGAACATACGCGCGTCGCCTCGCTGGTCCGCACCACCCTGATCGTGGAAGTGGAAGATCTGGTGTGGCAGCGTCAGCTCAACACGCTACGGCATTTCCTGATTCGCAATTTGCGCTCCGCCTTGGGCGAGGATATCGTCACGGAGATCGCCTTCCGCCCGATGCCAAACATCCCACGCCGCGCGCCGCAGCAGGCGACCACCAATCGCTCGGTGAACGGCATTCAAGATCCGGTGTTGGACGCGCTGTACACGCAATCGAAGAAGAACGTGAAATCGGCCTAGCTTTCACGAGATGAATGCACACTAAAAGAACCCATGAGAATCACAGAAGATGAAGTCCGCCGCGTCGCCGAACTGGCGAACCTGGCTTTAAGCGAACCCGAGATCGCGCGCATGGCGAAAGATCTCGACGGCATCCTTGGCCACATCGACAAGCTGAACGAATTGGACACCACAGGCGTCGAACCCATGGCACAGGTGCTCTTCGACGCCGGTGAAACAGCAACACTGCGCGAAGACGTGGAGCGCGCACCGCTCAGCAATGCCGACGCTGTCGCCAACGCCCCGCTCACCAGCGGCGGCTACTACAAAGTTCCGAAAGTGATCGAGCGGTAAACCGGACGACAGATGACGATCCCTTCCCTCACCATCGATTCCATCCGCGCGTCGCTGCTCTCGCGCGAGTACACCGCCGAAGAGTTGGCGCGCCAGGCGCTCGCCTTTGCCGAAGCCGAAAATCCAAAAACGAACGCTTACTTGAGTTTTTCGCCCGAGCGCGCGCTCACCGCCGCGCAAGCCGTCGACGCGAAGATCGCCAACGGCGAAGATCCCGGGCCGCTCGCGGGCGTTCCTGTCGCCGTCAAAGACGTCATCCTCACGCGCGGATTGAAGAATACTTGCGCGTCGAAGATCCTCGCGAATTACGTCGCCCCTTACGATGCGACGGCCATCCAGCGCATGGAAGCTGCGGGCGCGGTCATCATTGGCAAAACGAATTGCGACGAGTTCGCCATGGGCTCGTCGAATGAAAATTCGGCGTTCGGTCCCGTGCGCAATCCTGTGGCCCTCGACCGCGTTCCCGGTGGTTCCAGCGGCGGTTCGGCCGCTGTGGTTGCACAAGGTACCGCTGTGGCTTCGCTCGGTTCCGATACCGGCGGATCGATTCGCCAGCCAGCGTCGTTCTGCGGCATCACGGGTGTGACGCCGACTTACGGACGCGTATCGCGCTATGGACTGACGGCGTTCGCAAGTTCGCTCGATCACATTGGCCCCTTCAGCCGCAATGTGCGCGATTCGGCTCGCTTGTTGCAGGCGATTTCGGGCCGCGATGAAATGGATGCGACCTCCGCGTTCACTCCCGTCGCCGATTACGTTTCCGGATTAACCGGCGATGTGAAAGGCCTGCGCATCGGCGTGCCACGGGAATATTTGGAAGGTCTCGCCAGTGACACGGGAGACCGCATTCACGCGGCCATCGAGACGCTGCAAAAGTTGGGTTGTGAAGTACGCGACATTGCTTTGCCGCACACCGCTTATGCGGTTGCATGCTACTACATCATCTGCACCGCGGAGGCGAGCGCGAATCTGGCCCGTTATGACGGCGTCCGCTATTCGACGCGTTCGGCGGCGGCCAACACGCTTGCCGATATGTACCGCCTGAGCCGCGAAGAAGGCTTTGGCCCGGAAGTGAAGCGCCGCATCATGCTCGGTACGTACGTCTTGAGTGCAGGCTACTACGACGCGTATTACATAAAAGCCCAGCGCGTCCGCAGCCTGATCACGCGCGACTTCGCACAAGCCTTCGAACAAGTGGACGCGATTGTCGCTCCGGTATCCCCCTTCCCGGCCTTCAAGCTAGGCGAAAAAGTGGACGATCCGGTATCGATGTATCTTTCGGATATCTACACCATCACGGGTTCGCTCGCCGGTATTCCCTGCATGAGCGTTCCGTGCGGCAGCACGCCCGACGGCCTGCCCGTCGGCCTGCAGATTTTGACGAAACATTTTGACGAAGCAACGATGTTTCGTGTAGCCGATGCCTATGAACGGGCATCAGTAACGAAGTAACAAGCTTGCTACTCTTGAATCGTTAAGGAGAACAACAACAAATGGCCTTTACTCTTCCCGCCCTCCCCTACGCGCATGACGCGCTGGAGCCGCACATCGACAAGATGACCATGGAAATCCACCATGGAAAGCATCACAACGCGTACGTGACGAACCTGAACAAGGCGCTGGAGAGCGCTCCGGACCTCGCTTCGAAGAGCCTGGAAGAACTGCTCGCCAACAACTGCGCGATCGTGCCGGATGCCATCAAGACGGCCGTGCGCAACAACGGCGGCGGACACATCAACCACTCGATATTCTGGCAGATCCTTGGCCCCGGCCAGGGCGGCAACCCGGTGGGCAACCTCGCCCAGGCGATCAACGGCGCCTTCGGCAGCTTTGACGCGTTCAAGGAAAAGTTCAACGCCGCCGCCACCACGCGCTTCGGTTCCGGTTGGGCCTGGCTGGTGAAAACGGGTTCGGGCGTGGAAGTGTACTCCACCGCGAACCAGGATTCGCCGATTATGGAAGGCAAATTCCCGGTGATCGGACTCGACGTTTGGGAGCACGCCTACTACCTGAAGTATCAAAACCGCCGTCCCGATTACATCGGCGCATGGTGGAATGTGGTGAACTGGCAGGAAGCCGAACGCCGCTTCAATGCGGGCAAGTAGTTTCTTGTGGGGCGGGGC
>JBEBGM010000037.1:0-44510 GCA_040081455.1 Bryobacteraceae bacterium
CCCACCGGAGGGTGCGCGCGTTATCATTTCTGGAGCTAAATTTCACCGATCACTTCACGGATTTGGCCGATCACCCATGCTGTCTCCGTTTCGCTGATCACGTAGGGCGGCATGAAGTAAACGACATTGCCAAGCGGACGGAGCAGAAGGCCACGTTCCAGAAACTTCGCGGCCAGCCGCGGGCCGATGTTGTCGAGGTATCCGCCTTCGCCGATAAGTTCCACCGCGCCGATACCGCCGATCACGCGAACATCGCCTACGTTAGCGCGTGAGCGGAGCGGCTCCAAGCCCACACGCAACTGCGCTTCGATGCGCGCGACGTTTTCGAGCGCGCGGGTTTCATGGAAGAGATCCAGACTGGCGATGCCCACGGCGCACGCAAGCGGGTTCGCGGTATACGAATGCCCGTGGAAAAACGTCTTCGTTCGGTCGTCACTCAAAAATGCTTCGTAGATCGCCCCGGTGGCTGCGGTTGCGCCTAGCGGGAGATAGCCGCCCGTGATGGCTTTCGACATGCACAAAATATCCGGCTGGACACTTGCATGCTCGCAGGCGAACATTTTTCCGGTGCGTCCAAAGCCGGTGAGCACCTCGTCGGCGATCAGCAGCACGTTGTGTTCATCGCACAGTCTTCGCACGCCCGCCAGGAATTCGTGAGGCCAGACGATCATGCCGCCCGCGCCCTGTAACATCGGCTCCACAATAACCGCGGCAACCTTGCCTCGCAGCGTCTTGAGCTGATGATCCAAGGCGCCTAGGCAATCGACGCTGCATGTTTCGCGCTTGAGGCCCAGTGGGCAACGGTAACAATACGGAGCGTCAACACGCGTAACGGGGAACAGCATCCGCGAGAAGGCTTGTGTGAAGACAGAGTCATCGCTCGCGGACATTGCGCCCACGGTGTCGCCGTGATAGGCGTGATGCAGGCCGACGATCTCGGTTCGCTGCGCTTCGCCCCGATTGCGCCAATACTGCAGCGCCATCTTCATCGCAGCTTCCACGGCGGTGGAGCCATTGTCCGAATAGAAGATGCGCCTCAGGTTTAGCGGCAGGACCTGCAATAGTTTCTCCGCGAGTGTCACCGCGGGCTCATGCGTGCATCCGGCGAAGAGAACGTGCTCAACGCGCGCAGCCTGCGCCGCTAGCGCTTCATTCAGCTTTGGATGCGAGTGGCCGTGAATGTTCACCCACCACGACGAGATGCCATCCAGAATCATGCGCCCGTCTTCGGTGTAGAGATATACGCCTTCGCCACGAACGATCGGCAGCGGCGCCGGGGCCGTGCGCATCTGCGTGTAAGGATGCCAGAGAAACGCGCGATCTCGGTCGAGCAGGCTCACTCGGGAGAATACTCCAACAGAAACCGTTTCAAAATACCGTGCGGATCAAAGTGTTCGAGAGCCCACTGCTCGAGCGCTTGCGGGGTGAGCGGCTCGAATCGCGGCATCTGGCCCAAGATGGGAACTTTGCCCATATGTCCGATGATGCCGGCGTTGTCTTCGTTCGGTTCGCCGATGAGCACGACGCCCGCAACGGGAATCTCGCGGGAGCGCAGTGCTTCTAACGTGAGCAGCGTGTGATTGATGGTGCCCAATCCGCTGCGTGCGGCGATCACCGCGGGAATACGCTGCATGCTAACGAACTCGGCGAATGTGTTCGCGCGATTGAGCGGAACCAGAATGCCTCCGGCACCTTCAATGATCCAACGCGTTTCTTCCGTGCCGCCGCCTTCCTCCAGCATGCGATTCAGGCGATGCACGTTGACCGGGTTGTCTTCGCGCTCAGCGGCGAGGTGCGGCGAAACGGGGTCGGCGAAGCGGTAACCGTTTTTCAGCACTTCGCCGGCGGCGAGGGCGGCCAGGCGTTCCACCTCTGCGGTGTCGTCATCCTGCGAGATTCCAGTCTGCACGGGTTTCCAATAGCGCAAGGGTGCGACGCCGCGGCAACGATGGATGACAGCTGCGGAGAGAACGGTTTTGCCGACGTTGGTGTCGGTACCGGTAATAAAAAGGCCTCTGGTCATGAAGAAAGAGCTTTCTCGAGCGAATCGGCGAACTGGTCGATGATCGCTTCGGACAAACCTTGGTTGATTGAAACACGCAGGCGTGCCGTGCCCACAGGCACCGTCGGCGGGCGCACCGCGCGCACATCGAAACCTTCGGCTTGCAATCTTTCCGCGATCGCCACAGCGCGCTCGTTTTCGCCAATAGGAATAGGCACGATCTGCGAGCAGCCGGGCATTTTCAAACGATGGCGCAAACGTCGCGCCAAGGCCAGGACACGGGTGCGGCGATCCGGTTCCCGTTCGACGATATCGAGCGCAGTCTCGATGGCCGCAGCCACGGCGGGCACGGCGGCCGTCGAAAAGATGAAGGGGCGTGCACGCTGCAACAGGTATTCGATCGTCTGGCCGTTTCCGGCGACAAATGCCCCGCTCACGCCTAAAGCTTTTCCAGCGGGGTTTGTGGAGACGAGCACTCGGTCGGCAATGCCGGTTGCCTCCATTAGGCCGCTGCCGCGATCGCCGTAGATGCCGACTGCGTGCGCTTCGTCCACAATGAGGGCCGCCCCTTTGTCGCGGCAAACCTGCGCATACGCCGCCAGCGGCGCTTCGTCGCCATCCATGCTGAAAATGGATTCAACCACCACGAACTTTGCGCCGCCCTTGGGCGCATCCTCCAACTTGCTGCGGAGCGCGTCCACATCGCCATGCGGAAAGACTGAACGGGAGGCTCTTGAAAGGCGAACCCCGTCGATGAGGCTCGCGTGATTCAGAGAATCGGAGAAAATCATGTCGCCTTGCTCTGCGAACGTAGTCAGCACGGCGAGGTTCGCCAGATAGCCGCTTGAAAAATACAGGCTTCGCTCCGTGCCTTTGAATCGAGCGAAGCGCTCTTCCACTGCCTGAAAGCATTCGCGTTCACCACGCAGCAGGCGGGACCCGGTGCTGCCCGCGCCTTCGCGCAAAGCTGCATCGGCCATGGCTTTGGAAACACGCGGGTCGCGCGCCAAACCCAGGTAATCGTTCGAGGAAAGGTCGATGCCTGAAGGCGGCTTCAGCTTCCGTCGCAGGCCTTGGGCGTCCACTTCCGCAAGACGCCGCTCGATGCGCCGGGCGATCGCCTCAGGCGCCGGCATTGGCGGTTTCCGCCGTGTGCGCGGGATTCTCGGCGATGCGCATGCCCAGCTTGTCGAACAAACGGCGGTCAGCATCGGACTCCGGATTCGGTGTGGTCAGGAGCTTGTCGCCCATAAACACGGAATTCGCACCCGCGAGGAAACACAGCGCCTGCGCCTCATCGCTGAGCGACATGCGGCCCGCGCTGAGGCGTACAAACGATTTCGGCATCAAAATACGCGCCGTGGCGATCATGCGGACCAACTCCAACGGGTCTTCGGCCTTTTGCGAGGAAAGTGGCGTTCCTTCCACGCGTACCAGCATGTTGATCGGCACGCTTTCGGGATGCGGATTCAGATTCGAAAGCTCGCGCAGCAGGCGGTAGCGTTCTGAGCGGGTTTCCCCCATGCCAATGATGCCGCCGCTACAAACCGTGACGCCGGATTTCCGGACTCGGGAGAGCGTCGCCAGGCGGTCCTGGTAGGTCCGGGTACTGATGATCTCGCCATAAAACTCGGGCGAAGTGTCCAAGTTATGGTTGTAGGCGCTCAGTCCGGCCTCGGCGAGGGCGTCGGCCTGTTCCTGGTTCAGCATGCCCAAGGTGCAGCAGGCCTCCATGCCGATTTCGCGGACGCCGCGGACCATCGCCACCACGCGCTCAAACTGTTCTCCCTTGGGGACTTCCCGCCAGGCGGCTCCCATGCAGAACCGCGTCGCACCGTTGGCGTAGGCCTTTCGGGCGGCGGAAAGCGTCTCCTCGACACTCAATAAGTCCTGTTTTTTCAATCCAGTAGGGTGATGGGCGGACTGCGGACAATAGGCGCAGTCCTCCGGGCACCCGCCGGTTTTGATGCTGAGCAGAACGCACGCCTGCACCTCATCCGGCCGATGATGGGCCCGGTGCGCCGTTTGGGCGCGGAAAATCAGGTCCGGCAGGGTAGCCGTGTAGATCGCCTCGATTTCCGAAGGGGTCCAATCGTGGCGAAGGGCGGGAATTTGTGGATTTGGTTCCAAACACCTATCTTAACGCCTGAACTGCCCGCCGTGGCTGTCATCCACTTTTCATTTGCAAGGAGAGGCTTGTAGTCGTTATCCTGCAAGTAATGCAGCACCCCGCGGCTTGAGGTGGGTCGTCAAGCTGATGTTGCGAGCTTCGTCGCTTAAACGGCAACGCGGGCGTTCCTAACACTTCATTATGGAGACCAACTCCGGGCGCGATGTTAGTTGCCTTTGGCGTGTTTCCTGATAGGCCGGAGATTCCTTTTCGAAAGGGGAGGACGGCAGCAACGCCTGCCAAATTGAATCTTATGAAAAAACTTTCCACGATTATCTTGAGTGTCTTCTTCGTGGCGCTGAACGGCTTCGCGCAATCGGGCGCGGGGGCGGGCGCTATTTCTGGTACCGTGCAGGACGCGAGCGGTTCCGCGGTTCCGGGTGCCATGGTTGAGGTTACCAACGAGGCGAGGGGCATTCGCCGCGCGATTGAAACCACCAGCCAGGGGCAGTTTACCGCGCCTGCACTCGTCCCCGCCGACGGATACAAGGTGGTCGTCTCCAAGAGCGGCTTTGCCAATTACGAAGCAACCAACATCACCGTGCAGGTAGGCCAGAATGTGGATCTGCATATTCCAATGAGCGTCGCCAGCACCGCGACGACGGTGGACGTGCTCGCCACGGGCACCGCGGTGGAAAGCACGAAAACCGACGTCTCGCAGGTCATCGGCCAAGCGCAGATTCTCGATTTGCCGATCAACGGCCGCCGCGCGGACTCCTTCGCGCTGCTGACGCCCGCGGTTGCCATGGACGGCCAGTTCGGATTGCTCAGCTTCCGCGGCGTGGCGGGTCATAACAACTTCATGACCGACGGCAATGACACCACCAACGGCTTCTTTAATGAAAACGCTGGCCGTACGCGCATCAGCAGCCCGATCTCTCAGGAAGCGGTTCAGGAATTCCAGGTCATTTCCAACAACTTCGCTGCCGAATATGGCAACGCGATGGGCGGTGTGATCAACACCGTGACCAAGAGCGGCTCAAACGACGTTCACGGCACGGCCTATTGGTTCTTCCGTAACCGTTCGCTCAATGCGCGCGATCGCTATGCGAGTTTCAATTCGCAGGACATCCGGCATCAGTCCGGCGGAAGCATCAGCGGCCCGATCAAGAAGGACAAGATTTTCTACTTCTTCAACTATGAAGCAACGCGCCGCAACTTCCCGGCCATCAACTCGCTGACCAGCAACATGTTTACCACTGCGGGCGTTCTCAATCTTTCCTCCAATCCCTGCCCGAACACGACGTTGCCGTTGGGCCAGCAGGCCACTCCGGCGCAGTGCGAAGCCGCCATCAAGATGCTGAACACGCGCAATTTCGCCACCGTTTCGAGAACCGTTACGCAGGATCTCGGCTTCGGCAAGATCGATTATCGTGTCAGTGATAAAGACAGCATCAGCGTCGGCCTGAGCATGCTCCGTTGGGTTTCGCCGCATGGCATCCAGTCGACGGGCATCGTTTTCAATACCGGTGCAGCCATCGGCGGCAACGCGGATTCCACCGTGCGCAACGCCTACGGGCGCGTGCAGTGGACTCGCATTGTGAGCCCCACGATCCTCAATGAAGCCCGCTTTGGCTGGTTCAAAGATCGCTTGTTTGACGACGCCAGCCCGGACTTCCTCTACCCCGGTCTGGGCCGTGCGGACCTCACCGTCAATGGCACCACGAACCTGGGTGTTGCTCCGCAGTACCCGCGCTTGAACCCCAGCGAAAACCGATTCCAGTTCATCGACAACCTCAGCTGGACCAAGGGTGCGCACACCATGAAGTTTGGGTTCGACATCGCGACGACGCGCGATTTCCAGACGCAGCTCACAGACCAGTACGGCAACTACAACTACAGCAGCCTGAACTCCTTCGCCATGGATTTCTCTGGAAACACGATCAATGGCAAGAACTGGAACACCTACTCCCAGCGTTTCGGCAACGCAAGCGTGGATACACGGATGAACTATTACGGCTTCTACGGCCAGGATCAGTACCGCATCAATTCGCGGCTGTTGATCAACTACGGCTTGCGCTACGAATATTCGTCGCTGCCGCAACCGAGCATCACCAATCCGGACTATTCGCAGACGGCCGTGATTCCGACGACGAAGGACAACATTGCGCCACGCATTGGCCTCACTTACAACCTGACCAACGATCAAAAAACGATTCTTCGCATCGGCTACGGAATCTTCTATGCCCGTTATCAGACGGGTTTGATCAACACTTTCTTCCTCAGCAATAACGTCTACCAGAAGCGTGTGACCTATAACGCGGGTACGGCGGACCAGCTTGCCGCGGGACCTGTTTATCCCAACTTCCTTCCGGCGACGACGTTGAATCCGCCCGCCGGTACCGTCGATCTGACGATTCCCGATCGCAGCCTGCGCAATCCTTACACGCACCAGGGCAACATCGGAATTGAGCGTCAGATCAACTCTACCTTGAACGTCACCGTGTCTTATCTGTGGAGCCAGGGTGTGCGCCTCTATGGTGTGCGTGATCTCAACGTTGGCCCCACAGGTGCTCCGCTCACTTACGCGATCTTGAATCGCGACGGAACTGTCAAGGGCACCTACACCACACCGACGTATCGCACGCCTCGCCCAGATTCGCGTTACCGCCGTGTCAATCAGGTGGAAAACCCCAACCTCAGCTACTACAGTGCTCTGGCGATTCAGGTGAACAAGCGGTACTCGCGTGGCTTCCAGGCTTCAGCGTCGTACACGTGGTCTCACGCAATCGATATGAACCAGAGTGGCGGTGACAACAACATCTTCTTTAGCTCCGGGCCCACGTCCTTCGAGAACGGCAATTTCGCCGCGGAGAAGGGGTCGTCCGTCAACGATGCCCGCCACCGCGCTGCAATCAGCTTCATTTACAGCCCGACGTTCACGCGGTCTAATAGCTGGGCGGCCCGTTATCTCATCAATAATTGGCAGTTGAGCCAGGTGACCACGCTGCAATCCTCGCAGCCGACCAACTCCACCGTCACGGTCGGAGGAAACGCGTTCTCCGGTGCCTTGGTGTCGGGTTCGTTGAACGGTCTGGGTGGAGCGTTTGGCCGAGTCCCGTTTGAGCCGATCAGCAACCTGAATCTCGACAAGGTTTATCGTGTCGATGCTCGTTTGGCGAAGAAGCTCCCCGTGAATGAACGCGTGACGGCTTACCTGCAGTTTGAGGCCTTCAACGTGTTCAACACACCGTATGACACCGTCCGCCGTGCAGCGGAGTACATTTTCAGCACGGCGGCCAGCGCCTCGTCGTCCTATGCTTGCTCTGCGGCGACTCCTTGTCTCACGGCCGATCCGAACTATGGAACAGGTAGCTCCACTCGACTGAGCCCGGACGGAACCAACGCCCGCCGCGCACAGGTGAGCTTGCGCGTTACGTTCTAGTCCGTTCGGCGTTTCGTTTCTCGCGCACGTCTCGCAAGGGGCGTGCGCGTTTTCTTTTTGTCATGATATGAATCAGATGCCGCGCTGGCTCATCCTCGCCTGCTTTGCTGCACTGCCCTCTTTTGCGGCGGATTGGGTGGAGTACCGATCAGGCCCTTTTCATGTTTATAGCAACGCGGGTGATCGCAAAGGCCGTGAGGCGCTCACCGAACTGGAGCAACTGCGCTTCGTGTTGGGCGGGCTGATTGGCAAGGCCGAACTCACCACCATCTGGCCCGTAAATATAGTTCTTTTTCAGAACCAAAAGGAATACGCTCCGCATGTGATGCCCACGCCCTTGATCGACGGCAGTGGCTCCACGCTCGCGGCATGGACGGCTGACGCGAGCAAAACAGAGCCGCTGCCCCGCGATCTCCTCCGCAGCATCACTTCGCTCTTGTTGCACGACAACGCCGGCCGCATGGCTCCGGGAATCGAGACCGGCCTTGCCGACTTGTTTTCGACAATCGATGTAGACGCAACGCGCGTTCGTGTGGGAGCGGCCCTCCCTGCGGGAGAACTCTCCGGTGCCCGCCTGCGGATCTGGACGAAGCTCCAAATGCTGACCACGCAGCCGGAGTACGCAGGCAAACTCCGCGTGTACATCAACAATTTGCAGCAAGCTGGGGGAGAGGACGTTGCCGTGCGCAATGCCTATGACACAACGCCAGCAAAGCTGGAAGAAAAGGTGGATGCTCACGCCAAAGCGGGCAAGTTTGAATCGGCCCCAGTCATTGGCCGAGCCATCAATCCGAATCGCGATTACATCGAACGCGAGGTGGCTAAGCCTGTGATAGACGCGCTGATCGCTGAACTGGATTCCAAAGGTAAGAACTTTCCGCCGGAAAGCCCCCGCGGCTTGCTTGCCAAGAATACGATGCCGTCGCTGGAACTGGCCATTCGAGCCAACCCCAAGTGGGCCGAGCCGCAGTTCAAAATCGCAGAACTGGAAACCGACCCCGCGCGCAAGATCGCACGCCTGAAGATGGCCGCGTCGCTCGATCCACGCAATACAAACTATTGGCAGACGCTTGCGGAACTGCAAACCAGAGTGGAGTTGTATGCGGACGCGGAAAAATCGTGGACTGCGGCCGAACGCGCCGCCGAAAGTCCCAATGAACGAGAACGCATTCACAAAGCCAAGCTCGAGTTGGAAGACCAGCGCGCCACCGCGGAAATGGCCGCCCGTCAGCGCGCCCGTGACGAAGAAGCGCGCGAACTGCAGGCTCTCAAAGACAAAGCCGCCGCCGAAGTGCGTTCCGCCGAGGCTGCGGCCAACGCCCGCATGGGAGCAACCGGCAGCAGCGTGCAAGGCGCGGTCCCTTGGTACGGTGCCGTCACCGGATTACCTGTTTCCGGCACGTTAACGCGCATTGATTGTTTGAATCCATCGATGCGCCTCACCGTGCAGACCGCGACCGGCCCAGCGGTAAAACTCTTGATCCGCGATCCGCAGAAGATCACGGTAGCCTCCGAATCCGGACAAGCCCGCTTCGATTGCGGCGTGCAAAAGCCCGTGCGCAAAATCGAAGTGCAGCATGATGGAAAAGCCGACGCGAAGTTCGACACTGTGGGCGATATCCTGGTGGTAAAGTTTCCCTGATGACGGGAACCACTGGGAACACGGCGCAAATGCCCGTCCGTCCGCCGCAGCCGCTGCGCTGGGTGGCGATCGGCATCTTTGTCCTGTCCTCTTCGCTCAACTATCTGGATCGCCTGTTGCTCGCTGCTCTTGCGCCCACCATCAAGACCGAGTTTCATCTTTCCAACTTGGAATACGGCCGCATCGTCTCCGTGTTTGCGACGGTCTACGCCGTGGTCGCGCCCTTCGCAGGCTGGTTTGTGGACCGCGTCGGACTGAACTGGGGAGTTACAGCCGCCATGGTGGTGTGGTCGCTCGCCGGTTCGGCAACCGGATGGACCACCACCCTGCGAGGCCTGATGATCGCCCGCAGCGTTCTCGGTATTGGCGAAGCGGCCGGAATCCCTTGCACCGGGAAAGCGAATAGCTTGTATTTAGCATCGAAGGAACTCGCCTTCGGAACGGCCCTGAATCAGGTCGGCATCACGGTAGGCAGTATTGGGGCGCCTCTCCTGGCCGCTGGTCTTGCGCCCGTGATCGGATGGCGCTCCACCTTTATGATTTGCGGGGCGCTGGGATTCTTGTGGCTCCCTCTCTGGTGGTTCACGGTCCAAAAAGTGCCCGCGCCTTTGTCCAGCGCGCGCGTGGAGAGCATTCCCATCGGTGAGATTCTGCGCGACGGACGCCTGTGGGGACTAATCGTTGCGAACGCTCTGGTGATGACGCTCTACACGTTGTGGACCAACTGGACCACCATCTACTTCGTGCAAGCCCGCGGCCTTACTGAGATTGACGCCAACCGCACGTTTGCCTGGATTCCGCCAGTATTTGCCACCATGGGTGGTTTCACGGGAGGCTGGATGGCGTACCGGGCAATTGGCTCCGGGGCGCCCGTGTTTGCCGCCCGCATGCGCGTCTGTTGGATCGCGGCGTTGAGTCTGCTTGCGACTGCGCTTATCCCGCTTGCTCCATCCCCCGCCTTGGCCGCGGCGGGAATCAGTTTGAGTTTCTTCTGGTGCCTGGCGATTTCGACCAATCTCTACGCGATGCCGATTGACTGGTACGGCTCCGGCCGTGCCGCATTTGGCGTCGCCGCGCTCACTTGCTCCTTTGGCTTGATGACGGCGGCCATCTCGCCTGCCATCGGCGCGATTGTCGACACGTTAGGCTTCGCCCCCGTCTGTGTGGCCATGTCCGTGCTTCCGCTCGCAGGCGTCGCGATCCTTCACTTCGCGGGAAGGCCAACCGCGGCATGAGGCAGTTTCTGAAACGCGCCTTCTTCGGCCTGCAGGGAAAAGATCCCGACGCCGTGGTGGTCAGCTTTCGCACCGCGGACGACGCTCTTGCCGACGCCATGTGCCGCGAGGTGCGCGAACTGGAACCGTCGCGCCGCCATTTCACCGTTTCCGCCGACGAGCCGTGGAGCGAAGTGAAGCGCAAACTGCGCCCCTATCGCATCGGTATCGCACCCGTCCTGTTTACGAAAGAGTCGAAGTATGACGAGTTGCGTTCACGCGCTTTGCGGCTGGCTCCGCGCAAGATTCTTGCCTACAACGGTCGTATGGAGCGGCATCACCTGAAGTTGACTTCGCCCATCGCTTCATGGCTGTTTCTGCATGGAGTCCCTTTCGACCGCATCTTTCTTCGCCCTTCTTGGTTCGGGCCGTTTCGCAGGGAGAAGACCGTCCGCCCCGTGGGGCACCGGGTGATTGAAGGCCGCGCTCGCAATCCCAGGCGAAAGACCGTTGGCGTTCTGACGCCGTATTATCCCTATCCGCTTTCGCACGGCGGCGCAGTTCGCATGTTTAATCTGCTCCGCGAAATCGGCCGGGAATTCAATGTGGTTCTCTACGCCTTCACAGAAGGCCCTATTGCACAGGAGGACTTCGCTCCTGTGCTGGAATTCACCTCACGCGTCTATCTCGTTGAAAAGCCGCGCTACCGCGAGCCGCGCTGGTCTACCGTGACCCCCCCGGAAGCCTGCGAATTTTGGTCGCCTGAGATGGCAAAGCTGGTGGCCGCCCGCGACACCGATCTGCTGCAGACTGAATACACATACTTGGCGCAGTACGGCGGCGATATCCTCGTCGAGCATGACGTCACCTACGATCTCTACGCGCAGGTGTTTGCCAAAGAAGTGACGGTGTCCGCCTGGTGGAACCTTTGGCGCTGGAGGCGGTTCGAAACTACCGCCGTTTCGCGCTTCCGCCAGGTTGTTGTGATGTCGGAAAAAGACGGCCACATGCTGGGCATCCCGCAGGTTCGCGTCATTGAGAACGGTGTCGACATCCACCGCTTTGAGCCGCAGGTGGAGACGGCGGGCCGCACGATTCTCTTCATCGGCTCTTTCCGCCACTTTCCCAATATCGTCGCTTACCGCTACCTAACAGAGCAGATTCTGCCCCTTGTAAAGGACTTCAAACTGATCGTCGTCGCCGGTCCGGAGCCATGGCTCCACTGGCGGAATCACACGGGAAGCTTGCGCCCCGCTAAAGACGACCGCATCGAGATGCACGAGTTCGTGGCCGATGTGCGCCCTCTTTATCACCGGTCGAATGTTGTTGTTGTGCCCACCCTCGAATCCGCTGGGACGAACGTCAAGGTTCTGGAAGCCATGGCGATGCGCCGCGCCGTGGTTTCCACCACCTCCGGTGTTGCGGGGCTTGGTCTCGAACACACCAAGAATGTTTGGGTTGCCGACTCGCCCGCCGACTTTGCCGCAGCCATCGAAAGGTTGCTTGGCGAGGAAGCACTCCGTGGTTCCATCGCAGAATCCGGCCGTCAGAAAGTCGAAGAACATTTCGATTGGCGCGCGATCGGCCTGCGGCAGCGGGCCATGTTGCGCGAGCTGATCGGCGACGATGTGGACGTTCGTCCCGCTCAGGAAGGGGATTGGCCGGCGGTTCTGCGGATTCAAACTGGGTCGCCCGAGGCCTCGCAGTGGGAGGCGGCGGACTACCGCCAATACGACTGCCTGGTGGCCGTGAGCATGTCGTCGCGGCAGGTCATCGGCTTTCTTGCATCAAGGCAAATCGCCCCGGATGAACGCGAGATTTTAAACGTAGCTGTTGTGCCTCCAGAACGAGGCCGCGGAGTGGGACGAAGGCTCTTGGAAACCATGCTTGCGCACAGCTCCGGAAAGTGTTTTCTTGAAGTTAGGCAGTCCAATGAAAACGCCATCCGCTTATACGAATCATTGGGTTTTGAGCGTGTTGGACTGCGTGAAAACTACTATCACAGCCCGGACGAGCCGGGTATTGTCATGAGAGTTCATTCATGTTATCGTCATGGTGCTTGATAGGCACTCATAACCCTGAAGGAGGGTGTTAATAATGGAGCAACTAGAAGAATTGAAGGCGCACTTGATGGCGACCAGCGAGGAATATCGCACCTTGGCCGCCCAGCATGCCGAACTCAAGCAACAGTTGCAGGCGATCGAGGCCAAGGACCACGTCACGATCGAAGACGAGGACCGCGAGCATGAGATCAAAAAGCAAAAGCTCCGGTTGAAGGACCAGATGAACGAGATGCTGGCCCGTCATAAGGCAGAGCAAGTAGTGTAATTCAAGTGCGCTGGTGAAAATTAAAGGCCGGACCGAAAGGTCCGGCCTTTGCCTTTGATCTACCACTTCCACCCGACCTTCTCCCTATCCCTTCTGTTGTACCCATCGACGTGGGGTCTATCTAGCGGCCCATATCCCCGGATACTACTATATTTCGCTCTTTCTTCGCCATCCAGTGAAAGCGCTATAATGAAGCTTCCGAAGGGAACTGAACATGGACGAAAAAGAACGCGCACGGGTACTGACCGCAACTCTGGGACAGATTGAAAAGCAGTTCGGCAAAGGCTCCGTCATCCGCTTAGGCAGCCAGCCGGCGCAACAGGTCCCGGCGATCTCAACCGGTTCCATCTCGGTGGATTTCGCCCTGGGCATTGGGGGCTTCCCGCGAGGACGCATCTCAGAGATCTTCGGCCCTGAGTCTTCGGGTAAGACCACCATCGCTCTGCAGGTAGTTGCCGAGGCGCAGAAACTGGGCGGCATGGCGGCGTACATCGACGTCGAACACGCGCTCGATCCTGTCTATGCGCGCAAACTAGGTGTCGACGTGGATAACCTCCTGGTCTCGCAGCCTGATTACGGCGAACAGGCCCTCGAAATCACCAATGCGCTGATCACGTCCGGCTCCATCGATGTGTTGGTCGTCGACTCAGTAGCCGCTCTCGTTCCCAAGGCCGAACTCGACGGCGAAATGGGCGATAGCTTTATGGGCGTGCACGCTCGGCTGATGTCGCAGGCCATGCGCAAACTCACTGGTATCGTTTCGAAGTCGAACACCTGCCTGATCTTCATCAACCAGATCCGCGAAAAGATCGGCGTAATGTTCGGCAACCCGGAAACCACCACCGGCGGCCGCGCACTTAAGTTCTACTCCAGCGTCCGCGCAGACATCCGCCGTATTGCTGCGATCAAGGACGGCGAAAGCGTCGTCGGCAATCGTACCAAGATCAGGATCGTGAAGAACAAGTTGGCTCCGCCGTTCCGCGAAGCCGAGTTCGACATCGTCTATGGCGAGGGCATTTCGAAGGAAGGCGATCTGATCGACCTGGGTGTCGCGCAGAATATCGTCGAGAAGTCCGGCGCCTGGTACAGCTACAAGAGCGAACGCATCGGCCAAGGCCGCGAGAATGCCCGCCAGTTCCTGAAGGACAATCCGGAAACGTTCAAACGCCTTGATGTCGAACTACGCGCGGCGCTAGGCATGACGCGCGGAGAAACTGCTCCGGCGGCACCAGCACCTGCTGTTGCGGCAGCCCCAGCGGCGGCCGCCAAGGCGCGAGGCTAACGAACGTGCCATGATTCCTTTCTACTTCTCCAGCACGAAGTTCCCCACAAACAGGGCATCGATGCCGGAGGAGTAGAAGCTGCGCACGGCGTCGCGCGGGGTGGAAACCAGCGGGTCGCCGAATAAATTGAAGCTCGTATTGTAAACCACAGGCAATCCCGTCGCCTTTCCCGCTTCATGCAACAGGCGGTGATATAACGGGTTTTCTTCTTCGGAGACGGTGTGAACGCGCACCATGTCTTCGCCCAAAATCGCTGAGGCGAACGTCTTACGGTGCGCGGCCTTGACGCGGCCCACTGTCGCCAATTGGCTCGCGTTCGGGCCTGCGTCGAAATACTCGGACGCCAGTTCCGCCGGAACCGATGCCGCGAATTTGCGGAATGGTTCGCGATGCTTGATAAATACGTTCAGGTTTTCCGTCGAATATGGATCCAGCGGTGACGCCAGAATACTGCGGTTCCCGAGCGCTCGTGCGCCAAACTCCATGCGGCCCTGCATCCATGCGATGATCTTGCGCTCGCCGAGCATCGACACCGCATTGTGCAGCAGCGTGTCATTCGACCGCACATACTTAAACCGCAACTTGCAATTTTCGAGGACCTGCTTGATTTCGTCGGGGTTGTAGCTCGGACCCAGCAACCAGGATTGGCCATGGCGCGGACCCATCGGATTCCGTTGATACCAGGCATGCAGCGCCGCGCCAATGGCCGTTCCCGCATTGCCCGCCGCGCCTTGCACGAAAACATTTTTGTAGTTACCGCTGCGCTCCAAAGCATCGACGAGAAGCGCGTTCAGGAACAAGCCCCCGGCCAGGCAAAGGTTTTCTCCCTCGCCCGCGAGTCCGATCACCGTATGCTCCACGGCCTTCTGCAAACCATAAGCAACCGACGCCGCGATGGGTTCGGGAATTTTCGCGCCCGGCTCAACTCCCAAGCTTTCATAAAGCTTCGCTCCGAACACGCCTTCGCCCGTTGCGTTTCCATCGAAGAATGATGGATCTAAACGCGCGCTGCTTGAAATGATTTCCTTGAAAAGCCCAACGAAACGGTCATCGCCGAACGTCGAAAGCCATTGCACCTTGTGTTCATCGGCATGCGGATGGAAGCCGAGCAGCGCGGTCACCGCGCCAAACAGGCGGCCCAACGAGTCGGGATAGTACCATTCACGCTCCAAGCGAAGTTGCCCGCCGGAACCTTTCCATAATCCACCGCAGCGGAAATCTCCCGCGTTATCGAGAGTCAGAACCGTCGCATCTTCGAACGGAGACGCAAAAAATGCCGACGCAGCGTGCGCCCGGTGATGTTCAAATACAGCAATCTCGGCGTTCGGAAACTCATTGCGCAGAGCAAGATGCAGTTGCGATTCCGGGCCGCGCGTGAAGGGCCGCGCGACGGCGACCACCTCCACCTGCTCCTTGCGAATGTGCGCAATGCGCAAACATTCGTCCACCGAAGCCTGCGGGATGCTGCCGGAGCGGAACGATCGCGAAAGCTTCGATTCTTCTGCGCCTGCCTGCAGTTTGCCGTCTTTCAAAAGCACGCTGGCGGCGTCACCCAGCAATCCACCTAGTCCGAGAATGATCATTTCGGTGTTTCGAACCCCATAGTTAGACCCCGTTCTCGCGAACGGGGATGTGGCGGCCTATGGCCGCGCGGTTACTTTGCCTTCTTCTCGATCTTCGCCCACGTGTCTTTCAGTGTTACTGTGCGGTTAAACACCGCCGCGCCCGACTTCGACTCTTTATCCACGCAGAAGTAGCCGAGGCGCTCAAACTGGAATCCCTGCAAGGGCTTGGCGTTTGCGAGGCTCGGCTCGAGTTTGCAGGATGTCAGCGCTTCGAGCGAATTCGGATTGATGTTTGCCGTGAAATCCTGACCTTCGGCGACGTCGTTCGGGTCTTCCTTTGTGAATAGCGTGTCGTACATCCGCACTTCCGCGTCCACGGCATGCGCGGCCGAAACCCAATGGATGGTCGATTTCACCTTGCGTCCGTCGGGTGAATCACCTCCGCGGGTTGCCGGGTCATAGGTACAGCGCACTTCCACCACCTCGCCCTGTTCATTTTTCACAACACCGGTGCAGGTGATGAAGTACCCATAGCGTAAGCGAACCTCGCGGCCCGGCGTCAGGCGGAAATATTGCTTGGGCGGATCTTCGCGGAAATCTTCCTGCTCAATGTAGAGAACCTTTGAGAACGGAATCTTGCGCGATCCTGCCGACGGATCTTCCGGATTATTCACGGCATCCATCTCTTCCACCAGATCATCCGGATAATTGTCGATTACTACCTTTAGCGGCCGCAGCACCCCCATCACGCGCGGCGCGCGTTTATTCAAATCGTCACGGACGAAGTATTCGAGCAGAGACAGTTCCGTGGTCCCGTTCGTTTTCGACACGCCCAGGTTCTTGCAGAAATTGCGCAGCGCCTCAGCCGTATAGCCGCGGCGGCGCATGCCGGAGATAGTGGGCATGCGCGGATCGTCCCATCCGTTCACCCACTTGTCCTGCACAAGCTTCAACAGCTTCCGCTTGCTCATCATCGTATAGGTGACGTTGAGGCGGTCGAACTCAATCTGCTGCGGGTGATGAATGCCCAGTTGCTCGACAAACCAATCGTAAAGCGGGCGGTGGTCTTCGAATTCGAGCGTGCAGATGGAATGGGTAATTCCTTCGATCGAATCCGATTGTCCGTGCGCGTAATCGTACATCGGATAAATCGGCCACTCGTTGCCCGTGCGGTGATGTTCGGCATGCAGGATGCGGTACATCACGGGATCGCGCATGTTCAGGTTCTTCGAAGCCATGTCGATCTTGGCGCGAAGAGTCCGCGAGCCATCGGGGAACTCGCCGGCGCGCATGCGGGCGAACAGATCCAAGTTTTCTTCAACGGATCGGTTGCGGTATGGACTCTCTTTGCCGGCCTCTGTCAGCGTGCCGCGCTGTTCGCGAACCTGATCGGCGTTGAGATCGCAGACGTACGCTTTGCCCGCTTTGATCAGTTGGACGGCCCAATCGTAAAGCTGCTGGAAGTAATCCGACGCATAGAACATGCGGTCGCCGAAATCGCCGCCCAGCCACTTGACGTCTTCAATGATCGCCTCGACGTACTCGGTTTCTTCCTTCTCCGGGTTTGTGTCGTCAAAGCGCAGGTTGCACTTGCCGCCAAACTCCGCGGCCAAGCCGAAGTCCAAGTGGATCGCCTTGGCGTGACCGATGTGCAAGTAGCCATTGGGCTCTGGAGGAAAGCGCGTTTGCACGCGTCCTCCGTACTTGTTGGTTTTCAGATCCTCAAGAACAATGTCGCGGACAAAGTTCGATTGCACCGGCGCTGCCGGAGTCGGTTCGCTCATGATGATTTCTCCGCGGGATTGGCGTCCCGCTGTAATTTTTCAATGGCCTGGCCGATGCGGTGCAGGCAAGTTTCGCGCCCCAGGACGGCAAGCGTCTCAAACAGCGGCGGGGCGTTCTTGCGGCCGCAAACGGCCACGCGGATCGGCTGGAACATCTGGCCGGCTTTCACCTGCAGATCGGCGGCGCCAGCGCGTAACGCGGCGTCGAGTCCATCGTGATGGAACTCGGCGGTGGCCAGCACTTCGCGTGCTTTGACCAGCGCGGCCAGTGCCATGGCGGCGTCGCCTTTCTGCGGGATCAGTTCGGCCGAATCGTAAGGCGCAAGTTCCGCGACGAAGAAGAAATCGGCGACTTGGGCGACCTCCTGAAGTGTGCGGATTCGTTCGCGGATCAGGGGCGTCACCGCGAGCATCTTCGCGTCGAAATTTGCATCATCACCGGCCGCGAACCCGGCGGCCTTGGCGAAGGGTAACAGTTGTTTGGAAAGCTCTTCGACGGGCAGCGTGCGGAGGTGTTCCGCATTCAGCCACACGGCTTTCGGGTCGAACGGATCTTCCTCGCTAAAGTTAACCGTCGCGTTGGAGCGGTTCACGCCTTCGAGTGTGAATAGATCGATCAGCTCCTGGCGCGACATCACTTCGCGGTCATTCTTCGGCGACCAGCCGAGCAGGCACAGGAAGTTAACGTAGGTATGGGGAAGAAAACCACCGTCACGATATGTCGTGACGCTGACCACCGGCCCGTGCTTGCGTTTGGAAAGCTTCGATCCATCGGGCGCGATCAACAGGGGTAAGTGTGCAAACGCGGGCGGCGCAGCGCCGAGCGCTTCAAAAATCAGGACGTGCTTGAACGTGTTCGTCAGGTGATCCTGGCCCCGGATAATGTGCGTGATCCGCAGATCCGCGTCGTCGGCGCAGGAGGCCATGTGATACGTCGGCAAGCCGTTGCTGCGGAGGAGCGCGAAATCCTCGATGTCCGCGGTGCTTTTCGACTGCGTGCCATAGACAAGATCGGTAAACTCGACGGCCTCTCGCGTCTCTCTTGGCACGCGGAAGCGAAGCACAAACGGTTCGCCTGCGGCCGCGCGACGGTCGCTTTCTTCCTTGGACATCCCGCGCATCTCAGCATTGAATAGCCAGTGACCTTCGCTGTGCGACTTATCCTCAACTTCGGTCGAGGCGGGGGTGAAGTCCCTGTATGCCAAGCCTTTAGCGAAAATTTCGTTCGCCATCGCCTTGTGCAGATCCAGCCGGTCGGACTGCCGGTAGAATTCGTCCCAACCGAGATCCAGCCAGTTCAAGCCGTCGAAAATGGAATCGAGCGAGGTTTGGGTATTGCGTTCGACATCGGTATCGTCAATGCGCAAGATCATGGTGCCCTGGTTGTGGCGTGCGTACAACCAGTTGAAAATGAAGGTCCTTGCGCTACCGATGTGGAGATAACCGGTTGGCGACGGTGCAAAGCGAACGCGGGGCATGGATCTCTTTAGAATATCAAGGTGACCCCGTCGACGAGAACCTGAACATGCCATTTCCTTTGGGCTCCCAGCAAGGCCCTAGACGGGATAAGACAGTTTTTTCGCAACAAAACGGCGCAGCGAGGGTTCACAAAAAGGCACCAATACCGTAACCTGTAGAGGTCTTACGGCATTTTCTGTCTAGAATTTGCAGTTAGTGGATAGTAGGATAGTCGGAAGTCTAGCTGGGTGAAGCTGTAAAGAAAGATGGAGGTCGCGCGCTATGCCGCGAAATTTCCTGAAGCTGTGCCTGTTGACGGTGGTGGCCACTGCCAGTCTGTCGGCGCAAGTTGTCATCACGAATAAACCAACGGGCATCCGAGCCCAGACATATTTTAATTTCACAGTCAGTGTAAACGGCTCCAATGTGAATAGCGGGATCACATGGACCGTCAATGGCGTCACCTCGGGCAATTCCACGGTAGGCACGTTCTCCAGCTTCCGTTACAACGCACCGGCATTTCCTCCAGCGACGGGTCCGGTGACGATCACCGCGACCTCCACGACAAACGCCGATCTGACGGATTCCTTCACCGTCACTGTTTTGAATCCCGCGCCAACTTTGGCGTCGGTCAATCCGGCGACGCTCTCGGCCTCAACGACGACGATCATGCTCAATGGATACGGCTTTGTCGCAGGCTCAGTTGTGACTATGAACGGGAACCCGCTGCCCACGAACTATGTTTCCGCCACCCGCCTAACGGCAGCCGTCAGTATTTCCAGCACTCCGACGAGCGACACCGTTTTTACTGTGGTCAATCCGGATCCAGGCACCATTTCGTCCGAACCACTGTTTGTTCCGCCGCCTCCACCCACCAATGTTTCTACCGTTTCTGACGCTGCCGCGGTGCGTTTTTTGGAACAAGCAGCGTTTGGTGCGGACTTCTACTCGTTCTGGCGCGTGAAGAATTTGGGATTCTCCAAGTGGATCGACGAACAGTTCAATGAACCGCGCTCGTCGTATCCAGACCTCACACGTATTCCGCTCGCGATGACCCCAGTTCAAGCGCGCTTTTTCCGGAACGCAGTCCACGGGCGCGATCAGTTGCGCCAACGCATTGCCCTCGGCCTACATGAAATTTGGGTGGTTTCGGCACTGGAAGAAAATCTGCCGGATCAAATGATTCCGTATCTGAATATTTTTGGGGACTACGCGTTTGACAACTACAGGAACATCATGCGCAAAGTGACGCTCAATCCCGCGATGGGCGATTACCTGGATATGCGCAACAATGTGAAGCCGAACCCCACCACCGGCACGCTTCCCAATGAGAACTATGCCCGCGAAATCATGCAGCTGTTCACCATTGGGCTGTATCAGTTAAACCCCGACGGCACGATGAAGCGGGACGATGCCGGGAACCCGATTCCCACGTACACACAGAAGACGATCTCCGAACTTGCCCGTGTGATGACCGGTTGGACCTATCCCACCAGGCCGGGTGCTAACCCGCGGGCCATCAATCCGGCCTATTACGTTGGCGACATGGTTTTCTGGGGGCCCAATCACGACGAAGGCGCGAAAATCCTACTCGATGGTGTTGTTGATGCTGCCGGGAAGAATGCCGATGCCGACCTCAATTTTGCGCTCGACAACATCTTCAATCATCCGAATGTCGGGCCGTTTGTGGCAACCAAGCTGATCAAACAAATGGTGACCAGCAACCCGAGTCCCGAGTACGTTGCCCGTGTGACGGCCGCCTTCAATGACAACGGGCTGGGCGTTCGCGGAGACATGAAGGCTGTGATCAAAGCGATTCTTCTCGACGTGGAGGCGCGTCTGGGCGATAGTGCCTTTGGCTCCGGTCTCACGGATGCGTCCGGCTTCGGTGCGCTGAAAGAGCCGGTCCTTTTCCTGATTCAGACACTGCGTGGTCTGGGTGCACAGGTGAACGATTCGAATACGCTTTACTCGCGGGGCGCGGCTGTGGGCCAGAACATCTTCTTTCCGCCAACAGTATTCAGTTACTTTTCGCCGTTTTATGACATTCCGGGCACGAATCTGCTTGGTCCTGAGTTTCAGATCAACACGCGAAGCGTCGCGATCGAGCGTGTGAATCAAATGAACACTCTGATTTACGGCAACTACGGTGCGGGCGCGACGGTCGATTTCAGCATCTGGACCTATCTGGCCACCACACCTTCGGCCTTCGCTGACACCATTAGCTTTATCTTCCTGCATGGCGATATGCCGTCGGATTACCGGAAGCAGTTGATGTCAGCGATTGCGGGGACCACGGGCTCGAACTTGGAAAAAGCACGCGCCGGGCTTTACGTGGCTCTCACGTCGGGTTACTACGCGGTGAAGAAATAAGGGAGCGAGTCATGCACACACCTTCCAGAAGACAAATTCTACGGATCGCCGGCCGCACCCTCTGTGGAGCGGGCGCGGCAGGGGCTCTCGGACGCTTGGGCATGGTGAACGCCTACGCCCAGGGTTCGAATTACAAGGCTCTTGTTTGCCTGTTCCTGTTTGGTGGAAATGATGCGAATAACATGGTGATTCCCGTCAATACCACGAAGAACAGCTATACGGATTACGCCAATGTGCGCAAAGCCGCGGCCATCGCGCAGGGTTCTGTGCTCACCATCGGAGCTGGCAGCGAAACGTACGGCCTGCATCCCGCGATGACGGCGATCCGTGATATATACAACGCGGGCAAAGTTGCGATTCTTGCGAACGTCGGCACGCTTGCCGAGTCCATGACGAAGGAACAGTACCTGGCGAAGTCCGCCAATATCCCGTCCAATCTCTTTTCGCATTCGGACCAACAAGGTCAATGGCAGACGGCGGACACTTCCGGGTTCGGCACCACCGGATGGGCGGGCCGTGTCGCTGATATCGTTGGGCCCGCCTACAACGTTCCTCCGGCTGGAGCTTACGCGCCCTTCCCAGCGGCCATTTCGCTTTCCGGCAGCAACATCCTGCAGGTGGGTGAAGACAGCGCGCCCGCGACAGTGAATTCCGGTAGCGTATCGTCACTGGCCAACTTTCCGGCAACTCCGAACGCCCGCACCACGGCCTTTCTCAACCTTTTGGCTTTCGACAATGGCGTTAAGTTGGTGGGAGCCGCGAACGGAATCACGCAGGCAGGCATCAACGATGCCGCTGGACTGAATGCGGCGCTGAATGCGTCGACTTTCAATCCGACCTTCCCTGGTACGTCGCTCGGCAATCAGCTGAAGATGGTTTCCCGCATCATCAACGTCCACGCAGGACTGGGAGCCAGCCGGCAGATCTTCTTCGTTTCGTTGGGTGGATTCGATAACCACGACAAGCTGCTCACCGATCAGAACGCGAATCTAGGTCAGGTGAGCGCGGCCCTTGGCGCATTTGCCGCCGCGTTGCAGGAACTGTCGCTGCAGGACAACGTGACCGTGTTTACGGAGTCAGACTTCAATCGCACCAATCAGCCGAATACGTCTGTTGGTTCCGACCACGCCTGGGGCGGTCATCACATCATCGCCGGTGGAGCGGTGAAGGGTGGCGTCTATGGAGCATTTCCGACGCTCGCGCTGAACGGTGCCGACGATGTCACTGGCCGCGGCGTGTATCTGCCGACGACATCGCTCGACCAATATGGAGGTACGCTTGCCAAATGGTTTGGCGTCACCGAAGAGCACATGCCGAAGGTGTTTCCGAACCTGCACCGGTTTGCATCGAGCGATCTCGGATTCCTGGGCTAATTCGGATACGGGGCGCGGATCTGTTTAGCGTTTCTTGCGTTTGCTGAAGCTCCGCTTTTTCGGGCCTGCGGAGCTGCCCCACGGGGCGGACGGACGGCCACTCCCCGCGCGCTTTTTGCCGGGTCCCGGGTGGCCTTTGGGCTTGCGATGACCGTTTGCCGACGGACGGCCATCGGTCCTGCCGTTGGGTCCACGCTGCTGTCCTTTTTCACTTCTGGCTTCATTTCCCGCTTCGCTTCCCGCGGCGGTGTCCTTGAAGTCGGTGACTTCTTTGCGTAACTCCGCGGGAACCTCGCGAGGCTGCAGGCGAACATCCAGGGTGCGTTCGATTTTGCGGATCTCCGCGCGTTGGCTACGGGTGCTGAAGGTGGACGCAGTGCCGCGGGCTCCCGCACGTCCAGTGCGGCCCACGCGGTGCACGAAGTCTTCCGGCAACTGCGGCAGATCGTAATTCACGACGTGTGCGATGCCTTCAACGTGAACGCCGCGAGCGGCGACGTCGGTTGCCACCAGGATCCGGTAGCTACCTTCCTGGAACCCACGCAACGCGAGGTTGCGCTGAGACTGGGAACGGTTCCCGTGAATGGCGGTCGCTTTCGATCCGCTGCGGACCAGTTTCTTGGCCAAGCGGTCCGCGCCGTGTTTCGTGCGTGCGAACACAAGGAATGAACCGTGCTCGTCCTGCAGCATCTTTTCCAGCAGACCGAGTTTGCGATCTTCTTCCACTTCGTAGACGTGCAGATCGATATGCTCCACCGGCTTTGTTGTTGAACCTACGGCAATCCGCACCGGGTTCTTCAAATGAGCGTTGACCAGATGAGCCACCGAGTTTTCAATGGTGGCGGAGCAAAACACCGTTTGGCGACCGGCGGGCAGTGATGCAAGGATCTTTTTGATCGTCGGCAAGAAGCCCATGTCGAGCATGCGATCCGCTTCATCGAGGATGACGGCCTTCGCCGTGTTCAGTTTGATTAGGCCCCGGCCAAGAAAGTCCTGCAGGCGCCCCGGCGTCGCGATCACCACCTTGGCGCCGTTTCGCACAGACTTCAACTGGTTCTGCTCACCCATGCCCCCGACAATGATTGCCGCATTCAGGCCAGTCCCCGCAGCAAGAATCTTGAACGATTCGCCGATTTGGATGGCGAGTTCGCGAGTCGGCGAAAGAACCAGCGCGTTGACTCCGGCCGATGCTCCCTCGCGGAGCAAACGATCGAGGAGCGGGAGCAGGAAGGCGAGCGTTTTGCCGGTGCCCGTCTGGGCAGTGATCAGCAGGTCGCGCCCGTCGAGTTGTGGTTGAATGGCCTGTGTTTGCACCGGCGTTGGTTGAACAAAGCCGTGGCGGGTCAAGTTGCTCTGCAATACGTTATGCAGAGGGAATTCAGAAAAATTTTGCATGGAGTGTTAGACGGGAGAGACCGAGCCAAACAGGCACACGTACGAACAGGCGGGGCGCGATTGAACTTCCAGTACATTTCTATTGTAGCCTGTTTTGAGCCGCCGAGTTTTCCGGCGCAGTGCGCTCAGCGAGCACGTTCGCTTTCAGGGACGGCCGGCCACGGCTACAGGTCTTGTGTTTGGCCCTCCGCGGCCAAGCGTTCGATAGCGGCCCGGACCTCGTCCGGTGTGGATTGCGCCGGCATCGGTTTGCCGAATGTGACGGTCGCCGGATGCCGCAAATGCTTCGGCCATTTAGAAAACGGCCGTCCGCCATCAAAGCTAAATAGGTTGCCCCACAATCCGTCTAAGTGCACGGGGATGATGGGTGTGTCCGATCCGTTCACGATCAACTCCATGCCGCGCCGGAAAGACTGCATTTCTCCATTCCGAGTGATGGACCCCTCCGGAAAAATGCATACCAGTTGACCCTGGTCCAGTTGGTGCCGGGCGCGCCGCATGGTTTCCCGCAGACTGCGCGGGCCACTGTCCGCCACTGGGATGGCGCGGATATACCGCAATGCCCAGGCAACGCTCCAAACCTTGAAGAACGGCTCCCAGACAATGAAGTGAAGGTCGCGCGGAATAAAGTACCAAATCAAAAAGCCATCGACGTAAGTGACATGATTGGCCGCCAACAGTGCGGGTCCATTTGCCGGAATGTTCTCCGTGCCGCGAACGCGCGGCCGGAAGAGCCCTTTTGCGACTAGCCACAACACGAGGCGAATCGGGATATCGTGCATCGACATTAATCGCGCGAGGCTCTGGAATTTCTCCGTGCGCCGCGGCGTTCGGTTTCCGCCTTGGTTCCTGCGAGCATGATGTCGATCGACTCGCCGGGCAGGGCTTCCATCACACGGGAGATGACGTACTTAGGCACCGGGATCAGGCCGATCTTGCACATGAACTCCTGCACGGAGCGGTGCAGCGTGATCGCTTCGAACTCGACGTACAGGTCCGGCCCGTCCGCTTTCACACGCCAGTACGTGTTCAGTCCCCAGAGAACGCCATGATCGTGATGGGGATCGAGCAGGTCGTTACGTCCGGGCACGCCGCTATCGGATTCCCTGATTTCGTAGGCGCGCGAATGAACGCGGAGCGCAAGCTCCGGCCGGCTATTTTCGTCCAAATATTCTGCTCGAGCCTTCACCTCAAACGCGTAGTGCTGCGGAAAGATGGTGGCTGCCCGGTAAACGTTTTGCATCCCGAAGGTAAGATCGTATGCCGCGCTGCCTTCTATTTTTTTTGCCCGGCAATTGTAGAGCAAAGGCTGATAAATGGCGCCGCAGTTGCCATAATCTTCGAGAACGGATTTCAGATCCGCGACGGTTGCGTTGTGTATGCGCACCGCCCCCACCCAATCGAGTACCGTTCCGTTCACTGGTGCGAGCTTCTGATTGACCGACGGTTCGGTGACACTCCACCGCACGGCGGAGCCGCCTTGCAGATCCATCAACAAACGGCTGCGGTCGTCGCCGGCAGTCGAGGCGTACCCCTTAGTAAATCGCTCCGCCATCACCTGTTCCGACTTTTGCACGTAACTCTCGTACTCGTCCAAGACCCGTGGGTTCAATGCGGTTGTACAGCGCGCAGCCCATCCTGCATTGCCAGTGGACAGCAACAGCACGAGGACAGATGCGGTGAGTTTCATGCTTTTCGGTTTCAGGCCAGAAATTTAGATCCAGTTCATGACATTGTACTCACACAAGTGGGGCAGAGGGCCTCGGGGTGCGGTAGGGTCTGGCGCGCCCGGAGAGACTCGAACTCCCGACCTACTGGTTCGAAGCCAGTTGCTCTATCCGGCTGAGCTACGGGCGCGCGTAGCCCCATCGTATCATTAGCGTTAGAAACTGATGACGGAAACCGAAGTAAAGATCCGTTGGCCGGAGGGACGGGGGGATCCGCGTCCGGCGCTGGAATATTTTGGCTATGTGGAAATAGCCCCGCGTGTGCTCGAAGCCGACCAGCTGTTTGACCGTGCCGACGCCCAGCTGCGGAACTCGGGGCAGGTCCTTCGCCTCCGCCAATCGGGCGATCAAGCAATGATCACTTATAAAGGCCCGGCCGAGACCGATATGTACAAGAGCCGCGAGGAGATCGAGTTCGATGTCTCCGACCCGGTAAACGTTACATTGCTGCTGGATCGCCTAGGGTTGATGCCCGGATTCCGTTACGAGAAGTTTCGTACCACCTTTTCCATTGCTGGAGAAGACGGTGTAATCACGTTGGATGAGACTCCCATCGGCGTGTATATAGAACTCGAAGGCGGGAAGTCCTGGATTGATGCCACCGCCAAGCGCCTTGGGTTCCATTCATCGGATTACATCACGAAAAGTTACGCGGCTCTGTATCGCGAATTTCGCGCGGAACATGTTGCTGCGCCGGAAAATATGGTGTTCTGATGCTTGTTTGTTTGAGCCCTAATAAAAACAACCTTAGTACCGTGCAATTCTATTGATCGCTCTGTAATGCGATGTTATTCTTCGTGTAGCTCCAGCCAGGAAAGCTGGGGCCGGAGGCCATTCCGCAGTGGGAATGGGACTATGATCGAACTAGTTGCTACCGTCGTCATCACGCTCAGCTCGGTGCTGCTGTTCGGCTATTGGTTTCGCTACACGTGCTTGCTGATCCTCAGCGCGAAAACCGCGAAGGATTACGCAGGTCAGGTAGCGTTGCAAAACCAACTTGGATTCCTCAATGTGCAGTCGCAGTTGCAGGCGGACGTGCTGGTGCTCGATCCATTGCGTGCAGCGTTGGATCGTGACTACGCCATGCTCAGCCGCATGCTGAAGGAATCGGAGACGGCCGAAGGGTCTGCTATCGAAACTCGGATGCTCGAACTAAACTACCGCCTGAATGCGATGTGGTTCCGCGCCACTAGCAGCATTGCACCGACTTCGGCTCGCAAGGCACTTCAGGAAATGTCGATGGTAATCGCTCATATGGCGAACGCTATGGGCGAACAGGCCGCAAGCTCCGCGGCTGCGTAAGAAATCAACTTCCGGCGCTCAGCTCTCTGACGCTGGAACCTGCAGACGCCGGTTCTGCAGATCCATACTGAAGTTCTCTCCCAGATAGACCCGCCTGACTTCCGCATCCTCACCCAAGGATTCCGGTGTTCCTGAACGAAAGATCCGGCCGTTGTTGATGATGTAGGCCCGGTCGGTAACCGCAAGCGTTTCGCGCACGTTGTGGTCCGTGATCAAAATCCCGATGCCGGAGTTCTTCAGGTCCGAGATAATCTTCTGCAACTCCAGTACCTGAATCGGATCGATACCAGAGAACGGTTCATCGAGTAAAAGAAAGCTCGGCTCGATCACCAGGCTCCGCGCAATCTCCACGCGGCGGCGCTCGCCTCCCGACAGCATATAGCCTTTGTTCTTGCGAACCTGATCGAGCCCCAATTGCGTGATCAACCTGTTCATCCGCTCCACGCGCTCATGGCGGCTCATCCGAAGCGTTTGCAATATCGCCATCAGGTTATCTTCCACGCTCAGTTTGCGGAACACCGAAGCTTCCTGCGGAAGATAACTGATACCGCGGCGCGCGCGCTGGTACATCGCAAGCTCCGTGATGTCGTCGACGGACGATCCGTTGTTGCTCACCTCCACGCGCCCGGAGTCCGGCGTGATCAGTCCTACAATCATGTAAAACGAAGTGGTTTTGCCGGCTCCATTCGGCCCCAACAGGCCCACCACTTCACCTTGCTGCACGTTGACCGAAACACCATCGACGACCTTGCGGCCACGATACGATTTCGAGAGGTCGGACGTTTGGAGGGTTCGCACAGGCTATTTCTTGCGGAGCAGGGTATCGGCAGGTCGGCTTTCCGCGCCGTTTACGAGCAGCCTATCACTGTTAGAGAACCAGGTCAATTGTTTGCCGCGAGTCTGACCCTTCACGCTATCAACGAACAAAGGATCGCCGCCCTCGAGGATCACTTTTTCCTCACCCGCATAATATTCCGCATGTTCAGAAGTACCGACGCGCGTGCGTTTCTCTGCGTTGCTGACGATTTTCACCGCGCCATCGGCCAGGGCCTTTTCCAGTACCGTATCGCCATCCACGTCTTTCATGAACGCCTTGATTTCTCTGCCCGTAACGGTCAATCCAGGCCTCGTCATGCTGACGCCGCCCCGATAGTGCGCGATCTTCTCCGTGCCGGTGTAGACAAGATCCGGTGCACGCACCACGGTGAACACAGAAGCAACACTTTTTGCCTTCGCCTCTTTCGATTTATCGGCAAGTTGGCTGGTGACTTTGCCATGCGCTTCAAAGGTCTGCTTCCCGCGATCGATGTCGATTCGGTCCCCTTCCACGCGATTCGGCCCCTGCCAAACCACCGCGGAGCCTTCATAGCGGATCTTCTGGTTGTTGTCCGTCGCCGTCATGCGCTGCGCGCGGCCTTGCATGACATCACCGCCCGAGAGCATGCCCGTGGGTTTGCGATCCGGCTGGCGTGTTGTGGCCACATGGCCATCCGCGGTAAAGTCGCCCGTCTTTTGATTCAGCACAACGGTGTCCGCGGCGGTCGAACCCGTCGGGTCCCAAACGCGCGCTGAACCTTCTAATGTGATCAGATCTTTCCCTTGCTCCAGCACGGCGTGATTCCCGGTTGCCCGGCGCGGGCCTTCTTCATAGCGGAAATCCGTTGTCTGATCGAGCTGCGTCAACTCGCTGGTTCTCGGATCAAATGCGGCCAGCAGTGCCTTGCTTTGCGTCAGCTGCGGCGCCGTTTGCCCAGGCCTCTCCGTGCGCGTGCTCACATTAGCGGCCAGGAACGTTTGAATTCGATTCTGTGGTCCGTAGGTGATCCACATGCGCTCGGCCTGGACGGAGCGTTTCGATTGCCCGGGCCGATTTGGTTGGAACTCCACCGTTCCCGGAGTTTGTGTTTCCACCTTTTCAATTTCCTGCCCGCCCGCCCGCATCTGCAGCGTGACAATATCGCTACGGAGAATGCGCGTATCGGGCAGCAACTCCCCCGGCACAGGCAATGGGCGCGCCTCGACGACACTCTTTCCCGACGCCGTCGCTTTCGTCAAGACGCTTTCGCGCGCCGCCGCTGCGAAATCCAGATCGAGCTTGTCCGCGTTCACCGTGGTCCGCGTTCCGTTTGCGGTCGAGATCAGTTTCCCGTGGTTCTCGCCGCGAATCGTCTGCACAGCCATGGCGTCGCCGAAAACCATATGGAGCTTGTCAGCGGCGAATTCAATCTTGCGGCCCGCGTCTTCCTGTACACCGCTGGCATTTTGCGCCGCAATATCCTGCACCGCGCCGTTCTTCAGTTGCACTTCAGAAGGTCCACCATCCACTCGCAAGGATCCGCGGATGAACTTTGACCATTGCAAAAGCGAGACACGCGAGCTGTCCTCGTAATAAAAAGCCTCGCCCGCTTGTACGTGCATCGGCTTCGCCTGCGCGCTCTTGCCGCGCCATTCCAGTGAGACACTGCTTTTCAGGTGCAGCTCATGAGAATTAGGATCATATTCGGCGCCCAATGCCGAGCCGCCGCCGCGATCAAATTCAAATGTGGCCTCGCGGTCTGTCACGGCTTTTCCCGTGTCGCTGGCGAAACGCACGCCGGAGCTGTGAATTTTCACCACGCGCGCGGCATTTCCGGCGCTGTCCGCCTCGGCTGGCCTCGCCATCTCGATCTCAACGTCCCCATCGGAATACAGAGACTTGCCGGCGATGTCGAACTCCGCTTTGTCGGATTTCACTAGATCGAATTTTCCGTCGGTGTGAAACAGCTGCAATTCTACTCCGCTCAGCTCCATTACAGAAGGTTCGCGAATTTGTTTGAAACTTTTGGCTCGTACCGTGACACGCGGGCGGTCGCCGTCGCTTTGCGTGTAGATCCAATCGTTTGCGCGGCCATTGAGGCCGGTTTCGAGAGGCGGAGGCGCAGCGGGCACATCGTGAGCAATGGACGCCTTCCGCTTGATGTAGGTGGCGCTAACCGAAACGACGATGGCGAAAATGGCGGCGAGAATCAGCCACCGGCTGAAGCGCATAACTCGAAAGAAGCCTTCGTTCTTAGGGTACCATTCAGACGGCCGCCAGCCGGAATTCGGTTGCAAAAAACAGCGGCGCTTAGGTCCGGCAACTAGAGCTTGGTCAACAAGTTGGCCAGAAACGCCGCTCTTTCGGGTAGTTTTGCCGCCACAATGTTCTCATTTGCGGAGTGCGCGCCTTCGCCAATCGCGCCCAGGCCATCGTGCGTCGGTACGCCCAACCCCGCTGTGAAGTTCCCGTCGGAGCCCCCGCCCACCGCGCATTCACCAATCGAAATGCCCAACTCAGCCGCAACTGCCTCGGCGATGCCATACAACTTCCGCACTCCAGCGGTTCGTTCCAGCGGAGGCCGGTTGATGCCCCCCGTCACTTCCACGGTGCAGCGTTTGTCGAACGCCTTCAAATTGCGAAACCGCGCCTCCAGATAGCGGGCATCCGCCGCGCGTGGGATACGAACATCTACCTCCAACTTGCAGGAATCCGGAACAACGTTGCTGCGGGTGCCCCCCACAATCACTCCCGGACTCACCGTTACCCCGCGATCCAGCCGCGTGAATCCCGCGATGCGCTCAATTTGCCGGGCCATCTCCACAATCGCGTTCGCGCCTTTTTCGAAGTCGAGCCCCGCATGCGCTGGGATGCCCTTCACTATGACCGTGTAGTCGCCGACGCCTTTTCGTGCGGTCTTGAGCTTGCCATCCAAGCCCGCCGCCGGTTCCAGCACCAGCACGCCAACGCTCGCCCGCGCAGCTTCTTCCGTCAGTGCCCTCGAAGATGGACTGCCGATCTCCTCGTCTGCATTCACCTGCAAAACAACCTTGCGTGCAATCGGAGCTTCCAATTCCCTCAGCATCCGTACCGCGGTGATCATCAAGGCGAGTCCGGCCTTCATGTCGAAGACACCCGGCCCATAGATCCGTCCACGCGCGCGGTGGAAGGGCATCGTCTTCAGCGAACCCAGCGGCCACACGGTATCCGAATGCCCCAGCGCCAGAATCTGGCCCGACTTTTTTCCGCCCGGTAACGTGAACTCGCAGCGGACATGCTTCCCGTACTTCCCGGCCGCAAACGTCTTCACCCGCGCAATATCGCGAACACTCTCTGCCAGCAGATCCACAAACCGCCCAATCGCCACCGCGTCACCGCTTGGCGACTCGCATTCCACAAATTTGCGGATGATCGCAACGGTCTCCGCTTCGTGCTTCCGCGCAAGGCTCAAAAGGCCGGTCATGCAGCCAGAATACCTTGATGCGTAAGGCATTCGGCTGGACGTGGCCCAGGGCAGCCGCGCTATACTCGTTAATTCGCAATGCCTGTCGTCGATATACAACAAATTCGCGAGCTTTTGCCGCATCGCTACCCATTTCTTTTGGTGGACCGCGTGGTGGAGATGGAAGAGGACCGCGTCGTCGGCATAAAGAACGTCACGGTGAATGAGCCGTTTTTCAATGGCCATTTCCCCGATTTTCCGGTGATGCCCGGCGTGCTCATCATCGAAGCCATGGCGCAAACCGCCGGCGTGCTGGTCCTCAGCTATGTTGCTGATCGCAAGAACAAGAACATCCTGCTGGCCGGCGTCGAAAACGCGCGCTTCCGCAGACCCGTGCGCCCCGGCGATCAGCTCCGCATGGAGATGAAGATCCTCAAGCGCAAAGCAACTCTGGCGAAGATGTCCGGCGTTGCCACCGTCGATGGCGTTCCCGTAGCCGAAGCAGAGATGCTCTGCGTCATTAACGACCGCGAATAGCACTGCTCCATGTCCATTCATCCGACCGCGATCGTTGATCCATCCGCGAAGATCCACGATTCGGCTATCATCGGCCCCTACGTCATCATCGGAGCCGACGTCACCATCGGCGCCCGCACCGAAATCAAGGCCAATGCCGTGCTCGAAGGCCCGCTGGAGATCGGCGAGGACAACCTTTTCTTTCCCTACTGCACCATCGGTGTTGCTCCGCAGGACTTGAAATACCACGGCGAACGCTCCCGCACGCGCATCGGGAATCGCAATAAGATCCGCGAGTTCGTCACCATCCACCGCGGCACCGAAGGCGGCGGTATGGCGACGTCCATCGGTGACGACAATCTCCTGATGGCCTACGTACATGTCGCGCACGATGTGCAACTGGGCAGCCACTGCGTTCTGGCGAACGCCGTCACGTTCGCGGGCCACGTGGTTGTGGGGGATTGGACCGTCATCGGCGCCTCCACCGGCATCCATCAGTTTTGCCGTGTCGGCCGCCACGCTATCATCGGTGGCTATAGCGTCATCACGCAGGACGTTTTGCCTTTTTCCAACACAGTGACAGAGCGCGAAGCAAAAGTCTTTGGAGCCAACAAAACCGGCCTTGAACGCCGCGGCTTTTCTGCCACCACCATTGACTCTCTACACAAATCTTTTCGCCTGTTAACCCGCGCCGGCCTGAATACATCGCAAGCCATCGAACGCATCCGCGAAGAAGTGGGCCCCGTGCCTGAAGTGGAAGAGTTGCTCCAGTTCATTGCGGATTCCAAGCGCGGCGTGATTAAGTAGGAGCAGCCGCTCATGCCTTACGGACTCATCGCCGGCAATGGCCGTTTCCCCGTGCTCGCGCTCGAAGCCGCCAAGCGTGTGGGAATGGACGTGGTCGCCATCGGTATCAAAGAAGAGGCCTCTTCCGAAATCGAGCCGCTCGCCACGCGTTGCCACTGGGTCTCCCTCGGCGCGCTCGGCAAACTCATCGACATCTGTCACGAAGAAGGCATCACGCAAGTGATGATGTGCGGACAGGTCAAGCACGCCAAGATTTTTTCCTCCATCAAGCCGGATTGGCGGTTGGCCAAAGTGCTGGCCTCGCTCATAGGCAAAAACACCGATGGCCTCATCGGCGGCGTGATCAAAGTCCTGCGCGACGAAGGCATCGAACTCGTCGAATCCACACTGCTCCTGAAGGACCTCATCGCCCCCGAAGGCGTGCTCACGCGCCGCAAGCCGAACGATGACGAAAGGCGCGACATCGAATACGGCCGCAAAATCGCCTCTACACTTTCGGGAATCGACGTCGGCCAAAGCGTGGCCATCGCCGAACGCGCCTGCGTCGCCGTCGAAGCCATGGAAGGCACCGACGCCATGCTCCGCCGCGCGGCAATGTTAGTGGAAGGCAAGCCTTTGACGCTGGTAAAAGGTTCCCGCCGCCGCAAACACATGCTGTTCGACGTGCCTGTGATCGGCCCGCAAACCATCGACACCATGAAAGAAACCGGCGCCACCGCCCTCGCTGTGGACGCAGGCCGCACGCTCATGATCGATAAAGAGGAACTGCTCCGCAAGGCGAATGAGGCGGGGGTAACGATCATTGCATCCGCAGTCATTTAGACTAGACTCGTCTAGTCATGTCTGCCGAAGTAACCAATATCCACGAGGTGAAAACCCATCTCTCCCGGCTGCCGAACGCGTAGCCGAAGGGGAGGAAATTATAATCGGCAAATCCGGTAAGCCTGTGGCAAAGTTGGTTCCGTATTCGGTTCCAAAGCCTGTTCGGAAACCCGGTTCGTTGAAGGGCAAGATCTGGATTGGTCCGGATTTCGACACGGTCGATCACGAAACAGAAAAACTGTTCCACGAGGGTCCAATTGAACCTCGAATGGTTTCCTGGCGCAGAAAACCACTGACTCCTAATCCTCTTCGCTGCTGCTGCCCGTAACCTTCAGCACAGCCAGGAACGCTTCCTGCGGAATTTCCACGCGGCCCACGCGCTTCATGCGGCGCTTGCCTTCCTTCTGCTTTTCGAGCAGCTTCCGCTTACGGGAAATATCGCCTCCGTAGCATTTGGCGAGCACGTTCTTGCGGATTGCCGAAATGGTTTCGCGCGAAATAATCTTGTTGCCGATCGCGGCCTGCAGTGCCACTTCGAACTGCTGCCGGGGAATCAGTTTGCGGAGGCGCGAGATCAAATCCTTGCCGCGATCCTGGGCGAATTCGCGATGGACGATCATGCTGAGCGCATCCACCGGCTCGCCAGCCACCAGTACATCCAACTTCACCATCGGCGAAACTCGATATCCGGCCAAGTGGTAATCGAGCGACGCGTAGCCTTTCGACGCCGATTTCAGCCGGTCGTAAAAATCCAGCACGATTTCGTTTAGCGGCAACTCGTACACCAACATCACGCGGCTTTGTCCGATGAACTCGAACTTCTTCTGCGTGCCGCGCTTTTCTTCGAGCAGCGCCAGAATATCGCCGACAAAATCCTCGCGCGTGATCACGGTCGCGTCAATGATCGGCTCTTCGATCTCCTTGATCGACGATGGATCCGGCATCTTCTGTGGATTGTCCACCTGGATGACGGTTCCATCGGTCAGCGCTACGTTGTAGCGCACGCCCGGAGCCGTGGTGATCAGGTCGATCTTGAACTCGCGTTCCAGGCGCTCCTGCACAATCTCCAAGTGCAGCAGCCCGAGGAAGCCGCAGCGGAAGCCGAAGCCGAGCGCCGCCGAATTTTCCGGCTCAAAGCTAAACGCGCTGTCGTTCAGACGCAATTTTTCGAGCGCATCGCGTAATAGTCCATGCTCGTGAGACTCCACCGGATACAGGCCCGCGAACACCATCGGTTTTAGCGGCTCGAATCCGGGCAGCGGTTCGGCAGGGTTTGCGTGCTCGACGATCGTATCGCCAATCTGCGCATCGGAGACAGTCTTGATATTCGCGAAGAGGAAACCCACCTCGCCCGCGGCCAATTCGTCGCACGGGATTGCCTTGGGCGATTGGAAGCCCACGCCGTCCACTTCGTAGACGCCATTGGTCGCCCACAGGCGAATCTTCATGCCCTTGCGGATGCGGCCTTCAACAATGCGGGCCAGAATGATAACGCCGCGGTACGGATCAAACCACGAATCGAAGATCAGCGCGCGTAACGGCGCATCCTGTGAACCCTTGGGAGCCGGAACCTTCTTCACCACCGCTTCCAGGATCTCGTCGATACCGATGCCGTTCTTTGCACTCGCCAGTACGGCCTCGCTCGCATCCAGGCCGATGATGCTTTCGATCTGCTCCTTGATGCGCTCCGGCTCGGCCGACGGCAGGTCAATCTTGTTGATGACGGGCAGGATCTCCAGGTTGTGATGCAAGGCCAGGTACGTATTCGCCAGCGTCTGCGCCTCCACGCCCTGCGACGCATCCACCACCAGCAGCGCGCCTTCGCACGCCTGCAGACTGCGGGAGACTTCGTATGTAAAATCGACGTGGCCAGGCGTGTCGATCAGGTTCAACTGATACCATTCACCGTTCTTCGCCTTGTAATCCAGGCGGACGGCGTGGGCTTTGATGGTAATGCCGCGCTCTCGTTCCAGGTCCATCGAGTCAAGCACCTGCGCCATCATCTCGCGCTGCGACAGCGCTCCGGTCACTTCCAGCAGACGATCCGCCAGAGTCGACTTTCCGTGGTCAATGTGCGCAATAATACTGAAATTGCGAATGTGGGAGGGATCCATTCTTCCTTTCATCATCGCGCATCGGCGCGTGGTTTCGCGATTCCGGCAGCGGAAAATCGCAGGCTAGGCCAGATTCCGCTCATTGCTCGTTTCGGTCCGGGCAGAGGCTTGTGACATACTACTATTAAGGCCTCGCAGCCTCCCCAACCCGCTCTTTGCATGGAACGTATTTACGATCAACACATTAAGGGCTACCACCCGATCATTTCGCCCAAGGCCCTTTGGAGCAAACTGCCGCTCGGTCAAGGCAGCAAGACCGTCCTTAGTGCCCGCCACGAGATTCAGCAAATTCTGGAGGGCAAGTCTAAGAAGAAGCTTTTAGTTGTCGGACCCTGTTCGATTCACGACTCCGAAGCCGCTCTCGACTACGCCCGCCGCCTCAAAGCCGTTGCCGAAAAGTGCGATCAATTGCTGATCGTCATGCGAGCCTATTTCGAAAAGCCCCGCACCACCGTCGGTTGGAAGGGCTTTATCAACGATCCGCACCTGAACGGCACGTTCGAAATGGAAGAGGGCCTTATGCAGGCCCGCAGGCTTCTGGTCCAGTTGGATGAGATGGGCTTGCCTGCCGGCACGGAAGCACTGGACCCCATCACCATCCAATATTTCGCCGATCTGATCGCCTGGGCGGCGATTGGCGCGCGCACAACGGAATCGCAAACGCACCGCGAGATGGCCTCGGGACTCTCGATGCCCGTGGGCTTCAAGAACACTACCGACGGCAATATCGACGCCGCCATTAACGCAATCAAAGCATCGCGCGTCGCGCACACGTTCCTGGGTATGGATGAGGACGGCCGCACGGCCATCGTTTCCACCACCGGAAATCCCTACGGGCACATCATCCTGCGCGGCGGTGATAAGCCGAACTTCGATCGCGAAAGCGTTGCCGCATCCGTGGCGAAACTCGCCAAGGCCGGCATGCCCCCGCGCATCATGATCGATTGCAGCCACGGCAACACCGCGAAGGACTACACGCGCCAGCCGCTCGTTTTTCGGGACGTCAAGCAGCAGATGAAGGAAAGCGACGTCATTATCGGCATGATGGTGGAATCACACCTTCACGAAGGCAGTCAGACCATCACGAAGAATCTGAAGTACGGCGTTTCCATCACCGATCCTTGCATCAATTGGCCGACGACCGAAGAACTGATTCTTGAGCTACAGGACTCGATGAAGTCGTAGCCAGACCGAGTCATCGACGACCGAAAAAACGAAACGGTGCGAAGGGGCCTTTCGCCGAACGCTGGAAGGACACGGAAGCCAGAGCCACCGTGTTGCTGGAATAATAATCAAGGCGGAGGGCGAACCGCCCATGGGAACAATCAATCGCAATGAAAAAACGTGACTGGAATAGTCTCGCGAAAAAATTTGAAACACACGTCTGCGACTTAACTGCCAAAGATGTCTCTAAAACCGTGCCCGCTTTGGTCGAATCGGCGCGCATTCCTAAATCGAACGCAGTTCTTGTGGACCTCGGCTGCGGAATCGGCACATTTATCCGCCGCTTTGGCGGACAGTTTGAAACCATCTACGGCGTCGATTTTGCCGATCGCATCCTCGAACGTGCCAAAAAGCGGCAGCCCCGCGCCATTCGACCCAAAGTCACCTGGATTGCGGAAGACCTTCCCTCGGCCGCAAAAGCCATTGGATCGCGGGCGCACCTTACCGTTTGCCTCAACGTGATCACATCTTCCGATGCTGCCGTGCGCCGCAAGCTGTGGAAGGCCGTGGCCACGGTGACCAAACCGAAGGGTTACGCGCTGGTGGGTATTCCGGCCATTGAATCTGCGCAGATGGTTTATCAGTTTGAACTTCAGGCCGCATCGAAAAAGCCCGTGAAGCTGACGAAGACCCTGCTCAATCGCGCCGGCGCCACGCAGAAACATTTTTCGAAAGACGAACTGGAAAAAACATTTGCCGCTTACGGCTTCAAACTGCGCGCGGTGGTTCCCGCCTACGTGCCATGGTCGGAAGAGGGGTTGAAGAAACCCAAAGGTGTCACAACCGAAAAGCCGTTTGATTGGCTGTGCCTCGCGCAGCGCGTTTAGAAAAACCTCGTATACATTTTTTCGACCGTGTCTCGCGACTCGCTGCGTTATCATGGACTTTGGCTCCGGTTTTCCGGACGCTCACTCCCACGATGTCTTCCGACTCCCTCACCTGGCAAAACACCGACGCACGCGGCCTTAAATTCGCCGTTGTCGTCGCGCGTTTCAACAGCGACATCACGGGCAAACTGCTTGAAGGCGCGGTGGAAGCACTGAAGAAGGCGAACGCGGACGATCACAAAGTATTCTCTGTTCCCGGGGCATTCGAATTGCCACTGGCAGCGAAAAAACTGGCGCGGCGCGGCGGCTACGACGCCATCATTGCCCTGGGTGCAGTGATTCGCGGCGAAACTCCGCACTTCGATTACGTTGCCGGCGAAGCCGCGCGTGGCTTGCAGAACGTCGCACTCGATACCGGCATCCCCATTATTTTCGGCGTTCTCACAACCGATAATCTGGAACAAGCGGAAGCCAGGGCGGGCGGCGCGCTCGGCAACAAGGGCTACGACGCGGCGATGACCGCGATCGAGATGGCGAGGTTTTAGAGAATGCCAGCTCGGCACAAATCCCGGCAACGGGCGCTACAAATTCTGTTCCTCATGGATCAACGGAAACAGGAGATTACCGATGCACTCGACTCCTTTTACGAAACCCTCGCATCCGATGAGGATGCCCCCACTCGTGCTCCCCGAGACGAGTTTATGGAAGAGTTGGTGCGCGGAACTCTCTCGAAAACCGCCGATATCGACCGCCGCATTACCGCCAAATCGGAAAACTGGCGATTGGAGCGCATGCCCATCGTCGACCGCAACATCCTTCGTCTCGCCGTTTACGAAATGAGCGAACTTCGTACACCACCGGCAGTGGTGATCGATGAAGCGCTGGAACTGGCGCGCCAGTTCTCCGGCGATGAGTCGGTCTCCTTTATCAACGGCGTGCTCGACGCCGTCCACCGCGAAATCCATGCCTAATGGGGCGGTTCCGAAGCACAGCGCATCGAAGCCAACTGCGTCCAAAAGTCTGCCCGAGTCTGCCTCCACCAACCCCTCCCCCGGCCTCAGAGTCGTTCTCGTCGCCCCGCGCAATCCGCTCAATATCGGCGCCGCTGCCCGCGCCATGAGCAACTTCGGTTTTGACGAACTCCGTCTGGTTAATCCCTATTCCGTCGCTTTTCAGGAGGCCCGCTCAGCAGTGAAGGCGCATCGGGTCCTCGAAAAGGCCCGGGAGTACGCAACCGTTGCCGATGCCGTCGCCGATTGCTCGTTGGTTGTCGGCACCACCTCCATCGGCCCCCGCGCGCTCGAACATCCACTGCGCCGTCTCGAATTCGGAGGCAAGCTCATTGCAAAGAAACTCGCCACGGCTCAGGTCGCACTTCTCTTTGGTTCCGAAAAATTCGGCCTCTCAAATGAGGACATGGCGCACTGCCACTGGCTGATGCGGATTCCCGCACGCGAGGAGCACGGATCGATGAACCTCGGCCAGGCTGTTGCCCTATGCCTGTACGAAATCATCCGCAACCCCGCCGCCGTGCGCGTTGCTCCCGAAGAAAAGCGTCCCGCTGCCGCGGAGAGCCTGGAGCGCATCACCGAGATGTTGGAGGAAGTCCTCAAACTCTCCGGCTACGTCCACGCGCGCACCGCTGGCTCCGCGGAATTGAAGATCCGCCGCCTGATTCGCCGTATGGATTTAACCGCCCACGATGCAGAAGTCTGGATGGGAATGCTGCGCCAGATCCGTTGGAAAATGGCCCAAAGCAAGGACTTGTGAGGCCCACTGGGCCTCGATGATATTCTGAAAAGAGAGATTCTGAAAAGAAATGACTAAGGTAACTCTGCGCTACGATTTGAGCCGTCCGCTCGGCGATGAAGATTTCGCGAACATTGAAAAGACGCACTCAACGTATGGCATTGCGAAACTGAGCGTCGCTCCGTCGCTCGATAAGATCACCGTCGATTACGACGCCTCGCGCCTGATGAAGAAGGACGTCGAAGCGGTCCTGGTGCGCCACGCGATTCCGGTCGTCGTTCCCGTAAACGCGTAAGCGGTTTACTTTTTTAGCCCCGGGACTCCGCCCATCGCGGGCGCCAAACGCACCGCGCGTAGGACGGATTCCGCTACGGCCTCCGCAGCCGCGACGCCAATCGCATCCACCGGTGCCTTCGCGTTTCCCGCCGAGAGCGCTACGCATACGTCGCCATCCGACATCGTATTCACCGGCGAGATCGTACGCGCCACGCCTAATTGCGATAGTTGCGCCACCTTCGTCGCCTCTACCTTCGTTAGCGCGGCGTTTGTCGCCACCACAACAAGAGTCGTGTTGCTCGCCACAAAGCCGCTGGCGCTAGAATCCTTCATGATCCGGGCACTATTGACAAACTCGCCCGAATCCGCAGCCTTGCGCGCACCCGCGATAATCTTTCCGTTCGCCGGATCCACCACGTCACCAACGAATTCACCACGGCCAACGCGGATACGATCACTCCCGCGTTGCGCCCGCCCAACTCCACCGTCCACGAGCCGACGCCCGACTTCATCGCGTTCTTCAGACCCAGCATCTTGCCAACCGTCGCGCCCGTGCCCGCGCCCACGGCACCTTCGGTCACCGCTTTGTCGCTCGCCACCGACGTCGCTGCCTCGCCCATCTCGCGCGTCGGACGTACATTCGATTTGCCGAGCCCAAGATCGTAGAGAATCGCGCCCGCCACCAGAGGAACCACTCCCGCGCCCGTTCTAAACCCGACGCCTCTTCGTTCCAAATGCCTGCGAACGCCCGCGGCCGCTTCCAGCCCAAACGCGCTACCGCCCGCGAAACAAACCGCGTGTATGCGATCGGTGACGTGCATCGGACTCAGCAGGTCCCAATCCGATACGCCTGTCGCGGATCCTCGAATGTCGCCGCCCGCCACCGCGCCTTTTTCGCAGACGATCACCGTGCAGCCGGTCAATCCGTCATAATCGGAAGCGTGGCCCACATGCACTCCTGCAATGTCGGTAAGGCCCTTCATGAGGTGCCACCATGTTAGCATCAACATAGCCGGAGAACCGCTTGTTCGATTTCCTGAAACAACCCATCGAAACGTTCCAGGAATTCTTGTTCTTGAGCGGCCGCGCTTTCCGGAATGTATTTCGCAAGCCGCACTACTATGACGACGTGCTCCTGCAAATGGACACCATCGGCGTCGGCTCGCTTTTCATCGTCAGCCTGATCGGATTCTTCAGTGGCGTCGTGATGGCGCTCCAGATGTCCCGCGCGCTCGCGCAGTATGGCGCGCAAGGGCAGATCGGCAACATTGTCTCCATCACGCTCGTACGCGAACTCGGTCCCGTCCTCACCGCTCTGCTGGTCGCCGGCCGCAATGCCAGCGGCATCGCCAGCGAACTCGGCTCCATGCGTGTCACCGAGCAGATTGACGCCATGCGCGCCTTGGGTACTGATCCCATTCAGAAATTGGTGACGCCGCGTTTGATCGCCACCGCCATCGTGCTGCCACTGCTCACCATCATTGCCGATGCTATCGGATTGATCGGCGGCAACTTCATCGCCGCCACCATGATGGATATTCCCGGCTCTCAATATTGGACGTCGGCCTGGCAGATCCTTCAATACAACGATCTGGTCCAGGGTCTCTTGAAACCGTTTCTCTTTGCCATCGTGATCGCGCTCGTCGGCTGCTACTACGGCATGCACACATCGGGCGGCACGCAAGGCGTGGGCCGAGCGACCACCAAAGCCGTCGTCGTCTCCTCGGTTTGGATTTTCGTCATCACTTCGATGCTTGACCCGCTGTTTGTGAACCTCTAATGGCCGGCACTGAAGCGCGCGTGCGTGACGAAACGGTTGTGGTTCAGTTCGACGATGTCAATCTTGCGTTCGGCGATACCCAGGCCCTCGTGCACCTGTCCTTCCAGATGCGCGCCGGCGAAACCCGCGTGCTTTTGGGCGCGGCGGGAAGCGGCAAAACCATGCTGCTCAAGTGCGCCGTCGGTCTGGTGCGGCCCGATTCCGGGCATATTCATCTGTTCGGTGAAGACGTGACGGAACGTAAAGAGAGCGAACTCTACGGACTGCGCAGCCGCGTCGGAATTCTATTTCAAGAAGGCGGATTGTTCGATTCCCAGACCGTGGCCGAGAACGTCAGCTATCCGCTCGAAAACCAGGCATCGCAAGTCCGCAACGGCTCGGGTCCCGTCCAGCCGGAGGAACTCGACAAGCGTGTCCGTGACTCGCTCCGCTTCGTTGAACTCGAACACACCCTCGAAAAATTTCCCTCGGAACTCTCCGGAGGCATGCGCCGCCGTGTCGGTATCGCCCGCGCCGTCGTCGCCGAACCGGCTCTTTTGCTCTACGATTCCCCCACCGCGGGACTCGACCCCATCACAGCCAACACCATCATTTCCCTCATCATCAAGGAACGTGATCTCCGCGATACCGCCACCATCATGGTGACCCACCGTTTTCAAGACGGGCATATGGTAGCCAATTTTCGCTACAATCCGAGCAGTGGCCAGATCGAATTGGATCCTCAAAGCCAGCAGACGACCACGTTCATGGTGATGAAAGAAGGCCAATTGGTGTTCGAAGGTTCGGAGGATGATTTGAGGGCGAGCGAGGATCCCTACATTCAAAAATTCGCGAGGCCGGGCAGTTCCTAGCCCTTTTCATTCCCTATGGCGCTGCAACAAAAGAAAAAGTGGGCTCAATTGAAGGTCGGATTGCTGGCCGTACTCTCCTTGTGTATCCTGGCGTTCCTCATCTTCCTGATGACCAGCACCAAGGGGCTGTTCAAGAGCCGCAGCGATATCTTCGTTTACCTCGATGACTCCGCCGCTGTGGCTGAAGGCGCGCCCGTGCGTGTCAATGGCATCAATGCCGGCAAAGTAGCCCACGTCGCTCTGTCCGGCGTGAACCAGCCGAATCGCATCGTCAAAGTGACTCTCGAAGTGGAGGATTCCTTCCTGCCCACCATTCCCGTCGATTCCAGGGCCGCCATCGCCGCCGAAAATCTCCTTGGCACAAAGTACATCAACATCAAGAAGGGCGCCAGCACAACCACGGTGAAGCCGGGCGATGAGCTCCAGAGCCTGGATACGCGCGAATTCGACGAAGTGGTGCAGCAGGGCTACAGCGCACTCGCTTCGCTCGACGGAATTTTGAAAAAAGTGGACGGCATCGTTGCCTCCATTCAGGTTGGCCAGGGCACCATCGGCAGACTGCTGTCCGACGATATGCTCTACCGCCAGATTCTCGATATCACCAACGAAGTTCAGAAACTGACCAAGACGCTGAACTCCGGTGAGGGAACGCTCGGCAGGCTGATGCACGATGAGTCCCTCTACACCGACGCCCGCGGCACCGTCAACGATCTCCGCGGCACCGTCAACCGCGTCAACACTCTCGTCGAAGGCCTGCAGCAAGGCCAAGGCACCGCTGGGAAGCTGTTGAAGGATCCTGCCCTATACGACGACACCCGCGCCGCCATCACCGACGTCCGCAAACTCCTCGTCGATCTCAACGACGGTAAAGGCAGCGCCGGCAAGTTCCTCAAGAGCGACGAACTGCACGATCAACTGCGTGCCACTATGACGCGCCTCGATACGCTGCTCGATAAGATCAATAGCGGCCAGGGCACGCTCGGCCAATTGGTTGTGAATCCGGCGCTTTATGAATCGCTCGATGGCACCACACGCGAGTTGAACGGCCTGCTTAAGGATTTCCGCGCGAACCCCAAGAAGTTCCTGCGCATCAAGCTGGCGCTCTTCTAAGCCGCATCACATGAAGAAACTTGTCGTCAACGCCGACGACTTCGGCTTCACGCGCGACGTCAACCGCGGCATCGTCGAAGCACACGCGGAAGGCATCCTTACCGCAACCACCCTGATGGCGAACGGCGCCGCCTTCGAGGACGCCGTGCAACTCGCAAAGCAGCATCCCAGCCTCGATATCGGCGTGCATCTCGTCGTCGTGGGCGATCCACCGTACCCGCCCACCGTCGCAAAGCTGACCCTCGCCGTCGCTCTCGGCCAGATTCCCATCTTCGACGAGTTCGTCAAGCAGGTGAGAAAGATCCTGAATGCCGGTATCCGCCCCACACATTTGGACACGCACAAGCACACGCACCTGTTGCCTCCCGTGCTCGATGCCGTCGCCCGCATCTCGGAAGAGTTTCAAATTCCGTGGGTCCGCCGCCCCTTTGACGCCCCGATACGGTACCCCGGTGTCGCCGCGTCCAAACGCCTCATTAGCAAAGCGATGAGCCTTCGCCGTGCCGCCTTCGCCCGGGTGTTATCGCAACACGGCTGCCGCTCCACCGACCACTTCTCCGGCTTCCAGATCACCGGAAACTTCAGCCCCACGACCCTAGCCGCCATTATCCGCGCGCTTCCCGAAGGTTCCACGGAATTCATGTGCCACCCCGGCGTCTGCACTGATGAACTCCGCGCCGCCCCCACCCGCCTTAAAGAAAGCCGCGAGCAGGAACTCCGCGCCCTAACCTCCAAAGAAGTCCGCAAGGCCATAGGAGAGTGCGGCGTGCTCCTGACCAACTACTCCGGACTCTAACAGAACCGACCCACCCTGTGGCGCACGCGCGCAGCGTACCGCGTCGAGACTCGTCACGCCGCCCGCCGCCCGTTCCAGCTACTCCGCTCCCACACTGCGATCCGTGAGAGGCAGTAGGGCGCCGCGCGTCGGGCTTCGTCCCGGTGCAATGCAAATAGATCCAATACAACTCCACAAAGACAAAAATCCGTCGCCGTAACAACAACATCGAGTATCGGTCCGCGTTCGCTCTGCGCAACTTGGGCTAAAAGTATAGGCAAGAAGCCGGGTGTTGGTCTTGCACAGTACCGGCCACCAAAGCTCGGGTGTTCTAGACACCGCCTGACGCAGGGTGAACACCTCCCGCAAGGAGGATTGGAAGATTCAAGTCGTGAGCTGTTTCGAAACAATAGCCGGTCG
>JBEBGM010000103.1:0-3363 GCA_040081455.1 Bryobacteraceae bacterium
TCCTCCTTGCGAGAGGTGTTCACACTGCATCGGGCAGGGTCATGAATACCCGAGCTTTGGTGGCCGGTTCTGTGCAAGACCAACACCCGGCTTCTTGCCTAAACCGTACACGACGGTTGTACGGTTGGGGGCGGAAGTTTTCGGGATGTTGTGGGTACTGCGGCGGATTTCTGTTTTCGATTGGATGTGATGGAGCTTTTGCGCCGGGCTAGCCCGGCGCGCGGAGGTTAAGCTCCGCCCCCCTGGGTGCTTTCACGAATTGCGATGTGGAATGAGGGATGGGGAACGGCAACCGGGCGCCGAGACGAGTCTCGACGTGGCACGCAGGAGTGCGTGCGCCACGTGAGCGGTTTTAGTGGTTTGTCAAAGGCACTCGGAGAAATCATTTCAATAGATGGATATAATTCGAATATTTCATGCCGACCGCGAAAACACTTTTATTTTTATGGATCGCCTTCGCCGCGCAAGCGTTTGGGCAAAGCTATGACATTCAGACTATCGCGGGCGGCGGTTTTCCGGACAATATTCCAGCACTGTCGGCGGACTTTGACGGTGCGCGGGGAGTCGCGGTGGACGCGAACGGCAATGTGTACGTGGCCCTCTCCACCTATGGCGTTGTCGTAAGAATTGGGCCCGACGGGATTGTCCATCGAGTTGCTGGCAATGGCACCCACGGATCGACTGGTGATGGCGGTCCAGCGACCGAGGCCAGCATCTGTGCCTGCACGGCTCTCGACATCGCCATCAGCAAAACGGGAGATCTCTATATCCTTGATGGCGCGGCGCGCCGAATCCGCAAGGTTTCCGGCGGCATCATCACCACGGTGGCGGGCGGAGGAACACGCCTCACTTTCGCGAATCCGCCCGGTGGACCACCGGGACCGGGCAACGAGTTCGTTCTTCGAGGCCCATCGGCCATGACACTGACGAAAGACGACGATCTAATCATCGTCGATAACACTTCTACCCAGGCAGATTTGATCAAAATCTCAAACGGTACCCTTACATACCTGTCCACTCAATTCCTTCCGGGCATACCGATGCATGTGGCGGCAGACATAAGCGGGAACATTTACATTGCGACGACCAACGGTGTTTCAAAAATCACGAACGGGCTCCGGACGGCGCTATCGATCAGCGCCACAGGAGGTTTGGCTTTCGATTCCCAAGGCGTTTTGTACACGGCGTCTGGTTTTACCGTATCCAAGGCGGGTTCGGGAACATTCGCCGGAAACGGAACCGCTGGTTTGAGCGGCGACGGCGGTCCGGCGACGGCTGCGCAATTGGCGGGACCGGTGCGTATGGCATTCGATTCCGCTGACAACATGTATTTGATCGACGGTGGACGCATTCGGGTTATTCGTAACGGGATCATCAACACGATCGCGGGAGCTGGCGCCGCGGCTTTCAATGGAGATGGCGGCCCAGCCCTCGGCGCGCAGTTTACGCTGGGGCCCATTGCGGTCAGCAGTGATGGCGCGGTTTATTTGGCGGACACAAATCATCATCGCGTTCGCCGCGTTCGGAACGGAGTCATTACAACCGTTGCGGGGACTGGCAGTGCCGGATTCAGCGGCGATAACGGACCGGGCGCCGCCGCCCAAATCAATGCTCCAAGCGGTATCGCCGTTGATAGAGCTGGAAATGTGTTTATTTCCGATTATGGAAATCGAAGGGTGAGGAAGCTTACAAACGGCATCATCAGCACAATTGCCGGTACCGGTGTTGCTGGTAGTGATGGTGATGGAGGACCCGCCGTGAATGCCACGTTGACGTCACCGCAGGCGTTGACTATCGACTCCGCGGGCGATTTGTACATCCTGGATGCTGGCATTCGCAAAATTTCTAACGGTGTCATTTCGAGCGTGCCGTCGTGTTGCAGCTCCGTAAAATCGATCGCAGTCGACTTAACGGGCCGTACCCTAGTCACGGATTGGCTCGGAGGCCGCTTGCTCGCGGTCGACGCTAATTCTGTCACTACTCTTGCCGGCCTTACAGCGCCCGTGGGGCTTGCAGTCTCTGAATCAGGGCAGATATTTGTTTCCAACGCCTCGCAGATCTATCGATTGGATGGGGACAAGCTGACTGTCATTGCGGGGGGCGGTGCCGCGTTTCGAGAAACGTCCCCGGCGAGAGCGACTATCCTGAATTCGTCCTGGCTTGCCGCTGGCGCGGCCGGGAACCTCTACGCGATGGAAAGCAACCGGATTCGATTGCTCACGCCATCCTCGAATACTTGTTCCTATTCGGTTGACCAAGCCTCGGTTGCGGTACCTCTTACCGGCGGCACCGTCCGCTTTCAGATTCAGACGGCGCCGGATTGCACGTGGTACGTTTCCGGTCTCCCGACCTGGATTACCGCGGTAGAGCCTTCGATGGGGACCGGTTCAGCGACGCTGAACCTGAATATTGCGGCCAGCACCATCTCCACACGCTCCGCGACGGTGCTCTTGGCGGATTCGCTATCGGCGACGATCGCGCAGACGGGCACTTGCTCGGTTTCACTGTCATCGCGGGGAGCCATTTTCCCTGCATCGGGTGGAGGCAAAAGTGTGACGGTGACCGGCACTCCCGCTTCTTGCGGGTGGACGGTGAACAACGCACCGCCATGGATGACGGTGAATCTGGGCCCAACCGGTGTTGGTTTCATCGCGAATCCGAATACGGGGCCTGCGCGTTCGGTGACGATGACGATTGGCGGAGTGAGTTATGTGGTGGAGCAAGCGTCAGGGTTGACCTCGAATATGAGTTTTCTCGGTTCGCTTGCGCAAGTGGCTTCACAGGGCACGTGGAAGTTCTCCCTGGATCTGGTCAATCTCGGGACGTCGGCGGTGCAATCGCGCGTAAATTTCCTGGATAACGGCGGTTCGGAGTTGTCGCTGCCCTTGCTGTTTCCCCAGGCGCCGTTGGAAGCGCCGCTCGATGGCTCGACGCTAGAGAGAACATTGGCGGTCGGCGCACAGATCCTCGTGGATAGCCCGGGGCCGGACGCAGCGGCGCAGTTGATCGGCCATGGCCGGATTTCTGCGAATGGCAACGTCAGCGGATTCGGGATATTCACGAACGCCCCGCTCGGCTGGAATGCCGTTGTGCCGCTGGAGACTCGGAACGCCGCAAAGTATGTATTGGCATTTGATAACACCGGCTCGCTGGCTACCGGCGTTGCGGTATCGAACGTGGCGGCGGCACAGGCGAATGTGGCGGTGGTTATTCGCGACGATACCGGGGCGCAGATCGGGACGGCGACGATTAATTTGAGTGGGTCGGGGCACACGTCGTTCATGTTGAATGCGCAGTATGCGGTTACGGTGGGCAAGCGCGGGACGATTGAGTTCACCACGCCACAGGGTGGGCAGATTAGTG
>JBEBGM010000104.1:0-3313 GCA_040081455.1 Bryobacteraceae bacterium
GAACTCCCACGCAACTCGTTTTGTGGTTCCGGGAATCCCGTGTATGTTTCTTGTGTGCTTGGGAGTAAACCCTGAGCCGCATCCAAATCGAATGTTACGGGAGGTCTCTCATGTTGAAACTTTCGGATACGAACCGGCAGCGGGCGGCTACCTTGCTGATGGCCGTTCTGTGTCTCGTCCTCTTCTCACAAGCTGTGGTGATCGCGCAGAATCTTGGCGCGGCTCCGCAGGTGAACGTGGCCGTTCAAGGCCAAACGGGTGCGCAGCCGGAAGGCGCGTTCCTCAACCTCGTTAACTGGATCGGCAACGTCATCGCTCCGGTGGGTGCCGGGTTGGCGCTGGCCGGTGGCCTCATCTCGTATGTGGCGGGGCGCGGCTCCGGGCGATACGTCGTTACGGCGCTTGGCTGCCTGGCTGTTTCTGGCGTCACGCGCTTGCTCGAGTTCTGGATCGCGCAGGGCGGCGGCGGAGTCTCCTAGCCAGTGCCCCTAACGAACCGAAGTGGCGGGCGGGCCCTCATCGGAACTGGCCCGCCAATCGGTCAAGCGAGGAATCATGCCGACTTTGATCTACGACATTATGCGCGTCATGTTTGCCCTCACGGGGCCGGCCGCTTTCATTTGCCTAGTGAACGCGGGTATCTCCCTACGAAAAGAGGGCGGCACGGTGTTCTGGGTCGGCGGGGCGTTCTCTCGCTGGATGTTATGGACGGTGATCTTTCTGGCACTGGAGCCGACGCTGGTCTGGTTCCAGTTCCTAGGTTTCCCAGTCTTCTTTCCGCCGGGTGCGGCGATCTCTAATGCCTGGCTATCCGGGATCGCGAACGGCTTGCAAACATTCGTCGCGGAGTTCGTGGTGGCGCGACTGGTGCCGGTGTTGGCGGCCTTCTTCGTGATGCGCTCGGTGCTCGACACGGCGAGTGGGACCGGCCCGCTGCCTTCGATTTTGAGCGCGATGTTCCTGCTGGCAATCTCATCGACCCATGCATTGATCGATGCATGGACCCCGGTTGGGAATCGCTTCTCGATCATCCTTGGGCTTGAATCGATGTGGAACTACGTCGCTGGCAGAATCTTCCCGTTGGCGGCGGGCCTGGCGATATGCGGCGCGATCATCCAGTTTGCCTTTAATCAACCCGGCTACTTGCGGCTTGTTGCGTGCGCCGGAGGATTCCTCACAGTGAGCGCGTTGTGGATTTTGATCAATCGAATGATGTGACGGGAGGAAGACGTGACCTTCTTGACTGGCCTTACGAATCTGACGAACTGGCTGGGCAACGTGATCATGCCCACGCTCGCAGGACTGCTATTCGTCATTGCCGTTCTCAGGGCTGCAAGAAATGCTCCGTTCCAATACGCTATGTACGGCGGCTTCCTTGCGCTGATGGTATCGGGGCTGTTGCGCGGCATTGAAACGTTTTCGCGAGTCCGTGCATGGAACGATCCAGACCAAGTGTGGGTGACCATGCTCGGGTTGGTGAATTGGTCGGCCAATGTCTTTTTACCAGTGTATGGAGTGCTTCAAGTGGTTATGGCCCTGCTTCACTACGGAGGCGCGGGGTTCCGCATCTATCCGGGAGCGCCCTGGGCGCGGCACATCATTATCGCGATGGCGAGCTTCAGCGTATCGGGCTTACTGCGCATGGCGGAGTTCTTCGTTCAACAAGGAACAGGCGGAATTAGTTAGGGGGACACATGGCACTCGAAGTCACGCAGGTTCATCGCAACCTTCATCAGCGCGTCACGTGGCTCTACCTGGAGATCGAGGACATGTTCCTCGTCCTGGGGCTGGGCGTCATCTCGAACTTCGTGGGCCGGTCCCTGGGCCGGGAGATCTATGGAATTCCGTTGAGCTTCCTGTTGCTGTGGATCGTCCCCATTCTGGCCGTGCCGTGTCTGTGGCTGTTCAAGTACGGAAAGCCGCGTGGTTATCTAAGGGACCTGTTGATCTGGCAGATCAAACCTCACATCTATTGTGGGCTGGAACGCGACTCTGAATTGACCAAGGAGTACCTCAAGTAATGCCAACTACGATGTCCGAACACAAGAAGGCCTTGCACAAGCCGCCGCTCTGCGAACTGCTTCCCATTCGCGACTACCTGGATGGAGTCGCGGTTCAGATCGACGGGAGCTTCGTGGCCGGCTACGAACTCGATGGCCTCAATTCTTACTATCACGACGACGAAGGCCGCAACCGATCCAAGCACGCATTCGAGGCACTGGTGCGTTCCCTGCCGGAGCGGTCGATGCGCATGCAGGTTCGCTTCGAAATCACCGAAGGAATCGGTGACGTGCGGAAACAGTATCCGCGGCTCCATCGGAGCGACAACGCGGTCCTACAAGAAATTGATCGGATTCGGATGCGCCAATGGGACGAAAACGACGCGGCTGGGTACTATCTGCGGCATCTGCTTCACGCGTATTTCATCTGGAACCCACGGACCCATCATGAAATGGCCGAGCGACTGGAAGGCAAGAAGCGAAACTGGTTCAGCCTCTCTGTCGACAAGTGCATCCAGCGCACGCAGCGCGAGCACGAAGATCTGCTGGCCGAGTTCTCTTCGCTGTTGGCCGGTGTCGAGCAGACCCTTGCGGCGACGGGGATGAGAACACGCCGGATGGCCGATGGCGAAATGTTCGTGGAGGCCAAGCGCAGCCTGAATCCTGTCTTTGAGGATCGTGGCGCTTATCGGCGAGGCGACTTCTCCATCGACTACCGGAGCGCGCGCGAGCAGATCGTGAACACGAGCATCGAGGACGAACAGGAGGGCTATATCCAAGTGGGCGGGTTCCTCTACACATTCGTCAGCATGAAGGACCTACCAGACGGGACGTTTCCGGGAATCTTGCGCGAACTGATGGTTCTGGACTTCCCGGTTGTGGTGAATGCCGAGGTGACGATTCCCGATCAGACCAAGGTGATCGCGGGATTCAAGGGCCGGATGAAGAAGATGCAGGCCGCGCAGATTGACTCGCGTGGCGGGCACATGATCAACGTGGACGCAGCGGTAGCGCATTCGCAGTTGAACGACGTGCTCACGGCGGTGATTTCGTCGTCGCTGAAGGTCTGCGAGTATTCGCTGGTTGTCACTGTGCGCACATCCAAACCCATAGCCAGCCGTTCGGATCTGGAGGATGCGCAGCGCGAACTGAATCGGCGACGTGAACGTGTCATTCATGCGGTGGGTCGTATGAACGGCGCGCGGGCGATCCCCGAGTCCTTGGCGCAGCGACGGCTCTTTCTATCGAGCCTTCCCGGCATGGCGCAGCCCAATCAACGAGAAACTAGCGCCCTTACGCTTCATGCCGCTGAC
>JBEBGM010000038.1:0-42726 GCA_040081455.1 Bryobacteraceae bacterium
TGGCCTCACCGTTCACCGGAGTCTCCAGAATGCGATTTCCCAGCGGCTCCATCTCCGGCTTCTCGCCCTCCACGATGAACAGCCCGTTATTCGGCTTCGCCTTCGGCGCCATCTTCGTTTCCACAACCTTGATCCACGGAGTCCACTTGATCGCCGCGTAGTATTCCGCGGCGGCCTTGATCTCCTCGTCGGTCATGTTTTTCGCGAAGGCAGCCATCAAATTCGAATTCATTTTGCGCGGATCGGCGCTTTTGCGGTTGCCGTTTTTGAAATCGTTCATCGTCTTGATGAAATATTCCGCCGATAACCCGCTCACGCCCGCGTTCTCCGCGCGTCCCTTGCCGTTCGGATAATGGCACAGCCCGCACGCCCACACGGTGCCCTGCTTGCCCTTGGCCACAATCTCGGGCATCGCCGGATGCTCTTCCGGATACCAGTCAGCCGGCCCGAAGCGATTCGCAATCTGCGCGCGGGAAAACTGCTTGGAGTTCCCCGGCAAACTGAGGGGCTTCTGATCCGTCGGCGCCGGAGCAATCGGCGTAGGCTGCGCCCCCGCCGGCGGAGGCCCCTCAAACCCATAAGCCCACGGCGGCGGACCCGCCGCCAACGCCACACCAACGGTCAAAACCGAAGCAAACGCCAAGGGCCCGAAACACGAAATCCGCATAAAGCCTCCTGAGTTCCCAATCCGGCAGCGCGGCCCCTTCGCTCCGCCAACGAACTAGGGTACACCGGAGTGACGGGGAGTGAGTTGAAGTATGGGAAACAAATGGGAGGGACTCAGAACCCACGAGGTTGATCTCGCGCCCCGTGCAAAACTCGCAGAATGCGGACAGTCCCGTCGATTAACCGGTAATAGACAACGTAGCCGCCGACGGCCAAGCTCCGCATTCCGGAACCGATCTCACCCCTAAGACGCCCTATCTTCGGCTGTCTGGAGATCGTAATGAGCGAGTTGTAGAGTTGTGAATGAACCCGTTCGGCCGCTTCAAGATTCTCTTGAGCGATATACAAGAACACTTCGACAAGGTCCTGTTTTGCGGCCGGCGAGACGACTAGTCTTGCCAGTGCGGACTCCTGGAATTACTTCGACGCTCTCTCGCGTAACAATTGCAGTGCACTCGATCGACTCTCCAAGAAGAGTTCAGAGAGATTTGACTCGTTGTATTCGAGGCCCGCACCGTTCTCAATCTGCCGCTCGGCTTCCTGCAATTCCTCTCTAATCGCGGAAATGTTCATCCATTCGGCCAAGGACAGTTTCTCCTCGGGGGATAGATCGCCGATGGCTTTCTTGAGGTCCTCTATAGTGGGGGCGCTCATGGTTATACGGTAACTGAGCTGAGAACCGGAATCAATCATCCGCGACCGACTCCACGGTTACCACGTCGCACAACAAACGACTACGGATTCACGGGAAAAGCTTCCAGGCGCATCATTGTCGTAGGATAAGAACTCAACAGTGAGCTTTGACCTATACTTCTGTGCGCCGCGAGATTACTCCGTCGATCTTAGTCGGATTTGCCAATGCTTTTCGCGGATCGAGCACATCTCTGAAAATAGGACCGATGATGGCACATTGGTCCAATTCGAATACCATCACCCAGATACGGGCGCCTATTGTTTCTTTGATTTCCTGAACGCAGACGATCACATGGCTGACGGTAGGTGGAACCTACCTAAAACCCTCAACCCGCCAGCACTCGTGGCATCAGTCAATCTCTTGAGACCGTACTTTTTCGCGTTAGAAACAATGCCCATCATTTCTGCGATTGCCACAGATCTTGGCTTTCACCTCTTCGACGCGCAAGAAGAAATCGTCTATGCCCCAGGCACCGGTCCTGCTATTTTGACCGCGAATTGGACAAAGCATAACGATCAGGCAACCATCAGAATGGCTCAGGATGCCGAAGATCCGATCCGGAAGCCATTTCTCTCCCGGAAATCGTCGAGATATTGGTGGGAATATACACGGGCCCGCGCCAGCTATCAGGAAAGCTTCCATCAAGACGTGTTCGTTCCGTCGATCCTTCTCATGGCAGAGGGCGAAGAAGTTAAAACAACGGTGGTTTGGTCTGCCGAAGTTGATGAGCAAGCTCGTCCCAATGAACTAACACCACTTGCCCAAATCTTCCCAAAATGCGACTACTTTCTTCTTGCTTGGGGAAGTGATAACAAGCCATTCACGAAAGCAATTGTCCCTTACGTGGAGGCGATCACAGCAATGGGCAATTCGCTGGAGCCACTTGACGGACCTGTTGATAATCTCCTCGTGCTCTGGCCGAACAAGCAGCGGGAGTCCGCGGAGATTTTCAGAAGGTTACCAAAACGTGATTTGGGGGGATTGACACACATTTCCGCCGACGGATTTAGCGATGTAGTCCTGCTAGACAAATAAAAAAAGCCGCCCCTTTCGGAGCGGCCTTTTGTCTTGCAGACTTCTGCCAAGCGCCGCGAGGCGCACTGGCCGTCGCGCGAGCGACTAGAAGTCCATTCCCGGTCCGTGGCTGTGGCCGCCCGGCATCGGGGCTGCTTCCTTCTTTTCCGGAATCTCGCAGATCATCGCTTCGGTGGTCAGCATCAAAGCGCTGATCGAAGCGGCGTTCTGCAGAGCGCTGCGGGTCACCTTCGCCGGATCGATGACGCCGGCCTTCACCAGGTCTTCATAGTTGGCCGAGGCCGCGTTGAAGCCGTAGTTGGCGTCCTTGTTGGCGCGGATCTTTTCGATCACGATCGCACCTTCCCAGCCGCCGTTGGCCACAATCTGACGGATCGGCTCTTCGCAAGCGCGGCGAATGATGTTCACACCGATCTTCTCATCGCCTTCCAACTTCAGACCGTCAAGCACCGAAGCCGCGCGCAGCAGCGCCGATCCACCGCCCGGAACGATGCCTTCTTCCACAGCCGCCCGCGTCGCATGCAGAGCGTCTTCCACGCGAGCCTTCTTTTCCTTCATTTCGGTCTCGGTGGCCGCGCCGACCTTGATCACCGCAACACCGCCGGCCAGCTTCGCCAGACGTTCCTGCAGCTTTTCACGATCGTAATCCGACGTGGTCTCTTCGATCTGCGTGCGGATCTGCTTGATGCGCGCTTCGATCGTCTTCTGCGCACCCGCGCCGTCGATGATCGTCGTGTTTTCCTTGTCCACCGTGATGCGCTTCGCACGGCCCAGGTCCTTCAACTGCACGCCTTCGAGCTTAATGCCCGTCTCTTCCATCAGAGCCGTGCCACCCGTCAGCGTCGCAATGTCTTCCAGCATCGCCTTGCGGCGGTCGCCGAAGCCCGGAGCCTTCACGGCGCAAGCGTTCAACGTGCCGCGCAGCTTGTTGACAACCAGAGTCGCCAGCGCTTCGCCTTCCACTTCCTCAGCGATTACCAGCAGCGGCTTGCCCGAACGCGCGATCTGCTCGAGCACCGGCAGCAGATCCTTCATGTTCGAGATCTTCTTTTCGTGGATCAGGATGTAGGGATCTTCCAGCACGCATTCCATGCGGTCCGGATCGCTCACGAAATAGGGCGAGAGGTAGCCGCGGTCAAACTGCATGCCTTCCACGGTCTGCAGTTCGGTGTGCATCGTCTTCGATTCTTCAACCGTGATGACGCCGTCCTTGCCAACCTTCTTCATCGCCTCGGCAATCGTGTTGCCGATTTCGGAATCGCCGTTGGCGGAAATCGTGCCCACCTGCGCGATCGTCTCGTTCGTCTTCGTTTCGATGGAGGCCTTCTTCACAGCGGCCACAACCGCTTCCACGGCCAATTCGATGCCGCGCTTCAGTTCCATCGGGTTCGCGCCGGCGGCAACCGCCTTCACGCCTTCCTTGAAGATCGATTGCGCCAGAACCGTCGCCGTCGTGGTGCCGTCACCGGCCACATCCGACGTCTTCGAGGCCACTTCGCGGACCATCGCCGCGCCCATGTTCTCCAGCGGATCCTTCAGTTCCACTTCCTTCGCAACGGTCACGCCGTCTTTGGTGATCGTCGGACCACCGAACTTCTTCTCGAGCACAACGTTGCGGCCCTTCGGACCCAGCGTCACCTTCACCGCGTCGGCCAACTGGTTCACGCCGCGGAGAATCGCCTGGCGGGAATTCTCGCTATAAACAATCTGTTTCGCTGCCATGTTTACAAATCTCCTTCAGTAATCGAAACCCGGTTATTTCTTCTTACCGCCATCAAGGACGCCCAACACTTCGTCCTCGCGCATGATCATGTACTCTTCGCCGTCAATCTTGATGTCCGAACCCGAGTACTTGCCGAACAGAATGCGGTCGCCCGGCTTCACGTCCAGCGGAATCAGCTTGCCGTCGTCGGCGCGCTTGCCCTGGCCCACCGCAATCACTTCACCTTCCTGCGGCTTCTCTTTGGCGGAATCCGGAATGAACAGGCCGCTGGCCGTCTTTTCCGCAGTCTCCTCAATCCGTTTGACCACGATGCGGTCATAGAGCGGACGAATCTTCATTGTTGCCTCCATCTAGAAATTTTCGGCTTAGGTCTTGCCTGGAATCGGGCTCGGCGCAGTGGCGCGGGCCCAAGCCATAGTATTAGCACACTCAGCAGAGGAGTGACAATATATTTTTGTAACTGATTGATTATAGGATTATTACGGAACACCTTCCGGAGCGACGGGATATTCGAATCCGACAGCGCAAGACATGGCTTGAGTAAGACACACTCAACCTACAGTCCGCTCCATAAAACACGCACTGTAACAATTGTTTTGGGCTAACTTTCCCGTCCCGTCCGCACCATCCACCACCGCCGCGCGGCCACAACGGACCACACCGCCTCCACCAGTCCGAACGGCCACGCGCCTTGCAGAAATCCGTACGCCGACCCCATCACGCACGATCCGGCAAACGCCAGGATGAACCACGAACTCCTCTTCTCCAACGCGTAGGTCACCAGCATCGCCGTCACCGCGAACAATCCGAAAAGTGTGAGCCTGTCCATCGAGAGTATTTATGAGCGCAACCCGGTAATCGAAATCTTGCGCGAGTCACCGTCATCCACCGGCTCCAGCCGTATCTCCACCCGGTCAGTGGGCAGCAGTTGGGGAAACCGCTCGCCCCACTCGATCAGAACAATGCCATCGCGATCGAACAGTTCATCGAGCCCCAGCGTCATCACTTCCTCTGCCGTATCCAGACGATAGAGATCAATGTGATAAACGGGTACCCCCTTTGAAGAAAGCCCGTACTCGTGTACCAGAGTGTAGGTGGGGCTGGATACTTCCTCCGCGGGGGTTCCGCCGAGTGCACTGACGATGCCCTTGGCAAGCGTCGTCTTCCCGGCCCCGAGATTCCCGATCAAGAGAACGACCGCGCGCGACTTCAGCTTTTCGGCGATCATGCGCCCCAACGCGATCGTCTCTTCTTCGGCCTGAGTTACAAAATGTAGCAATGACTCGGATCGTAACACGGCAGTGCTTTATCCTAAATGCTGAATGCCAGTCCGTCCCGCCGCGCAGAGGCCATCTCTAGTTCTATGTTTCGCGATTCTGCTGGCGGCAACCGTTGGATACCAGTGGATCTATTGCTTTTCCACCACCAACAATGACCTCACGGGGCTCTTCTTCTGCGGTGCGCAAATCCCGCACCCGCCCGAACTCGAACACTCCGGCTATCACTATCAAGACAGCCCTGGCTACGACGGCCAGATGTATCGCCTGATCGCGCACGATCCGTTTCAGACGAAGGGCTATTGGAAATATCTCGACGACCCTAAGCTCCGCGGAGGCCGCATCTTTATTTCCCTGGTCGCCGGCATCGTGGGTGGCCACTCCGTGGGCGGAGTCGATATCGCCTATGTCGTTTTGGTAGATCTCTTCCTGATTTTCGGCGGAATCTTCTTTGTCCTGCTCACCGAAGGCCACTGCTCGCGCTGGACCGCCATCGCCCTGTATCTGGCAATACCGGCGGTCATTGCCTCCACCGACCGCATGCTTCTCGATGGGCCCAGCATCGCAGGCTTTCTGGCCGTGCTTTATTTGCTTCGAGAATCTAAGTATCGCGTACTGGTGGCCGTACTGATCGTACTGCCGGTAATCCGGGAAACGAATCTTGCGATTGTCGCCGGCATCGTGCTCATTTATTTGCTGCGGGGAAACTTTCGGGTGGCGGTAGCGGCCGGTGCGGCCGCCTTACCCGGGATTGCCTGGCTCGCCTATAACGGAACCCACACGCCGGAAACCACAATCGTGCACCAGATTTCGTTCCCCCTGCTGCCCCACATCCGCCGGCTGTTCACCGCAGCCGATCTCCCCTTACCTCCGTTCGCAAACCATGCCATGCAAGCCATCGATGTACTGAGCATGGGCGCGCTCTTGCTAACTTTTGGACTGATCGTTGTTGAAGCATGGAGAGTGTGGCGAGACCGCCGTAGCGGCTCGCTCCGCGCGTTTCCGTCGAGCGCCGCCATCGTTACCATCCCCAGTGCCATCGGGCTTTCTTTCGCAAGCGGTCCAGAGATCCTGGTCAGTCCCTATGGCTTCTTGCGCGTCAACAGTGTGTTGTGCACCTGGGCAATTCTACATCTGCTGCAAAGAGAGAACCGGCAAAACCGGGCGTGGATCGCGTCCTACGCCCTGGTCTGCTCGATGGGCATCGGCGTTTACCGCGTGAAGCCGGTCCTCAGTTTTCTCGCAAATCTGTAGCGCTACGCGCGGTCCACAGGTGTCACGGCGATCCCGCGCGCCCGCAACTTCTCATGGAACGCGTCGCGCTTTCTCTCCTTCTGCCGCTCCAGATACTGCTGGATCTCCGCTTCCGTCGAACGCCGGTGCGACTTCGCGTGCAACAGTTTCGCCGCCGTGACCGCTTGCACTTCCACCACGCCGCCGCCGGCGATCCCGCGCCTGGTATCGTCCAAGCTGGTTAACCAAACCGATTCATCCAGTGACGCCGCCAGCGCCCGAATCTCCTGCCAGTACTTTTTCAGATCAGGCATCAGTCTCCCCCTTGAGCGCTCGCGCAATATCCTGCATTGCCTGTGTCCGCTGCTCCGACGTCATCATCGGATGGATGCTTTCAATCTGCAGCGCCGTTTGACTCCGCCGCTCGCCTATCTCCGCCGCCACTGCGCGCCGCAATTCTTCGAGCATCGCCGGTTCCAGCGTTTGCACCAACTCACCGAATTTCGAATTCATCTTTCCTCCCAAACTCTGACGCTTCGCCCTACCGCCGGAAACCCGGCATTTTCTCAATCCTGTCTGCGTTCTCCGATATCTGGATGGCCCGGCTCCGCAGTTCTGCCGCCTGCCCCAGCAAGGCTCCGGAAACACCCTTTGATAGATCCACCGGCAACACCATCTCCTCCATCACCGCGTCGCGCATCTGGCCCAGCAGCTTCTCCGCACGCTCTTGCGCCATCTGCTCCAGCGCCCGCGACTTGGCCATCATCCAGTGCGACTCCTCGCGAAGCGCGGTCCACTCCGCCACCGGCAGCAGCGTCTCCACCAACCGTTGAATCGCCCGGCTGATAGCACGCGCTCTCGACTCCCATGTCCCCACTTCCGTCAGCGGCTTAAACTCCGGCTTCTCGCCCGCCACCGCCGTTGCGATCAATGCGTCCAAAGCCGACTCCCGCAGCGCGGTTACTTTTTCCTCAACCTCTTTCCCGTACTCGCTCAACCGTCGCTCCGCGCGGCGCAGATGGACCAGCCGTTCGCGCGATGCCGCAAGCATTTCCGCTGCCGCCCTCACGTCCCCCTGCTGATCCGCCTCCTCGATCACCGCCGCCGTCCGCGCCTTCAGTTCGGTTTCCAGTTGCAAATCGTCGCCGGTGGCCACCGCCTCTAGCGTCGGAGTTCTCGAAATTTCGAAGGTCATCTACTGGGTCTCCCGGATCAAGTGTATGCATCACGTCCCGTTCCGGATGCTGAAAACATCCCTCAAACAACTGAAACATAAGCGAATTTTGCATATCCAAATTTGCTTGCCGTGCAATTGAAAATATTGATTGGACACTCCGGGAAACACCCGATAAAGTAAGACTTCAAGCACGGCTCTCCTGTCCTGTCGCTGGCCTCGTCCCGCTGGCTGCAAACCCAATCAGACCATCTTTGCCTTTTGGTGGCACGATGCCTCGTGTTGTACGGCATCTTATTGCCGGAAGCTGGACAAATACAGGTCTGCATCCGATTTTTACAACTCTGAGGAGGTAGAACCCATGGGCTCCAATCCCACACAAGCAATTGGAATTTTGCTGTTTTTTGCCGCATTCGTCCTTCTGGGACTTGCGTTCGCGGGCGGAGGAATTATGGCGCTGATCGGCGCGGCCGTCCTGATGGCTGCTTCGGTCTTTTTCTTCCTTAAGTGCAAGCCCTGGGAAAACCAATCTGAAGAGAGTAGCTCTTCCCTGAGCGTCGCCACTGGGGAGGTGAAGGGATGACCATCGCAGGACTCGCCCTCGCCCTTCTAGGTTTCCTGATCAGCGTCTTCAGTCTGAGCATGACTACGGACACCACGATGCGCATGATCATCGTGCTGGTCGGAATCGCCGTGAGCCTCTTCGGCATCGTCGGCGTTATCAATCGCGCCTACATGCGCAACGCCATCTGGAGGAAGTAAACCAATGAAAAAACTGATAAGATCCCTCACACTCCTCGCATGTTTGACGGCGGCTGCGTTTGCCCAGGCCCCCGCGCCAGCTGCCGCAGAAGCCGCTCCGGCTGCCGCGGCGGCTCCTGCGCCCGTGCCGATTACCGACGCTGACCTGAAAGCGATTGCTCCGCCCGCTGCCGAAGCCCGTGCGAAAGGCGACCCGGATGGGAGCCTGACCGGCACGGTGGCCGACGTCGCCGTTGCCGACGCAAAGAAAGGGCTGACCATCGCGGATGTCGTCAATCAGGTCGGCCAAAACAAGATCGCGATCAACTTCACCTGGACGCTGCTATGCGGCTTCCTCATCATGTTCATGCAGGCGGGATTCGCGGTTGTGGAAGCCGGTCTGTGCCGTGTGAAGAACACCAACCACACCATGATGATGAACTTCATGGTTTACGGCGTGGGCATGTTGGCCTTCTGGCTGATTGGTTTCGGCCTGCAGATGGGCGGCGTTGGCGCGGTGGGCAACCTCGGCGGTTCGCCGGTGTTGAACAAAGAGTTCACCATCGAACTCTTCGGCAAAACATTTGGCCTCTTCGGCCAGGGCGGCTTCTTCCTGATGCACAACAATTCTTATGACGTGATGACGATGCTGGTCTTCTTGTTCCAGATGGTCTTCATGGATACGGCGTTGACGATCGTCACCGGAACGGCCGCCGAACGCTGGAAGTACGCGGCGTTTATCGTCTCTTCGCTCGTGATGGGTGCGTTTACCTATCCGATCTTCGCCAACTGGGCGTGGGGCGGCGGCTGGCTCGCCAACCTCGGCGCGAACTTCGGCTTGGGCCATGGCTATGCGGACTTCGCCGGCTCCGGCGTGGTGCACGCGGTTGGTGGCGTAACTGCGCTTGCGATGGGCATCATGATCGGACCCCGCATCGGCAAGTTCACGCGTCAGGGCAAACCGCTGGCGATGCCGGGACACGATCTCATGATCGTTCTCACGGGCTGCTTTATCCTCGCCTTCGGCTGGTTCGGCTTCAACCCGGGCTCAACCCTCGGCGCTTCCGGCAACGGCAACCTCCGCATTAGCTCGGTTGCGGTGAATACGATGCTCGCCGGTATGGCCGGTGGCTTCGGCGCGATGTTCTACATGTGGCTGCGCTACGGTAAGCCGGACGCCTCCATGAGCGGAAACGGTCTGCTTGCGGGCCTGGTGGCCATCACCGCTCCGTGCGGCTTCGTAAATCCGGTGGCTTCCGTGATTATCGGCCTCATCGCCGGCGTGTTGGTCTGCCTCTCGGTGGAATTCGTGGAACGCGTGATGAAGATTGACGATCCGGTGGGCGCGGTTTCCGTGCACGGCGTGAACGGCATCTGGGGCGTCATTGCACTGGGTCTCTTCGCCGACGGAAAGAGCAACTATGGCGGCTCGTGGAACGGTGTTCCCGGCAACGTAACCGGCCTGTTCTATGGCGACCCCGGCCAGCTGGTGGCGCAGTTGATCGGCGTTTCGGCGCTGCTCGGCTTCGTGTTCAGCTTCAGCTTCGTGGTCAACTGGGCGATCGATGTCGTCGTCGGTCAGCGCAGCGGCGCCGAAGCGGAACTGGGCGGCCTCGATCTCCCCGAAATGGGTGCTCTGGCCTACCCCGAATTCGAAGTGAAAGCAGGAGCGTAACTTCATGTCTACCGCGGTGGAAGTCCTCATGCCTGCGGCCGCTACCTCTCCGGAGGTGGTGGTCGCGGCCCGCGAGCTTTCGGTGCCCAGGCTGGATGCGCCGGTCAGAGTCCTCAACGTGCCGTGGCGTGATCCGCACACGGTCTCGAAAGCGGAACTGGCCGTGCATATTCAGTCGCTCGAAGCAGCGTGCGTGGCCAATCCGACATCGGCCGACCTACGCACCTGCCTCGGCATGGCATACGCGATGAATTTCGAAGCGTACAAGAGCATGGCCGCGCTGGAAAAGGCCGTCGAACTCGATGCCACCCACTTCTTCGCCCAACTGAAGCTATCCGAGCTCTTCTACCGGCTCCGCGCGCTTCCGAAGGCCGAAGAGGAAACGCTCAAGGCCGTCCATCTGGCCGGCAACGCGTGGGAACTGTCATTGGCGCGGAAGCAGTTGAAGGAAATCCGCCGCTTAATTTGCGAAGGGACGCAGAAGCCGGAGTGGAATAAATCGCTCCGCGCTCCAGCAATCCTATTCGCCATCATGACCGTCGCACTCTTTGTTGTGAAGGTGGTCACTCAATGAACTGGAAATATTTTGGCGCAGCTTGCGTACTCGCGGGATATTGCGCGCACGCCGCTGGCGCTCCTCTGCCTGCAATCCTAGGCGGCATCGCTCTCGGTGTCGGCTGGAAGGTTCTGAAGCTTAAGGAATGGAGACCGTATGAAAAAAATTGAAGCCGTAATTCAGCCTCACAAGCTTGAGGACGCTAAGGAAGCCCTCATCGGCATTGGCGTCGATGGCATCACCATCTCGGAAGTGCGCGGCCATGGCCGCCAAAAAGGCCACACGGAAGTCTATCGTGGCCAGGAATACAAAGTGGATCTCCTTCCGAAAGTGAAGTTGGAAATGGTGGTCCCCGACTCACGCGCTGACCAAATCATTACCGTGCTTGCCGAAGCGGCGCGTTCGGGCAAGATTGGTGACGGTAAGATATTTGTATCATCCATGGAAGATGCCGTTCGCATCCGCAACGGAGAACGAGGAGAAGCAGCGCTCTGACACACGCAGCCGACATCGGAGAGGTTGTCCAACAGGCCATTCTGGTTCTGGCCCTCATCATTGCCGCGGCAAAGGTTGGAGGCGAGATCCTCGGCCGGCTCGGCCAACCTCCCGTTTTGGGAGAACTGCTGATTGGCGTCGTGCTCGGCAACCTGGGCCTCGCCGGGTTTACCTATCTGGAACCCCTTCGAGATAGTGAAACCTTGCGGGTCGTAGCCGAAATCGGCGCCATTCTTTTGTTGTTTGAAGTGGGCGTGGAATCGGATCTGATGCAACTGCTTGCCGTGGGCTGGTCATCGCTCGCGGTGGCAATTCTCGGCGTCGTCGCGCCCATGATTCTGGGCTACGTCGTTTCCATGCAGCTAATGCCCGAAGCGAGTTGGCTGACGCATCTGTTCGTTGGCGGAACGCTGACGGCGACCAGCGTCGGCATCACCGCGCGTGTCCTCAAAGATCTGCACCGCGCCAGCACCAAAGAAGCGCGGATTGTGTTGGGAGCCGCCGTCGCCGATGATGTCATCGGCCTGGTGGTGCTCGCTGTTGTCAGCGGCTTGGTGACCGCGGCAGCAGCAAGCGGCAGCGCCAGCGTCAGCATTCTTTCGATACTTTGGATCGTCGCAAAGGCGGTCATCTTCTTGGGCGCCGCGGTTTTGATCGGCCGCTTCGCCGCGCAGCGCATGTTTCTTTACGCCGCACGATTAAGAGTGGGCGGAGCATTGCTGGCCGTCTGCATGTGCTTTTGCTTCCTCACCGCCGCGGCGGCCGCAGCGGTTGGCCTTGCGCCCATCGTCGGTGCATTTGCCGCCGGCGTGGTTCTCGAAGAGGTTCACTACAAACCATTTCGCGAACGTGGCGAGCGAAAAGTGGAGGAACTCCTGCAGCCGATCACCACGCTTGTTGTACCCGTCTTCTTCGTCCTCATGGGCATTCGCGTCGATCTTCGCAGCTTCGCTTCGATGTCGGTCATCAGCTTTGCGCTCTTGATCACCGCCGTTTCCATCATCGGCAAACAAATCTGCGGATTGGGCGTGCTGGAAAAAGGCGTGGATCGCATCATCGTCGGCATCGGCATGATTCCACGCGGCGAGGTTGGTCTGATTTTCGCGGGCTTGGGAGCCGGATTGATGCTCGAAGGAAAACCGATTCTCTCGCAGACCACATTTTCCGCGTTGGTGCTCATGGTCATGCTGACGACGTTCATTACCCCACCGATGCTGAAGATCGCCTTCGAAAAAAGACGGCCTATTCACGCGCACACACGTGACGCGGCGGCGAGTTAGACGTCCACTTCCATCCGCAGCAGCGCGGCACTGAACGTTTTCCCTTGTGCATCCGTGCGGAGGGAAACCGTTCCGCCCCCATCGAGCGCCTCGTACAAAAGAAAATTCAATGCGTGCAGATTCGGCAGCTCAAAACGCTCCACTTTTCCTTTGCACAACTCGCGAAAGTGCTCTTTGACCCGCGCTTCCGTGACTTGCTGCACCAGCAATGGATAATGCTCCGGTGCGAGCGCAATCAGCCCGATGTTGGCGCAATCGCCTTTATCTCCGCTGCGTGCATGCGCGATCTTCCACAAGGGTACGCGAGCCATTACGCGTCTCCCTTCTTCGGTTCCAGCACCGTTACCTTCGCTGCGATCTCGCTCTTGGGCACCAATGCCGGCCAGTAAGCGATCACTTCTTCTACTTTTGGCTTGCCTCCCGATGGATACGTGACCACCGGCGGACCATTGAGCGCCAGCGGCGCCAGCTCGCGTGTGAATCGCTCCACCACCGCGGCGTCCGAGTGGCGAACACCCACGCGCAGCGTCACTTCCGCCAAATCCGGCGAAGGCTCGCCTGAGAGCGAATCCCCGTGACATGCATTCGCGCCGACAAACTCGGTATGTATCGCATCGAATCGCAGACCCAGGCGATCCAAACGTGTACGCAAAATTTGATCGGCGGCCCGGGCCTTCTTCACTGGGTCCGGCCATCCGTAGGTCATCGTGCCAACCGCTTTGTAGCCAGCTGAGTAGCTGATGGATGCCTTGTAAAACTCCGTCGCCGCGCGTCCGCGAATGCCCGAAAACGCGACGCGGTCCGTGCCCGCCTGTTGCAATTGAATGGTCGTGAAATCCGCGATCACGTCCGGCGTAATGTAGCTGCGTGGATCGCCAATCTCATAAACAAGCTGTTCGGTGACACCGGCAACCGAGACGCGTCCGCCGGTGCCGGGGTGTTTGGTCACAGCAAAGCGCCCATCGGGCTCGACTTCGAGAATGGGATAACCAATATTCGCCAAGTCCGGGATGTTTTCCCAATCCACCTGACAGTTGCCGCCGGTGGCTTGTGCCCCGCATTCAATCACATGGCCACCCACGGTGCCCGCGGCAAGTAGATCCCAATCGGTCGGCTTCCAACCGAATTCGTAGATGGTTGGGCCAAGCGACAGCGCCACATCCGAACAGCGCCCGGTGATGACGATATCCGCGCCTTTTTGAAGAGCTTCGGCAATGGGGAACGCCCCGAGATAAGCGTTCGCGCTGCGTACGCGATCGCGAATCGTCGAGAGCGGTGCGCCCGTATCGATGTTCCGGAGCTCGACACCTTTGGCGATGAATTCGTCCAATCGCCCAAGAATGTTGTCGCCGGTCACAACGGCGATCTTCAGCCGTCCCGCGTAGCCCGCGCGCGTCAGCGCCGCATCCACCGCGCGAGCGCATGTTTCCGGATTCACCCCGCCTGCGTTCGCCACCACTTTCACTCGGCGTTCGACGATCTCTTTTGCTGCGCGCTCGATCATCTGCACAAAGTCGCGCGCATAGCCCAACTGCGGATCGCGCGAAAACTGCTTTTGCAGGATCGACATGGTGACCTCGGCCAGATAGTCGAGCGTCAAATAATCGATCGGCCCGCCGCGCAACTGCTCAAGCGGAGCTTCGAGCGAATCCCCCCAAAAACCTTGAGCGTTGGCGATGCGGATCATGGGCGGATAGCGACTTCTCTAGTTTAATGCGAACATTCCGTCGAAAGCGGGCCATTCATTGCAGTAATCGAAGCACGAAGTGGAACCATGAGGGATTAGCGTTGAGCCAATTTGAAAAGATATACGAGCCTACACCCAATAGAACCAAATTCAGCATGAATGAGCGAACTAGGGGACGTTGAGCTAGTAAGCCGGCAGCTACGACCGTCGATGCAACCCACACGATCGCCAGACAAATACCGAAACTGGTCGCACGCCGTCTGGCTTCGAGCGTGATATCCATCTCCACTCCGGCCGCGACAAGAAACACGGCCAAGGCTAGAATCGGCGTACCACACGCGGCCCAGACAAGACCCATGATTCTGAGGCCCACAGGTCTTGTCTCCATCGCCTTAACTTTCTACGCCTTGCTATCCCGCCGCGCGGCCGCGATCGCGTCTTTCTCTTCGCGGTACGGATCGTTGACCACCTTCGTATCGGTGTTGCCGAAAACGATGGTCGCCTTCTGCTGCGGCGTGTAGGCCGGCCAGTTGGGAATCAGTTTGTGATTCGGGTTGCCGGTGCGGGCGAAAGACGTCCATGCGCCGGACATGCGGTCGGCTAAGCCGTGCAGTTCCGGGCCTTTGCCAATTTCCGTCGAGGCAACGTCCACGTTCTGGAAGGCGAACGGAATATCCATGGTGTGCATGGAACGCAGCATGCCGTCGCGCACGGGCGAGTAGAACTGGAAGTAGTATTTGTAGACCGGCGCTTTTGCGAGCGCGGCTTTGCGATCCGCCTCGGTGTCCGTACCTTCGCGGAAGTTCGAACCATCGGTTCCCGCGATCAAATACAGATCCAGGTTCGACGCCTTCGGGCGGTTCTTCTTGTAAACGCCAATCACCTTATCGGCGCCCGCATCGTTCACGCGCAGAGCACGCTTGATGTTGGCGCGCAGAGCGTTGTCGTCCATCGGATCGTACTGCTGCCCGGCGTTCCAGGTGATTTCCGTTTCGGTGGAACCGATCATCAGCGGCACGTCGGCGGAGATGCTGGTGGCCACCGGTTCAAATGGATCAGCCGGGAGCGTCTTGCCATCGGTGACCGGACCCCAACGGGCCGGGATGCCGAGCGCGCCGGGGCGCGTCAGATCCAGCATCGTCAACATCGGCACGGTCTGCAGATCGGCGACTTCCTTCACGCCGAGCTTCTTCATCACGGCCTCAGCCGTCTTCGTTGCTTCGTCGCGCGGAATACCGGTGAGCGCGGAGCCGCTCATGGCGATCGCCTTGTGGAACAAGCCCTTCGCCGCGGGCATGCCGAGCAACGTGCTTACTTTGCCGCCGCCGCCCGATTGACCAAAGATAGTGACGTTGTTGGGATCGCCGCCGAAGTTCGCGATGTTATCGCGCACCCACTGCAGCGCCAGGACCACGTCGAGCATGCCGGCGTTCGATGCCGTAGCGAAGCGCTCGCCGCCGATATCGGCAAGATAGAGGAATCCGAAAATATTCAAGCGGTGATTGATGGTGACGACAACAACATCGTGCTTCGCCGCGAGGTTGCTGCCATCGTACAGAGCGTTGCCGCCGCCCGATCCCGCCGCGTAGCCGCCGCCGTGCAGCCAGAACATCACGGGGCGCTTCTTGCCATCCTTCAAACCGGGAGTGTAGACGTTGCAGACAAGGCAATCGCCGCCCATCGGTTCGGTGCGCTCCATCACGGCGTACTCCGGAACCAGGTTTCCCGGCAGCTGGGGCGCACGCTGGCCGATATCGAAGCAATCCTTCACATCGCTCCACGGTTCCACTTTGCTGGGAGGCATGAAGCGGCCCTTGCCGGTGGTGGGTGCGCCGTAGTGGATGCCTTTGAACGCCGAAATCTTACCGTTCTGAATACCGCGGACTTTTCCAGCAACCGTCTCGGCGATCGGATTATTGCCGGAACCGGCGCGCGCAGCGGCGACCAGCGGATTCTTGAATCCGGTGCCCATGAAGATTGTTGTGGCGGCAGCACCGCCGAGGAAAGAACGTCGTTTCATCGCAGAATCACTCCTCTGGAAATGTGTCTAAAGGCCTTTGCCATTATAGGTCACGCTGATATGGCTGTGGGGTCAGCTGAGCACCGGCTTCGGAAGCGTCAGGAACGAATGCATCGCGTGCCAGAACAACTGTCGATTCAACCCGTGCACCAACGAATGCGCCATGCCGGGCAGGATGACAAACTGGCGATCACCGTTGGGAAGTTGTTTGAAGAAATCCTGAAGGTCATCGACCGTCGCGATGCCGTCGTACTCGCCGCGGATCAGCATCACGGCAACATTCAGTTTCTTGGGATCGACTACCGGCAAATTGGCTGTCATGTCCAAATAGGTGCCGGTGGGAATCTGATCGCCAAATTTTAATTCGGCATCGGCCAGGAACTGCGAGATGCCGGGATCGGTGGTGCCCGGTTTGTCGCGAGTCGCGATGCTCTCAATCATCTTGCGATCCCGCAGGCGGCGGTTGTGAGTTCGGTAGTAATCCAATTGCTTGGCGCGTTCCGTGAGCGTGGGAGAGTTCTCTCCCTTATAAGTGAACGCGCCGAGGACCAGTCGATCGACCCGCTCCGGTTTCGCCTGGGCATAAGCACCCACACGAAGAGCGCCGGACGATTCGCCGAACAGATTCACTTTTTGCGCACCGGTTTCTTTGACGATCAGCTCGACGGCGGCCTTGAGGTCCTCCACACCGCTCGCGATATCCGAGTTGCCCTCCGTCTGTGACGACCGGCCGTAGTTTTCGCAATCGAGCGTCCAGACGTCATAGCCCCAACCGGCGAAGACATTCATGACGGAATACTCGCCCTTGCCGGGCGTGGCGAGGTCGAAAGTCGAGCGACTCGATAGAGAAGACCCGTGAACCAGCAGCAGCACCGGCAAAGGAGCCTCGCTCGCCTTGGGCGTGGCCGCGCGCTTCCGGTACATATAGAGTTTGACGTTGGCGTTCTTCTGCGCCCAATACTCGCCGGCCCAGGGTTTCCTGCCAACGGAATCCGGGGCGACTTTCTTAGCCACGTTCTGGGCAAAAGCTACGGACGATCCGGCGGCCGGGGCGAACAAGGCGGCGGCAACCATGCTTCGGCGAGAAAGTTTCTGGGTCATGGGCTCCTCTGAAATCCGTTTTGGGCGTTTTACTCACAGGTGATTATAGTGCGTTCCTGGCGGATACGGCTCCAAAAGCGTGACCGTTCACGCAAAATCTTGCGGTATTTCTGACTCACGCGGACTCCCCGGGAACGGTGTTTTGCAATGTCAGCCAGATTCGTCGATGCACAAAACAGAATAAAGCCTTTATTTCCAGCGTCACTGACCGGTCACTGACCCTATTTTGACATGGCACGATGCTGCGTCCCGGAAAGACCGTGTTATGCTCGGATCGAAAGTCAGGCAATAGCTTGACGCATCCGTTGGGGCTATGATACGTTACAACGGCTGGCAGTGATAGTTACCTAAGGAGACAAGAATCGAATGAAGCGCACACTTCTTGCGTTGGTGATCGCAGCGGGCGCGTTTATGGCAGGCGGTCGTGCCTTTGCACACCACTCCTTCGCGGCGACCTATTTTGAAGATAAGACCCAGAAGATCGAAGGCAATCTGGTCCAGTTTTTGTACCGGAACCCGCACTCGTTCGTTCACGTGGAAGCTCCCGATGAAAAGGGTGTGATGCAGCGTTGGGCCGTGGAGTGGGGTGCAGGCGGACAGCTTGGCCGCCAGGGCGTCACTCGCGAAACGTTGAAGCCGGGCGATCACGTGGTCATCGTGGGCAACCCGGGCCGCAACCCGGAAGATCATCGTCTCCGGATGGTGAACATTACTCGTCCGTCCGACGGTTGGAAGTGGGGCGGCAGCTTCGACTAAAGGTCGAATCGAGATCAGAGAACAGAATCCCCTGGGGTGTCCAAACACCGCAGGGGATTTTTATTGGGAGCGAGCGTTGGGCCGAGGAAATCTTGCAGAGTCTTAATCGCAAAGATTTGCAAATCTTCTACCCATGCGCGCAACCTTGCAGTACAATAAAACCCTTGCGCGGCGGAAGGCCAGTCGCGCAATGTCAGTAATCGGTGGGGTCATCAGGGGCTGACTCAAGCGTGGACGCGATCAATAGATTGATCGCACTTCTCCACACCCAAACCGGTTGGTGATATAGTGATCAGTCGCTGTTTACTATGCGGCGAACTGGAGCAGACAACGGATTCCGGGCAACGAGAGATTCCGCGATCGGTTCCAGGAAAGAGTCGATTCTAGGAAGTTAACGATGAACTTGGCACACATCCACATTCTGTTAAACCATTTTCCGACCGTAGGCACGATTGTCACCCTCGGTTTTTTCGTTTTGGCGCTCGTGATGAAGAGCGACGATTTGAAACGCGCAAGCCTGACGGTATTTGTCGGTCTCGGTTTGGTCGCCATTGCGGCCTACATCAGCGGTGGCGCGGCTGAAGAACAGATCAAAACGATGGCTGGTGTTTCTAAAGACGGCATAGCCGCGCACAAGAACGCCGCGTTACTCGCGTTTGCGATTTTGGAGATCACGGCCATGGCCGCATGGTTCGGCTTATGGCAGATCCGCCGTATTGGCCGTTCGACGTCGATGACGAATAACGTCGTGCTTGCGCTTGCGGTTGTCTCACTCGCACTGATGGCGAATGCCGCGGAAATCGGCGGCGAAATCCGGCATCCCGAAATATTGGACAACCCGGCAGCGGCCTCCAGCGCCACTTCCGGCATCTTGAATGCGAGCGAGATCGGACGTTTCATCGTTGGCGCGCCGTGGATGTGGCCCGCCTGCGAAACCCTTCACTTCATCGGCTTGAGTCTTTTGCTCGGTGTGGTTCTTCTGGTTGACCTCCGCATGCTCGGCTTTATCAAAGGAGTCCCGTTCTCCGCGATTCATCGCCTGATACCGTGGGCCATACTTGGCTTCGGCATCAATGTCCTTACAGGCATGGCCTTTTTCGTGGGCGCGCAGGAACAGTACACCTCAAACGTCTCGTTTTTCTGGAAGATCGCACTCATCCTCATTGCAGGATTGAATGCACTCTATTTCACGCTGCTCGATGAAGCATGGGCGGTGAAGGCCGGCGACGACGCACCAACTTTCGCCAAGGTGATGGCCGTCTCCGCGATGGTGTTGTGGGTGGGTGTCATGTATTTCGGCAGCATGCTTCCGTTCATCGGAAACGCATTCTAGAAAGCGCGCTGAAGGACGTTTTCCTTTCTTCGTCTAAAATTCTTGCCTGAGGTGCTGAATGCTTGGTGTGATGGTGCTTGCAACTGTAGTTGTGGTGACCGCCGTTTTCGCGGTGGCCGGCGTTCTGATAAATAAGAGCGCGAATCGGAATGAGAATACGTAGAACGCGCTGCATCGCGCGATTCCGCAAACTGTTGCGTGGCTGATATCGATTTTCTAAGGTGGCGACATTCCAATGACGGATTTTCTTTCAACGCTTGAAAACCTGCAGTTTTCCATCTGGGTCCGCGAATCCGGGTCCATCTGGGCTTTTCCGACGATTCTCTTCGTGCACACGCTGGGCATGTCGATCGTCGCCGGCGGCAGCGCCGTGATCGACTTGATTTTGCTCGGCATGTGGCCCAAGGCGGAAATTAAGCCATTGGAGCGCATGTATCCCGTCATGTGGAGCGCGTTCGCGGTGAACGCTGTTACCGGCACAGTCCTGCTGGTGGCGGATGCCACCACGAAAATGACGAATTGGGATTTCTACGTAAAGATGGTATTCATCGCCATCGGCACCGTGGTGCTGGCGAAGATGCGCACGGTGGTTTTCGCCGATCCAAACCTCGACAAGGCACCTGTGACGCCCAAGGCAAAACAGCTCGCCTGGATTTCGCTTGTTTGCTGGTTCGGCGGGATTACCGCAGGACGCTTGCTCGCCTACCTTGGCCCGGTCTCAGGTTTGGTCGGCATCGAGAACAAGTAAACAGGCTGCACTTTCGAACACAACGGCTGTGGTCCGCAAGGGCCGCGGCCGTTTTCGTTTTTTGTCACCAACGCTGGAGGGGATTAACGAACCCAGTGCGACGCCACACGGAGGATACGTGCGACCGCTTCATGAATGTTCTCGAGTGAGTTCGCATAGCTGAAGCGGACGTAGCCCTCGCCATGCCTGCCGAACGAACCTCCATTCAGGCACGCAACACCTGCTTCATTCAACAGAAGATCGGCGACTTCCTTCGACGACTTGCCTGTTCCCTCGACATTGGCAAACGCATAGAACGCGCCTGCAGGCAGCGGACAGCGGAAGCCCGGCACTTCGTTTAGCCCCTCGTGAATGGCATCACGACGCCGGCGGAACTCGGCCACCATCGCGTCCACGCAATCTTGGGGACCTTCTAAGGCTGCAATGCCCGCGCGCTGCACGAAACTTGCCGTACACGAGTTGGAATTTACCATCAGCAGGTTGATCGCATTCACCAGCCAATTGGGCATGACTCCATAGCCCAAGCGCCAGCCGGTCATCGCGTAAGTCTTGGAAAAACCGTCGACGATGATCGTCTTCTCCCTCATGCCGTCAAAGCTCGCGATCGATTTCGGCCTGGTCTCGTACGAGATACGCGTGTAGATTTCGTCGCTGATCACCAGCACATCGCGATCGCGCAACATATCCGCCATCGTGGCCAAGTCTTCATCGGGAATAACGCCGCCGGTGGGATTGTGCGGAGAGTTGAGCAGGATGAGCTTTGTCTTGCTCGTCAAGGAAGCACGCAAGACATCCAGATCGAAGGAAAATCCGCGGCTCTCGAGAAGCGGCACGGGGACAGGTGTGGCGCCAAGGAAGTTGATCATCGACTCATAGATCGGAAAGCCGGGATCGGGATAGATCACCTCGTCGCCCGGTCCAACCAGCGCCGTCAATGCAAAGTAGAGGATGGGTTTAGCGCCGGGAACGACACAGACATGCTCCGGTCCAACCTGGATGCTGTGGGACCGTGCCACCGATGCGGCAATTGCAGAACGCAGTTCGGGCAAGCCTTGCACGGGACCATACTTCGTCCAGCCATCATCGAGCGCCTTCTTCGCCGCTTCGATCACATGGGGAGGACTGGGGAAATCCGGCTCGCCGATTTCCAGGTGAATGATGTTCTTACCCTGCGCTTCCAGCGCTCGGGCGCGGACCAGAACTTCAAAGGCGGACTCGACGCCCAGCCGGCTAATGCGCTCCACAAGTTGCATGAGTCTACGGTAGCGCGGACTCGGGTTCCAACAAAATTGTCAGCGGCTGGACTTTTTTGAACGAACTTGCGCGGAACGGGCGACGCCCTCCGGAGCCCCGGCGTCCACCCATCGGACAATGACATCGATTTCGTGCTGACTCATGGAGCCGTCGTCGCCGAACAAACCGTAGTGCCGCTCGACGACACCCGGCGGCATTTTCTTGTGCGCGACCATATCGCGAATCTGGCGCACCCAAGGCCGCGTGCTTTCATAAGTGGTGAACGACATCGGCGCCACTTTTCCCGGGGCGTGACAGGCCACGCAGTTTTTCTGCATAATAGGCTGAACGTCGCGATTGTAAGTAGGTGCGTTATCGGCTGCAGTGAGCAAGGGCACCGCAAAGAGCAGTGCTGAGAAGAGACCCCGGAAGGACCGACGCTGTTTTCGTATCCGCATAAGTTTGAGCTCCCGCGCTCAACTTCGTCGCGATCTACTTCAGCATAAGTCAAAATAAGGGAGCGGCGGTCCCTTGGCTGGACCGCCGCTAGCAGGAGAGGCCAATCATCCTACTGATGGGTGCTGCAATGTCACCCACTCCCGAGCCATAAGAATGAGCGGCTGTGCCTGGCTCATTCCAACTCTTTCCCGCCTTCCTCAATCGCACGCGTGGTGCCAATTCCGGGCAAAACGCAAGTCGCTGAAAACAAGCTGTGTGGCCAACATCAGGCGAAAGCCACACTGAGGAAACTTCCCCACCCAGTCATAGACTATGTGGGCGCGATCCCCCACACCCTGTAGAATCGCCCGGAAAACGCCAATTTGACGTCAGGAACTGTGGTATTCTGCCTGAGCCAGGGTGGAACGGGCACCCAAGTCTCGATGAGTTCAGCACACATCAGCCAAGTGGAAACCACGCAGCCGCAGGGCACGACGAAGCGGCAATCCAAGGTGGGCGCGGTTGTCCGTGTCGCCATGGGCAACTTCCTGGAGATGTACGATTTCATGGTGTTCGGCTATTACGCGGCCGCCATTGGACGCGCGTTTTTCCCGACCAAGAATGAGTACGCGTCCCTAATGCTGTCCTTCATGACGTTCGGCACCGGCTACCTGATGAGGCCGCTGGGCGCGATCATCCTGGGAACGTATTGCGATCGCGTGGGACGCCGCAAGGGCTTGATCCTCACTTTGGGGTTGATGGCAGTGGGAACGCTGGCGATCGGGGTCATGCCCGGGTATGAGACGATCGGATTGCTCGCGCCGCTGATGGTTGTGCTCGGCAGACTGGTGCAGGGACTTTCGGCCGGCGTGGAACTGGGTGGCGCAAGCGTGTATCTCTCCGAAATCGCGACGCCCGGCAAACGCGGATTCTATGTGAGTTGGCAATCGGGCAGCCAACAGGTGGCCGTGATTTTCGCTTCCTTCATTGGACTGATTCTTTCGGCCACGCTGAAACCCGAGGAAATGCAGGGTTGGGGCTGGCGCATTCCGCTGCTGGTGGGTTCCATGATGATCCCCTTCGTCATGTTCATGCGGCGGTCGCTCGAAGAAACCGAGGACTTCCTGCAGCGCAAGAACCGGCCGGGGGTTCGCGAGATTCTTCAAACGGTGGGAGCAAACTGGCGCCTGGTGCTCCTGGGAATGATGCTCAGCATCATGACCACCGTGACGTTCTATATGATCACCGCCTACATGCCCACCTACGGCAACAGCGTGCTGAAATTTTCCCAGAAAGAAAGCATGCTGGTAACGCTGATCATCGGCATGTCGAACTTCATACTGCTGCCGACGGGCGGGATTTGCTCGGACCGCTTTGGGCGCAGAAAAATGCTCGCGATCTTCTCGGGCCTCGCGCTGGTGACCGCGTATCCGCTGCTAGCATGGCTGGTTAGCGCACCGTCTCTAGGGCGGTTGATCTTCGCGGGATTGTGGTTTTCGATGATCTTCGGCGGCTACAACGGGTCGATGGTGGTGTATTTGGTGGAACTGATGCCTGCAAAGGTGCGCGCTTCGGGATTCTCGCTGGCGTTTGCGCTGGCAGCCGGAATCTTCGGCGGATTCACACCCGCTGTATCCACCTATCTGATTCACGTCACCGGCAATCGAGCAATTCCGGGCGCATGGCTTTCCTTCGCGGCGTTGATGGGACTGACAGCAACCGCAGCGCTTGGCCCGAACAGCAAAGCGGTGCGGATGGCGCAAGAAACGGAATAACGCTCAACTATCGTTCTTGCGGGGGAACCATATTCCCATGCTAGTGCTTGTTGCGGATCGCTTCGAGCGCATTCTTCACCAACGCGGCAGAGCGGTAAATGCCGTGTACGAACTTGCCGTACGGCAGCGTGAGAAACAAACACAGCACGATCGCCAAATGCACAACCAATAGCGGGCCCATCACAGGCGTCCCACGCATCACCAGTAGCATCAGACCTGTGAAGCTTGTGAAGAACAGCAACCCGAGGAAGACAATGTCCGAGCCGTCCTGCGCCGGATCCACAAGCTGCGAATCGCGGCTGCGCTTGAGCGAGTAGAGGCCAATTGGACCGATCAGCAAACCGATGCCGCCCAGCGTCCCCAAAATAACGGGCAGACTTGCATAGGCGTAGGGCGCAACGGAGCCGGTGAAATGATACAACGCCGCCACCGTCGTGGAGGCGAAACACAACAGGAAACCGTAGAAAGTAAAGTGATGAAGGATGCGGCGCGCCTGGGAATGGCGTTCGTTGGGATACGTGCAACCAGCGCCACCGCTGCCCAGATTCTTCATCGAAAGAACGTCAGAGGCCGCCTGTGCGATGGCGGCAGGATTGAGGAACTTGGAGATTGCCTCGCCGGCTCCGTTCCAGAAACGCGCGAAGCCGGCGACGTGCGCCGAGAAGATCAGTACGGAAACAGCGAGAAAAATGCCGACCATCGCTTCGTGGGGGATCACGTCATAGAACGCTGCACCCGCCGGATTCGCCACGGAAAGCACGAGCGCCGATAAGCCGAGGATCCACGGAATAACGATACGCTTGCCGCGGAACAACGCTGCGAGGGGTCCCGGCCACGCGTACTTTTGGTAGGTTTCCGCGCGCAACTCCGCAAAGACTCGCGGAACGTTGACGGCAAACTCATGAGGCGGAGCGTATTGGCACGCGTAGTAGCACTCGGCGCAGTTGTGGCAAAGGTTGGCAAGGTAATCGAGATCCGCCTGTCCGAAATTCAAGCGGCGTTCCATTGCCGGGAATACAGCGCAGTAGCCTTCGCAATAGCGGCAGGCGTTGCAGATCACCATCAAGCGCTCGGCTTCTCGCGTCGCGGGAGTAGGTTCGATTTGATGAAGCGCGGACTTAGCGGACATTGGCCGCTCCCTTCCCCGCGATGCGTCCGAACACGGCTCCAATGGTCATACCCGTTCCCGCTGGGTATCCTTTGCCTAGAATGTTTCCGGCCATGATTTCACCCGCAGCGAAGACGTTTTCGCTGAAAGTGCCGCCGAACTGCACCTGCGCCTTATCATTGACGCGCACCCCCAGATAGGTGAAGGTAAGGCCCGGCCGTAGCGGATATCCCATGAACGGCGGCGTGTCGATCTTCTGTGCCCAATGCGTTTTTGGCGGCTTCAAATCACCAGTGGTGTGGCAATCGTCGAGCACCTGATGATTGAACGTGCCGGACAGCACGGAACTATTGAAAGCGTCCACCGTCTCGCGCAGCGTTGTGGGGGAGAGTTCCAATGCGTTCGCTAGTTGATCGATGGTGTCGGCCTTGATCGGCGGGAACACAGACGGCATGAAGCGACCGAGAACCTTTGAATCGATCACCGAATAGGCGATCTGCCCGGGCTGTTGTGCGACCAACCGGCCCCAGATAGCGTAGCGTTTCGGCCACAGCTCTTCGCCTTCGTCGTAAAAACGCACGGCGTTCCTATTGACGACAATACCGAGAGGAACGCAATCGAGCCGCGTCACAATACCGCCATCGAATTTGGGCGCGCGGCCATCGATGGCCACGCAATGGCCCTGCGTGGGGTCGCCAATGGAATCGGCCCCCGCCGATAGCAGCATCTTCAAAACCGTTCCGCGATTATAGGGCGTCCCGCGAACAATGAAGTTCCGTGCGGCTTCGCCCCAGGCTTCCTCTAGCCACTCAAAGTTCGCCTCAAACCCGCCGGACGCCACGACCAGGGCCTTGGCACGGAACTCCCGTGGTTTTCCTTCGTGCTGCAGCGTTCCTCCAAAGAAACGGCCGCCGCGAATGTCGAGCGCCGTCACCTCGGCGTTGTACATCACTTCGACCCCAGAGGCTGCTGCGCGCTCATAGTAGGTGTTCATCAGCGCTTTCCCGCCGCCGAGAAAGAAGGCATTGGTCCGGCCAAGGTGCAGAGTGCCGCCGAGCGATGGCTGGAAGCGTACGCCGTGCTTCTTTGCCCAAGCAACGGAGTTTGGCGACTCTCGAATCACCATGCGCGCCAGATGTTCGTTGGTGTCGCCTTCGGTAACGCGAAGAATATCGGCAAAGAATTCGTCTTCGGTGTAGGCTCCCGTGAGAACGTCGGTTGGCGCCTCGTGCATGCAGCGCATGTTGCGAGTGTGACGGCTATTGCCGCCCCGGTATTCGAAAGGAGCGCATTCGAACACCGTGACGCTCGCGCCAGTTTCACGCGCCGCCAGTGCCGCGCACAACGCCGCGTTACCGCCGCCGATCACGGCGATATCAGAAGTGATGATTTCGGAGCCCAACTAGAAAGCGTACCTCAGCCACACAACAGAAATGCAAACTGCGGATGCCGCGCCAGGATTAGCTTCCTTTGATCGCCGCCGCGACTCGTTCCGCAGTGAATGGCGCTCGGCGAAGGCGGATGCCTGTGGCATCGTAGATCGCACCGGCTACCGCACCCGGCACCGTTACGGCCGCGGCTTCCCCGGCTCCGTTGAGTGGAATCTCGGGATGATCCAAAAGCGCGATCTCGATCGATGGCGCTTCGGTCATGCGCAGGATCGGGTAGGTGGACCAGTCCACATTTGTTACCCGCGACTTGTCGAATTTGACCTCTTCGTGCAGGGTGCGGCTGAGCGTTTGAATGACCAGCCCTTCTATCTGATTGCGCAGCGCGTCAGGATTCACCACCAGGCCGCAGTCATGCGCACAGGCGACGCGGCGGGCCTTCACTTGGCCTGTGGTGCGGTCGACAGAAACCTCCATCGCCATTGCGACATAGTTTTCCGCCTGCTTGTAGCGGACGTAAGAGAATCCAGTGCCGATCATCAAATTGCCCTGGGATTGCGGACGCCGGGCGGTTCGACGCTGCCAGCCGAACAATTCAGCCGCCTTTTTCACGACGGCCATCGCGCGCGGATCGGTTAGTCCACGCAATCGAAATTCGACAGGATCCACACCGGCTGCTTCGGCAAGTTCGTCCATCATGCTTTCCACCGCGAACGAGTTTGCAATCTTGCCGGGCGCGCGCAGGTTCGAGGGCCGCAGTGGCGTGTCTTTCACCATATGCGCGACCACTCTGACGTTCGCGGCAGCAATCGGCGGATCGGCATTTTGCGTCATCAGCCCCGCGCCTTGGCCGTGATCTTGCGGCAAACCCGCGGCGTCGATGGAAAGCAGAGGCCTGGCGCCGGGCACATTCGCAGGTACCCACATCTCGGCGTCCCACGCGGCGATGTTGCCTTGCGCATCGAGGCTGGCGCGGATGTCAAGCAACTGCTGCGGACCTTTCGGATCCCACCCATGTTCGTCTTGGCGCATCCATTGCACGCGCACTGGAGCGCCAACCGTCTTCGAAAGCAGTATCGCTTCCGCGGCGACGTCGTCATTGCCATTTCCGCCGTAGCAGCCCGCGCCGTCGGTATAAACCAGGCGCAGCGTGTTCTTCGGCATGCCGAAAATTTTTGCGAGGTTGTCGCGCGTGCCGTGCGGCGATTGAGTGGAAGACCACAGCGTGGCCCCGTCCGCACGAACATCGGCGACTGCACACGATGGTCCGAGTGACGCATGGCTCTGATTCGGCCAATAGTAGGACGCCGAGAACTTCTTCGCCGAAGAGGACATTGCCGTGGACACATCGCCTTTCGTTGCGACAGCTTGATCGGGAACACTCCTTGCTGGATCGGCGGCGGCTCTCAGGTACGGCTCCATCGCATCACTGGAAGGAATACCTTCCCACTGGCTCCAAGTCACCTTCAAATCTCGCGCAGCACGGATCGCGGCCCACTCATTTTTCGCGACCACGGCGAGGAAATTCTCCATACGGACAACGCGCGTATCGGGAATCGCTCTAATAGACGCTTCGTCTACGGACAAAAGTTTCGCGGCCAGCGCAGGCGGACGGATCACGCGGCCGTGCAGCATGCCCGGAACCACAACGTCCTGAACATACGTGTGGCGGGCCGTGATTTTGTTGGGAAGATCCAGTCGGGGAACGGGTTTACCGACGACGGTGTACGTTTTTGGATCTTTGAGCGGAGCCTTGGGGTCCACTTTCAATTTGAAAGTTTTGCCGTTCTGGACGCCGGTGCCGAGTTTTTCCATCGCCGCCCGCGCGGTTGCGGCGGCCTGCCGCACCTCCACGCCGCCACGAGTTAGTCCCGTGCTGCCTCCGGTGGAGCCTTGATCGGGGGTGAGGCCTGTATCGCCATCCACGAGAGACACACGTTCCAGTGGGACGTCCAATTCTTCGGCAGCCATCTGGCGAATTGCCACGCGCAGGCCGGTGCCGAGATCCACTTTCCCTGTGTGAACGGTGACCGAGCCATCCGCATGCAGCATGAGGAAGCTATCGACATCGGTAACATCGAGCGCGCCACGCGCGGTGACCAGGTTCACCGGCACCGCCTGTGCTGCGGCATTCCGCGCGCCGAGCGCAAAATTAACAATGATTGCGCCGCCTGCCTTCAGCAGTCCGCGGCGAGAGAGTTCGAGATTCGGTGCGGTGTTCGTCTTGTTATTCATGGCCGCCGCTCCTATGCGTTCGCCGCGCGCATCACCGCACGCAGGATTCGGACATGCGTTCCGCAACGGCAGAGGTTGCGGTCGAGACCCTGTTTCACTTGCTCAAGTGTCGGTTTCGGATTCTCGGCAAGAAACGCTTTGGCCTGCATGATCATTCCGTTGGTGCAATAGCCGCACTGCGCGGCTTGTTCGACGATAAAGGCGGCTTGCACGGGATCTGGTTTTTCCGAAGTGCCCAGGCCGTCGAGCGTCATCACCTTCTTGCCTTCCACCTGGCGGATAGGCGTCACACAGGAACGCGTCGCTTTGCCGTCCACCAGTACGGTGCAGGCCCCGCACTGCGAAAGCCCACAGCCGAACTTGGGGCCGTGCTGGCCCAGGTCATTACGAAGTACGTACAGCAGCGGTTGCGCGGGGTCCCAGGAATCGGCGGAGGTGGGTTTGCCGTTCAGTTGGAATTTGTAGATGGGCATTCGAGAATCCCTCGGTAGAACTATATCGCAAAACGAAACCGGCGGCCCTTTCGAGCCGCCGGTCAAAATTGAAGCTCGCGTAAAAGCTGAGCCTTGCGGCGTCGGAGCGCCTATCTACTTTTAACTAGACTACAGGTCATAGGCAAGCTGGTCAACACACCGCCACTCCACTTGCGGAATATGTGGAGACTGACGCAGCAAAACAAAACGGGCAACCCTTGCAGGCTGCCCGTAAAATCCAACTGGAGATGGAGAAAAAACTACTCGGAGGGCGCTTCGCCTTCTTGCTGCCCCTGGCGGATGGCGTTGAGCCGTTCTTCGCGGCGCTTGGCGCGTTCGGCCGCGCGCTTGACGAGTTCGGAACCCACCAGCTCAAGCATTGCCTGTTCGGCGCCATCACCCTTGCGGAAGCCCAAACGAACGACGCGCGTGTAGCCGCCGCTACGCTGGCCGAAACGGGTGCCCAACTTGTCGAACAGCTTCTTCACCGCGGCCGGCGTTTCGAGAAACGCGGCGGCTTGGCGGCGCGAGTGCAGCGTGTCGCGCTTGGCAAGCGTGATCATTTTATCGACCAGCGGCTTTGCAGCCTTGGCCTTATTCACGGTAGTAACAATGCGCTCTTCCGTGATGACGCTGGTCACCAAATTTTTGAGCAGCGAATTGCGCGCGCCGACGTCGCGCTTGAGTTTAGAACCGGATACCTTGTGTCGCATGTTTCTTTCCTGTGAGCACGGCGCTTATTCGGCGACGGCTTCGTCTCCTTCGTCTTCGCCTTCCGTGCTCGAATACTCGGACTCGGGAAGCGGCGTGCCGATCATCGCCGGCGCGCCCGACGGTGCGATCAGGCGGCCCTGTGCGTCGAACTTCATGCCGAAGGTCAGACCCAGGCTGCCCAAAATTTCCTTGATTTCGTTGAGCGACTTCCGCCCGAAGTTCTTGGTACGCAACATTTCAGCTTCGGTCTTCTGGACCAGGTCGCCGATAGTCTGGATGTTGGCGTTCTTCAGGCAGTTGTACGAGCGGACGCTTAATTCGAGTTCTTCCACCGAACGGCCCAGAACCTCGTTCATCTGGCTCATGGCGCGCTCGGCCGGCTCTTCCACCGTCTCTGGAATTTCTTCGAAGTTGATGAAGATCGTCATGTGATCCTTCAGCAGCTTCGCCGCCTGGCCGATGGAGTCGGCCGGCGAGATGGCGCCGTTGGTCCACACTTCGATGGTGAGTTTATCGTAGTCGGTCATCTGACCGAGACGAGCCGCCTCAACCGAGAAGTTGACCTTGCGCACGGGCGAGTGAACCGAGTCGATCGGAATGTAGCCGAGCGGCAGGTCCTCGTCGTTGTTGCGGTCCGCGGCAACATAGCCGCGACCCGACTTCAGGCGCATTTCAATGTTGAGCTTGCCGCCTTCGCCGATCGTCGCAATGTGCATATTGCGGTCGAGAACTTCGATATCGGGATCGGTTTCAATCTGGCCGCTCATCAACTCGCCCGGACCGTCGGCGCGCAGGCGAACCGTGCGCGTACCTTCGCCGATCATCTTGAACGGAACCTGTTTGAGGTTCAGAATGATGTCCGTCGCGTCTTCAACGACGCTTGGGATCGGGCTGAATTCGTGAGCCACGCCCTCGATGCGAACGGCAGTGATCGCCGCGCCTTCGATGGAGCTCAAAAGCACGCGGCGGAGACCGGTGCCGATGGTGGAGCCAAAACCACGCTCAAACGGCTGCGCGGTGAACATTCCGTAGCGGTCGTTGAGCGTTTCCGTGTTCGCGACAAGTCGCTTGGGTTTCTGGAATCCTTTAAACATATCGTGTAGGCTCCTTCGAAACGGCTACTTAGAATAAAGCTCGACGATGAGCTGTTCGTTCAACTGGATCTGCACGAGGTCTTCACGCTTCGCCTGGGCAATGACGCGCGCCTTCAGGTTTTCGCGATCGACTTCGAGCCAGTTCGGACTAGGGGCGTGCGCGGTAGCTTCAAGCGCATGCAGGATGGTCGGGTTTTTCTTGCTGCCTTCGACAATTTCCAGCACGTCATTCGGTTTCACGACAAATGAAGGAATGTCGACACGCTTGCCGTTCACCAGGATGTGACCGTGGCGAACCAACTGACGGGCCTGCGCGCGCGAAGTGCCGAAACCAATGCGGTAAACGGTGTTATCCAGGCGGCGTTCGAGCATGTTCAACATGTTTTCGCCGGTGATGCCCTTCATGCCGCTGGCTTTTTCAAACAGGTTGCGGAACTGCCCTTCAAGCAACTGGTAATAACGGCGGGCTTTCTGCTTTTCGCGAAGCTGCAAACCGTAGCCGACAATCTTCGGCTTGCGGTCCTTGCCGTGCTGGCCAGGAGCGAAGTTGCGCTTCTCAACAGCGCACTTTTCCGTGTGGCAGCGTTCGCCCTTCAGGAACAACTTCATGCCCTCACGCCGGCACTGCCGGCAGACGGGACCAATATAACGAGCCAAATCGAACCTCCCAAAGTGGTCTGGACATCATGGCCAGACCATTCCTTTCAAGTTAGGTGCAGTTTACGAGCGCCAAGCGCTCTTCGTCCTGCTTTACTCAGTTTCTACTACACTGCAAACTCACTCTTACTACTGTAGCCGCAAAAGAACACGAACCTATCCCAGGGATTCCCGGGACGGTTTGGACCCAAAATCAGACGCGGCGCTTCTTCGGCGGACGGCAACCGTTGTGCGGAATCGGCGTACGGTCCTTGATGGTCCGAACTTCGAGACCGGCGGTGGAGAGAGCACGAACTGCCGACTCGCGTCCGGCCCCAGGGCCCGATACCGAAACGTTCACCGTGCGCAGGCCGGATTCCTTGGCCTTGTTTGCCGCGGTCAACGAGGCCTGCTGCGCGGCGAAGGGAGTGCCCTTGCGCGAACCGCGGAAGCCAAGCGAACCCGAGCTCGACCACGAGAGCACGTTGCCCATCGGATCGGTGATCGTGATGATCGTGTTGTTGAAGGACGCCTGGACGTGGACCACGCCCACGGGCACATTCTTCTTTTCCTTCTTCTTGAATGTCTTCTTCTTGCCTTTTGCTGGAGCCTTCGTCGCCATGAGTCGTTATCCGTTCCCTGATCCTTAGGTCTTGGCCGTCGCCTTCTTTTTGTTCGCCACGGTGCCACGGCGCGGACCCTTACGGGTGCGTGCGTTGGTGTGCGTGCGTTGGCCGCGGGCCGGCAAGCCACGGCGGTGACGCAGGCCGCGATAAGAGCCCATCTCGATCAGGCGCTTGATGTTCAGCGACAATTCCTTGCGGAGATCACCTTCCACCGAACCTTCGGACTCGAGGATCTGACGGACCCGGTTCACCTCGTCTTCCGTGAGATCGGCAATCTTCTTCTCCGGATCGATTCCGGCACGGTGACAGAGCGACTTGCTCCGGGTGCGGCCGATGCCGTAGATGTAAGTCAGACCGATTTCGGTCCGTTTCTTCGCTGGTAAGTCAACGCCTGCTAGTCGAGCCATGTATTCCTATCAACCGCGCGCGATAGTGTTCCGCGCGCTCCCTTCTTTTCACCGCGCCCCGCGACAATTGCCTTGGGCGCGTCTAATCTTTTTTTAACCCTGCCGCTGCTTATGCTTGGGGTTCGCGCAGATCACGCGCACCACGCCCTCGCGGTGAACGATCTTGCACTTGTCGCACATCTTCTTAACCGATGCTCTTACTTTCATAAACCCTCGTACGCCGCTACTTCAGCAGCTCCGTAATCCTACCCCGGGTCCGGTCATGCGGCGAAAGTTCGACGCGCACCCGGTCACCAGGACGCAACCGCTCAAAATTCCGGACACTCGCACCGGCGAGGTGGGCAATCACAATTCCCTCATCCGCCAGTTTCAAGCGGAACCCGGCGCTGGGAAGTTGGTCGATCACCACGGCTTCCTCGCTCGCGCTCTTCCCGCCGCCTGCTTCCGTCACGGCCGGGTCAGAACCCAAGGCCCATCGGCAGTCACGGCAACCGTGTGCTCGAAATGGGCCGAATACTTCCCGTCTTCGGTCACCGCGGTCCATTTATCAGACTTCACGCGGCTGCCTGGCGCTCCGGCGTTCACCATCGGCTCAATCGCCAGAACCATTCCTTCTTTCAATCGCGGATTTTCATTCCGGCGATCTATATAGTTCGGAATCTGCGGCTCTTCGTGCATCTGCGTGCCGATGCCGTGGCCCACAAACTCCCGGACGATGGAAAAACCGGCTGATTCCACGTGCCGCTCCACCGTCCCGCAAATATCAAACAACCGGTTTCCCGGCTTCGCCTGTTGAATCGCCAACTCCAGCGATTCTTCCGTCACCTTCAACAGGCGGTTTGCTTCTTCCGAAATCTCACTGACGGGAACCGTCACTGCCGAATCCGCGTAGTAACCGTTCAACTGGACACCAGTGTCAATCGAAACCACATCACCCTTACGCAAAACCCGTTTTTCGGAAGGCATTCCGTGAACGATTTCTTCATTCACCGAGGTGCACAACACAAACGGAAACCTCGTCCCACTTGACGGATTTGGATAGCCCTTGAAAGCTGATCGCGCACCCGCCTCGTTCATCATTTTCTCGGCCGCGACCTCCAGGTCGTAGGTCGATACGCCATCCGCCACCATACCTTTCAACGTATGGAGGATCCGGTAAACCAACAAACCCGCAGCCCGCATTTTTTCGAGCTCGGAAGAACTCTTCCGGACAATCATCCCGCAACACCAGCACCGACGGCTTCCGTCAACCGACTGCGGATTCCCGCAGCCACCACATCCGGTCCGCCCACAGCGTTACCATCCACATCCAGACACAGATAACCGGCCCTCCGGAAGTACTCCAGAACCGGTGCCGTCTTCAGGTCGTACGCTTTCAATCTTTGCGTCACTACTTCCGGGCGGTCATCTTCCCGTACCACCAGTTTGCTGCCGTCCAGGCTGCAAACCGAAGGCGGTACACTCGCCCCGGGAGCGATCCCGTACAGGGCACCACAGACCGAGCAGAGCCTGCGTTCCGCAAGCCTTGCCACAATAACATTGTAGTCCACTTTCAGATGGACCACCACGGAACGGATTCCCTTGGCATTCAAGAGGGTATCGACGTTGCCGGCCTGCGCCACCGTACGCGGGTAGCCGTCCAGGATAAAACCTTTTTCGCAATCGGGGCGGGTGATCCGTTCCTCGACTAACGCGTTCACCATTTCATCCGAGACCAAGGCGCCAGACTTTAAAATCGCCCGAATCTCTTCACCCAGGTCATCGCCCCGTTCAACGCTTTCCCGGAGCATGTCTCCGGTCGAGATCTGGGGCAACCCCATCGTCTTCTGTAACAACTTCGCCTGAGTTCCCTTGCCCGAACCTGGGGCACCGAACAAAATCAAACAAAGCTGAGCCATGAATCCGCGGTTTCGACGCTTTGCTCCATACGCCTCTTTGATGCGGCGTATGACTTGAGCTCCCGGTAAAGGCAGCTCAGCGCCATTCCTTTCCTTGCGTACGGCCTGGTAGGCCGTCCACTGTGGTATTCCGGATCAGCGAAGTACGCCAACCCGTTATATCGCGCCAGTCCTGCTTGCGCGGTAAAAACTATCACACGCTGCTACGGCGCCCGCGAATCCGGCCCGCACGCGGCGTAAATCCTTCGTAATGGCGCATGATCAGCTGCGCCTCAATCTGGTTCACCGTGTCCATCGCCACGCCGACGACGATCAGCAAGCTGGTGCCGCCGAAGTAGAAGTTCACCCCGAGGCCGTCCAGCAGCCAGCGCGGGAACGCTGCGTCAATCCAGTTACCGATGCCCGGCAGCCGCTGCAGCTTGATACCAGAGATCATGATCTGCGGCAGCAGCGACAGAATCGACAGATACAGGCCACCCACAACAGTGATCTTGGTCAAAATTTTGTTCATGTAGTCGGCGGTGTTCTTGCCCGGGCGGATACCCGGAATGAACCCGCCGTACTTGCGCATGTTATCGGCCGCTTCGTTCGGATTGAAAATAATGGACACGTAGAAGAAGCAGAAAAATATGATCAGCGCGGTGTACAGCAAATAATAAAGTGGAGTGGAACCGGCGATAGAGGCGAGCATGTTGCTCAGCACGGGTGAATCCTTCACCCATTGCACGGTGGTCAGCGTTTGCGGGAAGGCGAGCAGCGAGCTCGCGAAGATCACCGGAATGACGCCGCCGGCGTTAACTTTTAAGGGAAGATGCGTTGACTGGCCGCCCATCATCCGGCGTCCAATCACGCGCTTGGCATATTGCACCGGAATACGGCGCTCACCACGTTCCACCAGAACAATGAAGCCAACCACCGCAATCATCATCAACAGAATGATGATCACCTGTAGCAGATTCCAATCACCCGTGGAAACTTTCGTCCACATTTCGAAGATTGCATTCGGCAGCCCAACAACGATGCCGGTGAAGATGATCAGCGACATGCCGTTGCCGATGCCGCGCTCTGTGATTTGTTCGCCCAACCACATGATGAATGCAGTGCCGGTGGTCAGGCTGAGCATCGTCATCAAAATGAAGCCGACACCCGGACTGGTAACAAAACCCTGTTGCGCACTCTGCAGTGCCGTCGCAATGCCAAAGGACTGAATCAGCGCCAGCATCACGGTCAGGTAACGGGTCCACTGGGTGATCTTGCGGCGGCCGAGCTCGCCTTCTTTTTGGAGCTTTTCAAGCGTCGGAACTACAACCGTTAGCAACTGAAGAATGATCGACGCCGTAATGTAGGGCATGATGCCCAGAGCGAAGATCGTCAGACGCCGGAACGTTCCACCGCTGAACAGGTCAAGGAAGCCGAACAATGTACCGGAGTTCTGACGGAAGAACTCTTCCAGCCGGTTGGTGTCGATGCCAGGCGTAGGAATGTGCCCGCCCAGACGGTAGACCGCCAACAGACCGAGCGCGAACAGGAGCCGCTTGCGCAGATCCGGGACACGGAACACATTGGTAATGGCTTCCAGGAACTTCATGGATGTTTGCTCCGAATGCCTACTCCGGCTGGGCCGGCTGCTTCACGAGAACTTCGGCAGTGCCACCGGCGGCCTGAATTTTATCCAACGCCGACTTCGAGAACACATGCGCCTTCACGGTGATTTTGCGCTTGAGGTCGCCCGAACCAAGAATCTTGAGCCCGTCTTTGATTTTGTGGATCACGCCCGCTTCAAGCAGCGACTGCGGATCGAAGCTGCTGCCTTCGAGCGCTTCAAGCGCAGCCACGTTCACGATCGCGTATTCCTTGCGGAAGATGTTATTGAAACCACGCTTCGGCAAACGGCGGTGCAGCGGCATCTGGCCGCCTTCAAAACCGCGCATGCGGGAGTAACCGGAGATTGACTTTGCGCCCTTCGCGCCGCGGCCCGAGAACTTACCGCGGCCGGTGCCCATGCCTTGGCCGACGCGCTGCTGTTTGTGTTTTTGGCCCTTCGGCGGCCGTAATTGACTGAGGTTCATTTCGTTAACCTTTTTCCGCGCTTCGTTTTTCCGTGTTAGTCGACGATTTGCAACAGATGCGGAACCTTCTTCACCATGCCCCGGAAGGCTGGCGTGTCCGGACGCTCCACAACGCGATTCATCTTTTTCAAGCCAAGCGCCCTGACGATGACCTTGTGCTTTTCCGGCGTGCAGATCGGGCTGCGCACCAGTTTAATTTTGATCGTTCCCGGCATTGTATTTCCTTGCTTTCCTATACCCTGGCGTATCTTATCGAAGCCTATCCACCGGCAAACCACGTAACTCCGCCATCTCCGCTTTGTCGCGAAGCTGCTCGAGCGCATCGATGGTCGCCTTCACGACATTGTGCGGATTGTGCGAACCAATCGACTTCGTCAGCACGTTGGGGATACCCACGGCTTGAATCACAGCGCGCACCGGGCCACCGGCGATGACGCCAGTTCCCTCAGGAGCCGGCTTCAACAGCACACGACCGCTGCCGAACTCACCAAGCACGGGATGCTGAATCGTGGTCGCCAGGACGTGCACCTTACGCAGATTCTTCTTGGCCGATTCAATACCCTTTTTAATTGCTGCCGGCACTTCTTTCGCCTTGCCGGTGCCGTAGCCGACGATCTTGGCGCTGGGGTCGCCCACGACCACCAGAGCCGAGAAGCTCATGTTCTTACCGCCCTTGACCACCTTCGTCACGCGGTTGATCGAAACCACCTGCTCCTTGAGGCTCAGGCTGTTGGCATCGATCCGCTTCGCTGTAGTTGTCGACATAGTTCCTTTTTCCGCTACCTGCGCTTAAAACTCTAATCCCGCTTCACGTGCCGCGTCGGCGAGCGCCTTCACGCGGCCGTGATACTGATAGCCGCCGCGATCGAAAACAACGGACTTGATGCCTTTTTCCTTCGCGCGCTCGGCCACCATCTTGCCAATCGCTTTGGCGCCGGCGACGTTGCCGCCCGAACTGCCCACCGGAGTTCCCTTTTCGGCGGATGAAGCCGCGGCCACCGTGTGGCTCCTCGAGTCGTCGATCACCTGCGCATAGATGTGCTTCACGCTGCGAAACACGGCCAGACGCGGGCGCTCGCTCGTGCCGTTCACGCGGCGGCGAATGCGCTTGTGAATGCGTTGCCGGATTTGGTCTTTCGAATCCCGTGGCATGTTTTAGCTGCCCAATCCTTTCTTCGTTCCTACCCCGACTACTTCGAGGCGCCCGTCTTGCCGGCCTTCTTGCGCAGCACTTCGTTCGCATACCGGATACCCTTGTTCTTGTATGGATCCGGCGGACGCAGCGCGCGCATCTTCGCGGCCACTTGACCGAGCATCTGGCGGTCGCCACCTGTCAGGATGAGCGGCGTCAGGTTGTTCGCCGGCTTGTCGACCTTCATGTCGATTCCATCCGGCAGGTAAAACTCAATCGGGTGCGAGTAGCCGACGCTAAACTGCGCGATCCGGCCCTTCACTTCGCAGCGGTAGCCGACGCCGAACAACTGCAGTTCGCGCGTGAAGCCCGTCGAAACACCCTGCACTGCGTTGGCAGTGAGAGCGCGCGTCAAACCATGCAGCGCGGCCTTATCGTCGCCATCGCGCTGGAATTCCGCGACGCCATCTTTTTGCGTCAACGTGATTCCGGCCGGTAGCGGGACGGTCTGCTTGCCCTTGGGGCCTTCAATCAGCAATCCGTCGCCCACGGTGATCTTCACACCCTTCGGCAGCGGAATCGGCTTTTTTCCTACTCGAGACATAAACTCTTCTCTCCGTTACAGACTGGCGCTACCAAACGTGGCACAGAACTTCGCCGCCGACGCCTTCTTTGCGCGCCGCCGAACCCGTCATTACACCGCGCGGCGTGGTTAGGATGTTCACACCCAAGCCACCCAGCACGCGAGGCACGGTCTTCGAGCCGACGTACACACGGCAACCGGGACGCGACACCCGTTCAATCCGCGAAATCGCCGGTACGTTGCCTACTGTGTACTTCAGGTAGATACGGATCGACTTGCGCGAACCTTCCTCGGTCAGCTTGTAGTTGGCGATGTAGCCTTCATCCTTCAAAATCTTCGCGATGTCCGTTTTCAGCCGCGACGCCGGCACGTCCACTTTTGGGTGGCCAGCCGCCAGCCCGTTGCGGATACGGGTCAGCATGTCGGCGATGGGATCGGATGTCGTCATTCCTGGTCTTCCTCCTGCATCAATTCCTGATCGGTTTCCTCAGCTGAACTACCAGCTGGCCTTGATCACGCCGGGAACTTCACCGGCAAGCGCCAGATCACGGAAGCAGATGCGGCACAACTTAAACTTGCTGATAAATCCACGCGGCCGGCCGCAGCGGAAGCAACGGTTGCGGTGCCGGCAGGCGAGCTTGGGTTTCTTCGCAGCCTTGGCTACGGCCAGTTTGTTATCTCGTGCAATCTTCGCGGTGGTCGCCATTCGTATTCCTTATTTGCTTCTAACCTGTTTGCGTCAACCCTACTACTTGGTGAACGGCATGCCGAGGTGCTTCAGCAGAGCCATCCCTTCGGCGTCAGTCTTTGCCGTCGTCGTGATGCAAATGTTCATGCCCTTGGTTTTCTCGACCTTGTTGTAGTCGATCTCCGGGAAAATCAATTGATCCTTCAAGCCAAGCGTGTAGTTGCCGCGGCCGTCAAACGACTTCGAAGAGACTCCGCGGAAATCGCGCACGCGGGGCAGCGCCACGTTGACAAGGCGGTCGAGGAACTCATACATTCGGTCACCGCGCAGCGTCACCGCGCAGCCGATCGGCATGTTCTCGCGGAGTTTGAACGCCGCGATTGATTTGCGCGCCTTCGTCACCACCGGCTTTTGACCAACGATGGCGGTCAACTCGTTCACCGCACTATCGATCAGCTTCGCGTTCTGCGTTGCTTCACCCATGCCGATGTTGAGTGAAATTTTTTGGATCTTCGGTACCGCCATGGGGTTCGAATAGCTGAACTCCTTGGTCAATGTCGGAATTACTTGCTTTAGGTAATGTTCTTTGAGCCGTGCCGCCATAATGCCCTGCTTCTATCCCTTGCGCTTACTTCGTTGCTCGCGCTTACTTCTTGTCGAGAATCTCGCCGCCCTTTTTCGCCACGCGGACCCGCGTCGATCCATCCACCCGATAACCAACGCGCGTCGCCACGCCGCCCGATGTCACAACCATGACGTTCGAGATCGCAATTGAGCTTTCGCGCTCGGCGATGCCGCCTTTGATCTGGCGTTGCGGATTCGGACGCGTGTGGCGCTTTACCATGCTGACGCCTTCCACCAAGACCCTGCCCTTTTCGGTATCGATCTGGAGCACCCGGCCCGTCTTGCCTTTATCGCGGCCGGCGATCACCTTCACGGTGTCGTCTTTCTTCAAGCGGGTTTTGATCTTCACCCGGGGTTCGTTCTGATGCCGCTGCGGAATTCTCTTTGCCATACGCTTAAATCACCTCGGGGGCGAGCGAAACAATCTTCATGAATCGTTTGTCGCGCAACTCGCGGGCCACCGGACCGAACACGCGCGTACCCACCGGCTCGCCGATTTCATTGATCAACACCGCCGCGTTCGTATCGAACCGGATATACGTGCCATCCTTGCGGCGCGTTTCCTTACGCATGCGAACCACGACGCAGCGCACCACTTTGCCCTTTTTAATCGCCGAATCCGGCGCGGCTTCCTTCACGCTCGCGGTGATCACGTCGCCTAAACCCGCGCGCAAACCGAGGTCGCCGCCGCGCGGCGCAATGCACTGCAAACGGCGCGCGCCACTGTTATCGGCTACCTCGAGAATTGTCCGCATCCCGATCATAATCGCTTCTCCTCAGTCTGGCGCTCCATCCGCGCCAGAGTCTTTCGAACCCTTTACTTTGACCGAATCTTTACTTCGACGCCGGCTTCTTTTTGTTCGTGACCCGTTTCTCGGGACCCGTCTGAATACCGATCGAGCTCAAATCCGTCGTCACCTGAACCGCCTTGCGGACCACATCGCCCAGCACCCAGCGCTTCAGCTTGCTCATGGGGCGGCATTCCACAATGCGCACCACATCGCCGACGTTCGCCTGACCCTGCTCGTCATGCGCATAGAACTTCTTGCGTTTCGTGACGATTCGCTTGTAGATGGGGTGCGGCACGCGGCGTGTCACCTCAACCACGATGGTTTTCGCCATCTTGTTCGAGACAACCGATCCGACCTTTTCGTTCTTGTTGCTGGTTTTCGTTTCCGCCATGGCCGTCCGTTATCCTTTTTTCCCGCGCTTGGCTGGCTTGGCAGCCACAGGCGCCGCCGAGGCGCCCAGTTCACGTTCGCGCTGCACCGTCAACATTCGGGCGCGTTCCTTGCGCAACGAACGCAGCTTCTTCAGCCCGTCGTTTTGACCCATCGACATCTGGAAGCGCAGACGGAACATCTGCTCTTCGCCTTCGCGAAGCTGTTTTCCGAGTTCCGTTGCATCAAGCGCTCTTGCTTTATCCGCGTTTTCCTTCATGTGTTTTCCCTACCGGCGACTTACTCGCCGCCTTCGCGAACCACCAGCTTGGTGGGCAGTGGGAGCTTCGAAGCCGCCAGACGCATTGCCTCGGCAGCGACATCTCTCGCCACGCCTTCCATCTCAAACAAAATCTTTCCGGGCCGGACAACCGCCACCCACTGGTCAGGCGCGCCCTTGCCCTTACCCATACGGGTTTCGGCCGGCTTCTTGGTGATCGGCTTGTCGGGGAACAAGCGGATCCAGACTTTGCCGCCGCGCTTGATCGAACGCGTCATCGCCACGCGAGCCGCTTCAATTTGGCGGTCGGTGATCCAACCGCACGACATGACCTTCAAACCGTAGTCGCCGAAAGCAAGCGAGGAACCGCGCCACGACTTACCTGTCATGCGCCCGCGCTGCTGCTTGCGGTACTTGACCTTCTTTGGCATCAACATGGCTTATTCCTTGCTCCCTTCACCGCCTTCAGCGGCGCCCTCGGTTTCCGGCTGGAACGACTGCACGGGTGAGGACATCGGCGGAAGAATGGGGGCGGTGCGTACCGGCGCGGCGACCGGGGCAGCTTGAACAGCGCCACGCTCTCCGCGATCCCCACGGTCACCGCGAGGACCACGATCCCGATCCCTGCGGTCCGGACGCGGCGCACGGCGCGGCTCCGGTTCGTTCTTGAGGTTCGGACGGAAACCGCCCGGCAAAATCTCGCCCTTGTAAACCCAGCACTTGATGCCGATCACACCGTAAGTGGTGTAAGCCTGGCTGAATCCGTAGTCGATATCGGCCCGCAGCGTGTGCAGCGGTAGTTGACCCTGCAGATACCATTCCGTGCGCGCGATTTCAGCACCGTTCAAGCGGCCCGACACCCGGACTTTGATGCCTTTGCAGCCGAAACGCAGAGCCGAATCAACCGCCTTACGCATCGCGCGGCGGAATGCCACGCGCTTTTCAAGCTGGAGCGCAATCGACTCCGACACAAGCTGTGCGTCAAGCTCAGGCTTATGTACTTCCTGGATATCGATGAACACTTCGCGGCCGGTGGACTTCGCCAGGTCGCCCTTCAGCTTTTCGATTTCGGCGCCCTTGCGACCGATGATGATTCCGGGACGCGACGTCTGGATCGTGATGCGGAGCTTGTTGCCCGGGCGATCGACTTCGATCGAACTGACGCCGGCAGCCTTCAGGCGCTCACGCAGCGATTCCTTCAGCTCGAGGTCTTCGCGCAGAAGCTTCGCGTAGTCCTGCTTGGCGAACCACCGCGACCGCCAAGTCTTGGTGACTCCCAAACGGAACCCGTAGGGATGTGTTTTCTGTCCCATTAATTCTTATCTCCAACTTTGACGACAATGTGCGCCAACCGCCGCTGGTAACGATACGCCCGGCCCATAGGCGCAGGGCGCACGCGCTTCATGCGCGGCCCCTCATTCACGTAGGCTTCGGTCACAAACAGCTTGTCCACATCGACGTCATTCGAACGGTTTTCCGCGTTGGCGATGGCCGACCGCAGCACCTTCTCTATCGACGGCGCAATGCGCTTGTTCGTGGCTCGCAGGATGTGAATCGCCTCGCCCGCTTTCTGGCCGCGGATCAGGTCAATGACCAACCGCGCCTTCTGCGGCGACGTCCGAATGTACCGAGCTTCTGCCTTAGCTTGCATAATCTCTCACCTACTGGCCAATGGCCGCTTTCTCTACGCCGGCTTGCCCGATTTCTCGGCTGCCGTCTTTGCCTGGTGTCCCTTGAATGTCCGCGTGGGCGAGAACTCGCCGAGCTTGTGGCCCACCATGTTTTCGGTCACATACACGGGGATGAACTTCTTGCCGTTATGCACCCCGAGCGTGTGTCCGATGAACTCAGGTAGAATCGTCGATCGCCGCGACCAGGTCTTGACGACCTTCTTCTCATTCTTGGCATTCATGTCATCCACCTTTTTCATCAGGTGGTCATCCACGAACGGTCCCTTATGTATTGAGCGCC
>JBEBGM010000105.1:0-3291 GCA_040081455.1 Bryobacteraceae bacterium
CGATGTGGAATGTGCTTCGGACGCCGCCAAAGCGCAGATCCCGCGCGGCGAATACAAGGTTGGCGATCCGCGCGGAGACCAATGCACCTGCGCACATTACGCAGGGTTCGAGCGTAGCGTAGAGCGTTGCGCCTTCGATGCGATAGTTGCCGATGGCGCGCCCCGCTTCTCGTAGGGCGAGGATTTCGGCGTGCGCGGTTGGATCGCTGGCCGAGATGGGTGAGTTACGGCCGCGGCCGATGATTTTGCCGTCGACTACGATCACTGCTCCTACGGGAACTTCGCCGGCGGCTTCGGCTTCCCTCGCGAGTTCCAGCGCCTGCCGCATGAACTCCTCGTGCTGCAAAACATCACTGGGCGGCGTCGGCATCCTCCAACGAGAATAGCGTCATTTGCGGATTTTCGGCAGCAGCTGGGGCTTTCGTATTGGGCCACAAATCGGGCAATTGCCGGTCGTCACCCTGATGATCCAGTCCATAGCGGCGGCGAATGCGATGTGCCCGTTCGTGAATCATCTCAGGGTAGGCGCCCTTGAGATACGCGGCGTTGGTGAACCGTTCGCGATATCTTCTTGCTAAGGGCGGAAAGTGTTCATCAAGGAAGGGAAGGAAGACAGCCTTCGCGCAATCTTTCAGATAAACAACATTTGTTCCAAGAGATTTCGCTCCGGCCGTGGCCGCGGCTTTGGCGACCGCGTCGAGGGATGTGTCGCTGTCATTGAGTAGGGGCAAGATCGGGCAACAGTTTACGGCGACTCGGATGCCTGCGGCCGAGAGTTTACGCACAGCGGCCAGACGCAAATCCGGCCGGGGCGCCATTGGTTCCAGCAGACGTGCCAGTGCGGTGTCGAGAGTTGTGATCGTGATCACCACGGTGAGAAGATGACGCCGTGCGACTTCCCTCAAAACATCGATGTCGCGCGCGACCAGGTTTGATTTCGTAACCAAACCGACGTGCAAGCCCGAGGTTCTCGCAAACTCTTCGAGCATCGCGCGAGTCAGCCGGTAGCGGCGCTCAGCCGGCTGATAGGGATCGGTTGCGGTACCGATGGCGACCGATTCTCCCACCGGTAGTTTCGCGAGCTCCCGCCGGAACGCGCGGACATCGAACTGTTTGACGAAAATCCGGCGCTCGAAGTCGGCGGGATCGCGCAGTTCCATGAACTCGTGCGTATAGCGGGCATAGCAATACTTGCAGCCAAATTCGCAGCCACGGTACGGGTTGATCATCCACCGGAACGGCATCCGGGGGCTGTTGCACTTCGAAATGTAACGCCGGGTGGCGAGTTCCAGATAGTCCACCCGCCTCTTCGCCTCAAGTTGTTGACTTTGCGCGGCTAATCGCGCAATGCCGACCAAGTTCGTCACGCACTATATTCGCCTTATATTCGCCCATTGTCAAGGTGATGCTTTTAGCCACCCAAAGCTTCTCTTGCGAGAAATTCGTCTGATTCCGCAGTACCTAAGTGTATGGCTAGGAAGAAAAACACCGCAGTCGCTAAGCGCCTTCCGGTTTCCGTCGAAATGATTGAACGGCGCATTTATCTGATCCGCGGCACCAAAGTGATGCTCGATTCCGATCTGGCGGATCTCTACCAGGTGGAGACGAAGGCGTTGAATCGGGCGGTTCGCAGAAATGTGGTCCGGTTTCCAGAAGACTTCATGTTTCAACTGTCGGAGGAGGAAGCCGAATCTTTGAGGTGCCAGATTGGTACCTCAAACGGCCGAGGCGGAAGGCGCTATCTTCCGTACGTTTTCACCGAGCATGGCGTGGTGATGCTTTCTTCGGTGCTGAGCAGCGAACGTGCCGTGCAGATGAATGTGCTGATTGTGCGCGCGTTCGTAAAACTTCGCGAGATGCTGGGTACGCACAAGGACCTCGCAAACAAAATAGCTGCTATCGAACGGCAGCAGCACGAACATGGCCGGCAGCTCGCGGGGGTCTACACTATGGTTCGGCGATTGATGGAGCCTCCACGCAGGAAAAAACGTCAGATTGGTTTTCGCGTCACGCCCTAATGGACCCGGTCAAACCACGGTCCTTTTGCGTCCGTAGAAGAAGTAGATGGCAAGCCCGATGATCAGCCATCCGACAAATCGCACCCAGGTTTCAAGCGGCAGGCTGAGCATCAGTGCGAGGCAGCACAGGATCGAGAGTACCGGAAGCACGGGCACCCACGGCACGCGGAAGGATCGAGGAAATTCAGGATGCGTGCGGCGTAGGATGATGACGCCAATGGAGACGACGATAAACGCTGCCAGCGTTCCGATATTCGTGAGATCCCCGAACGTACCGATATCCCAAACGCCTGCGGGAATCGCGACGCAAACTCCAGCCACCCACGTTGCCACGTGAGGGGTTTCGTACTTCGGATGAACGCGGGAAAGGAACCGCGGCAGTAGCCTGTCGCGCGACATCGCGAACCAGATGCGGCCTTGGCCGTATTGGCCGACGAGTACCGAACTAACCATGCCCAGCAGCGCGCCCACGGTTACGACGAAGCGAAGCCGGTTCAAACCTACGGCCTTGAGCGCGTTGGCGACGGGCGCATCGTTGTTGAGCGTGTTCCACGGCACGATGCCCGTGAGTACCAAAGCCACGCTCGCATAGAGCAGAGCACAGGCGGCCAGTGTGATCATGATGCCGCGCGGCATGTTGCGCTGCGGATCCTTCGTCTCTTCGGCGGCGGTGGAGATGGCGTCGAAGCCGATGTAGGCGAAAAACACGATGGCCGCACCGGTGAGCACGCCTCCGACACCGTTCGGCATGAAGGGCTGCCAGTTGTGCGTGTCCACAGCGCTGGCGGCGCCGAAGACGAATAGGAGAATGACTCCGACTTTGATCGCCACCATCACGCCGTTGGCCTTCGCACTTTCGCGAACACCGCGCACGAGTAGCCAGGTAAGAAGCATCACGAGCAGAAACGCCGGAACGTTGAACCACGCTCCGGTGCGATGGCCTTCGACAAAAATCGGATTGGCGAGTTGCGGGGGCAGGTGAAAGCCGAAGACGTTTTCGAGCAGATCGTTAAAATATGCTCCGAAGCCGACGGAGACGGCCATATCGCCGGCGGCATATTCGAGGATCAAATCCCAACCGATGATCCAGGCGAAAATTTCTCCCATGGTTGCGTACGCGTAGGTGTAGGCGCTGCCGGAAACGGGAATCATCGACGCGAGTTCCGCATAACAAAGCGCCGCGAAGCCGCAGGCGATGGCAACCAGGATGAAGGAAAGCGAAATCGCTGGCCCCGCGCCCGGACGGCCGAAAGTGCCAACCGCGTTGCGGCCG
>JBEBGM010000070.1:0-12335 GCA_040081455.1 Bryobacteraceae bacterium
AGTGATTAAGGATCACCCGATCCTTCTGAACCGCGCTCCAACGCTGCACCGTTTGGGTATCCAGGCGTTCCAGCCGGTGCTGGTGGAAGGCAAGGCAATTAAGCTGCACCCGCTGACGTGTACGGCGTTCAACGCCGACTTCGACGGCGACCAGATGGCGGTGCACATTCCGCTGTCGCCCGAAGCGCAGATTGAAGCATCAACGCTGATGCTTTCGGCCAACAATATTCTTTCGCCCGCGCACGGCGCTCCGATTGCTGTGCCCACCCAGGACATGGTGCTTGGTCTGTACTACTTGACCAAGGCGCGTCCGGGGACCAAGGGCGAAGGCCGCATGTTTGCGTCTGTGGACGACGTTCTGATCGCGCTCGAAATGGGCGAGGTGGAAACGCTCTCTCCGATCAAGCTGCGCTATACCGGCAAGGTGATCGATCTGGTGAAGGCGTTCGATAGCCAGAACCTGATGCACACGGAACCGATCGAGTTCAACAAGCAGTACATGGAAACGACGGTGGGCCGCGTGCTGCTCAACGACGTGCTGCCCGATGAGATGCCGTTCATCAACGGCCTGCTCAAGAAAAAGGGTCTCACTCAGTTGGTGCAATACTGCTACCTGAAGTTTGGCCTGACCGTGACCGTGGGCATGCTGGACGAGGTGAAGAAGCTGGGCTTCCTGTACGCGACGCGCGCAGGTATCTCCATCGGCATCGACGATATGATCGTCCCTGGCGAAAAGGCCGGTTTGGTGCGCGATGCGCAGAAGGCCGTCATCGAAGTGCAATCGCAGTATCAGGAAGGCGCGATTACGCACGGCGAGCGGTACAACAAGATCATCGAAATCTGGTCAAAGGTCACCGAGCGCGTCTCCGAAGAGATGTTCAAAACGATGGAGGAAGACGACCGCACGGGCCGTTACCTCAATCCGATTTACATCATGGCGGACTCCGGCGCCCGCGGTTCGAAACAGCAGATCCGCCAGTTGTCCGGTATGCGCGGTTTGATGGCGAAGCCCTCGGGCGAAATCATCGAAACGCCGATCACGGCGAACTTCCGCGAAGGCCTGAACGTGTTGCAGTACTTCATTTCGACGCACGGCGCCCGTAAGGGCTTGGCCGATACCGCGTTGAAGACGGCTGACTCGGGCTACCTGACGCGCCGCCTCTGCGATGTGGCCCAGGACGTGATTGTCACTGAAACCGACTGCGGCACGGCGGAAGGCATTATGGTGGAGCCGATCATTGAATCGGGCGAAATCATCGAGCCGTTGCGCGACCGTATTGTGGGCCGTGTGGCGCTTGAAGATCAGCTCGATTACGAAGGCAACATCATTGTTCGCGTCAACGAAGTGATCACCGAAGACCTGGCCGCGGCCATTCAGGCTGCGGGCAAGGAAAGCGTGCGGATCCGCTCCGTGCTGACCTGCGAATCGAAGCGCGGCGTCTGCCAGCTTTGCTATGGCCGTAACCTGGCGACCGGCCGGTTGGTGGAACGTGGCGAAGCGGTGGGTATTATCTCGGCGCAGTCGATCGGAGAACCGGGAACGCAGCTGACGATGCGTACGTTCCACATCGGCGGCGCGGCGACGGGTTCGGCGGAACAATCCAAGCAGGATTCGAAGTCGGACGGCCGCGTGAAGTTCATCAACATCGTGACGGTCAAGAACGCCAAGGGCGAACTGATCGCCATGAACCGCAACGGCATCATCGCGATCCACGACGACAAGGATCGCGAAAAAGAGCGCTATCAGGTTGTGTACGGCGCAAAGATTTATTTTGACGACGGCGCGAAGGTGAAAGCCAACGACGTTCTGCTCGAATGGGATCCTTACACGTTCTCGATCCTGACGGAAGTCAGCGGCGTGGTTCACTTCAAAGATCTGACCGACGGCGTCACGATGCAGGAGCAGGTAGACGAAATCACGGGCCGCTCGCAGTGGGTGGTGATGGATTCCACCGACGAAAAGCGCGTTCCGGCGATCTTCGTTCGTCCAGTGGGTGGCGGCAAGCATGACGAGAAACGTTACCTCATGCCGATGCACGCTCACTTGATGGTGTCCGACGGCGATGAAATCCACGCCGGCGACGTGCTGGCGAAGATTCCGCGCGCGACCACCAAGACCAAAGACATCACCGGCGGTCTGCCCCGCGTGGTGGAGTTGTTCGAAGCCCGTAAGCCGCGTGAAACGGCTGTCATCACGGAAATCGACGGCACTGTGCGCTACGGCGAGATTTCCAAGGGCATGCGCAAGCTCTACATTTTGGGCGACGACGGCGAGCAGAAAGAATACTCGATTCCGCGCGGCGTTCATATCAACGTGCAGGAAGGCGAACGCGTCCGCCACGGCGATCCGCTGATGGACGGTCCGCGCAATCCGCACGACATCATGTCCGTGATGGGCGAAAAGGCTCTGCAAAACTACCTGGTGAATGAAATCCAGGAAGTCTACCGTCTGCAGGGTGTCAACATCAACGACAAGCATCTGGAAGTGATCGCACGCCAGATGATGCGTTGGATCAAGATCGAGGACATCGGCGACAGCGAATTCCTACCGGAAGAAGTTGTCGATAAGTTCAAGTTCCGCGAAGAGAACAATCGCGTGATCGAAGCGGGTGGACGTCCGGCAGCCGGCAAGACCGTGTTGCTGGGTATCACCAAAGCCTCGCTCTCCACCGATTCGTTCATCTCGGCGGCGTCGTTCCAGGAAACCACGCGCGTGCTGACCGAAGCCGCTATCAACGGCAAGGTCGACAACCTGCGCGGTCTGAAGGAAAACGTGATCATGGGCCGCTTGATCCCTGCCGGTACCGGCATGGATTACTATCGCGGCGTGAAGATCGCGGGCGAGGACATCGAAGAAGAAGTGGCAGCCGAGCAGGAAGCGGTGCCGCTGGACGCGATGCCGGGCTACGACGAGGAGACGCGCGCACTCTATGCGGGCGGCCTCAGCGAAATGGAGCCGGGCGAAGACTCGCTGGCGGAATAACACAGTTCGTAAAGTGGGAAATCACGGCGGGTGCTTCGGCATCCGCCGTTTTCTTTTCCCGGGGCATCTGTTCTTGCGCTGCCCACCGGTGAATGCGTTCTATTTCCCAGCCGGTCTCACGAGTGGCCCGACTTCCACTTTTCCTTGCGTGTTCGCCAGCGTCCCCAGTTCCTGCGCGACGCCCCGGGCGATGGCGGCGATTTCGCTACCTGCCTGAAAACAGGTAAAGTCCGGACGGTCGCGCCAAGCCAGCGGACCACACAACCGTTTGCCCGCGTTGATCGCCGCGTCATGCACTACATTGATCAAGCGTTCGTAATCGGGCGTGCCCTGCGCGTAGCCGGAGAAGTTTCCGAGATCGCCGCTTGCCGCGAACACGGCGGAAATGCCGGGAACCTTGGCGATCTCCGCCGCGTTCTTAACGCCTTCAAGTGTCTCAATCATGACGATGAGTACCACGTTGTCGTTAATCGTCTGCCGGTAGCCGCCCGGTACGCCGCCCCACATATCGGGATGGAACGCCTGGCCGCCGCCGTTGCTGCGTTTGCCGAGCGGCGGATAATACGTCCAATCGCGAGCGGCGATCGCCTCTTGCACGGTATCCACCGTGGGGACCACCACCACCAGAGCGCCTGCGTCGGTTGCATGTTGAATCTCGCGTTCATCGGCGTAGGCGACGCGTACCCCGGGAACGGCTTTGGCATGGGGACAAGTCCGCCACATGCGGGCCACCTGTTCCCAGTCGCGACCGTCGTGCTGCATTTCCGTCCAAATGAAGTCGTAGCCGGCGTTCGCCATGGCGCAATACGTGGCGGGATCGGTGGAACTAAACAGGGTCCCGCCGGTAACCTTGCCGCCTTCCATCAGTTTGACCTTCACGGGATTCCACACCTTCGCACTGGCCGGTGCGGTCCACGCGGGACCATATTTCCATTTCGCCGCATCGAATGGACCCTGATTCACAGCGTTTGCGGGTGCTGTCACGATGGCTCCGCTGTCCTTGCCGCTGGGAGCGGCGAGTGGAAATTGCAGCTTGCCCGCATCGGGATTGTTCGCGTAGGGATCCGCGCTTGGTTTTGGCGGAGCTGCAGTCTGCGCATGCGCCATCGCGGCGGCAGCGACAAGGCCCGCCAAAGTAGTCATGATCGAGCGATGTGTCATCGTTCCGTCTCCCCGCGTCGGCTCTGGCGCCCCTCCAGTCCCGGACGCGAGTCATTCTATCAACAAAAGCAACGGAAGGAACGCATCGCAAACAGGAGGAGGAATACGGAGCGAAAGAAGGGGGACGAGCGGTTTGGGAAGGCGAGAGAAAGGACGACGAAGAAGCCTTGTGGAAATGCGAGAGGGCGGTTCCGCCGGGCGGTCCTCATAGGGGTCACATCGCGCCATCAAACGGTGCATTACGCACCAGGCATTCAGCCTTTGTTTCCGGCCGTTAGTGAACCCAGCATGCTGGGGAACGTCTCAGGCGTTGCCGCCCTTTCGGTGGTTCGGTGGACTATCCAACCGGCCTCCTTTCAACCCGCCCGGCCATCCGCGGCCGGTACGTTTCAGAGACATCTTCTAGCTCATATATGCGCCTGAAAGATGTTTTTGTCAATAGGATGTTTTTGATGAAAACACTCGCAAAAATGCGGGCTGGAGACACATCAGCGTTTGTCAGGAATGGGGATTCAATTGCTGGTAGCCGCCTGCGTAGAACAGCAGAGGTTTGCTCTCGACAGCTTCGAAATGTTCCACCTCGCCGATGTACAGCGTGTGGTCCCCCGCGAGGTGTTCATCCACCACGTTCGCAACGAAATAGGCGACGGCGCCTTCAATCAGCGGCATACCTTTGCGCTCGATAAAGGGAACCTGAAAGCCTTCAACGCTCCGGCCGGCAAAGTGATTGCTGAGGGCCTGTTGGCCTTCCGCGAGTATGCTCACTCCGTAGCGTTTCGATTTCGGCAGATGCGTGTGCATCGCCGCGCGATGGTCGATGGAAACCAGCACCAGCGGCGGACTCATGGAAACGGACATGAACGCATTGGCCGTCATTCCGTAAGTGGCGCCTTCGTGATACGTGGTCACGATGGTGACGCCGCTGGCAAAGCGGCCCAGCGCGTTGCGGAACAGCCTGGGGTCGAACGGTGAAGCGGGGTGGCTCACGATATCCTCTTCACCGATTGTACCGGCAGCAGACTACTTCCCCTTCTTCATAACGGCACTGAAATCGTCCGGATTGATGAGATCCGGCACGGTCCAGCCGTCCAGGTCGTATTCCGCCATGCACTGCTCGGCGAAGCCTTTCAGCTTTTGCGCCTCGCCCATGTGTTCGGCCGCCATGATGACTTCAGTGCGGATGTTTTCGTTGTTGCCGAAGTAGTTGCGCTCGTAGAGATTGTGGCGCCCGCCGAACTCCGTCCCCAGCGCATCCCAAATCAACTTCATCAATTTGATGCGGCTCTCGGCATCGTAGCCATTGGAGCCACGCACGTAGGGATCGAGATACTGCCGTATCTCGGGAATCCGCATATCGTTGGCATGCGACGGCAAATAGATGAGTGCGCTGGCCAGAACGTTTTCGACAATTTCGCGGAGCTTGGTGAATAGATTATTCGCGGCGACGCGATAAGCGAGGCCCGCTTCGAGATCGGGAGAAACGTGGCCGGGCGTCCACGGCGTCGTCTTGCGCGCCATTGCTTCGGAAAGGGCCCAGATCATGTTGCGGTAGCTGAGTACCTCGCCGACCGCGGCCTGAACGCCGCGAAAATCCTTGGAGCCGGTGGCTTCCACGCCTTTGAGCAACAGACCGGCGATGAAGTCCAGTTTCACGGCAAGGCGTGTGCATCCGTGGAACATGAAACGCGGCAGGAAGCCCGAGCGAGGGAAGAAGTTGTTGACCTTGTCGATATCGCCATACGCGAACACGTTTTCGTAAGGAACGAAGACTTTGTCAAAAACAATGATGGAGTCGTTTTCGTCCAGGCGGCTCGACAGAGGGTAGTCGAACGGACTGCCCATGACGGTAGAGGTGTACTCGTACGAAGGGCGGCAGTACAGCTTCAGGCCCGGCGAATCATTGGGCACAATGCAGACGAATGCGAAATCCTTTGTCTTAATCGGCAACAGGCCGTTGTTGGCGATGAAGTTGTAATGGGTCAACGTAGATGTTGTCGCCACCACTTTGGCGCCGCTGATGATCAGCCCGGCGTCGGTTTCCTTTTCGACGTGCATATACACGTCGCGGACTTCCTCCAACTGTTTGTTGCGGTCTACCGGGGGATTGACAATCGCGTGATTGACGAAGGTGACTTCCTCAAGAACCTTCTTGTACCAGTGACGCGCGTTCGCTTCAAACGGTTGATAGAACTCCGGGTTTGCGCCGAGCGTCGCCAGGAACGCGGCCTTGTAGTCCGGGCTGCGGCCCATGAAGCCGTAGGTGATGCGCGCCCATTCGGCGATGGCGTCGCGTCCGCCCAAAAGTTCCTCGGCACTTCGCGGGGCTTTGAAGAATTTGTGCGTGTAGCCGCCGTTGCCGGTCTCCGTTGGCGTGCAAAGCGCGTTGTGGTGTTTGGGATCGTGCAGGGCGTCGTAGAGGCGCGCCAGCATTCGGGCGGTGTTACGGAACGCGGGGTGGGTGGTGACGTCCTTGACGCGCTCACCGTAAATCCAGATCTCGCGCCCGTCGCGGAGACTCTCCAGGTATTCCTGGCCGGTGAACGGTTTGCTGCGGGAGCCTGCCGCGGGCGTGGCGGGCGGATTTTCTACGGATGCCATAGTGCGTTCTCCTTGCTGGTACAGCCCGTTGACACACAATCCGCTATGCGGTCGAAGTGCGTCAACCTCATAGCTATACTACAGTGCGATACGCCCTCCGATGCTTGTAAAAACGCGGCTTTCTGAGCAGAAATTTGACTTGCCGCGCTTTGTCTTAGCGATTCACCGGTGGACGCGCGACACTAGAGGTTTACATGCCTACCAATCGCCTAGCCAACGAGAAGAGTCCCTACCTGCTGCAGCACGCCCACAACCCCGTGGACTGGTACCCGTGGGGTGACGAAGCGTTCGAAAGAGCCAAGCGGGAAGACAAGCCCGTATTTTTGTCGATTGGTTACTCCACCTGCCACTGGTGCCACGTGATGGAGCGCGAGTCGTTTGAGAGCGAAGAAATTGCCGCGCAACTGAATAACGATTTCGTTTCAATTAAAGTGGACCGGGAAGAGCGCCCCGATGTGGATCGCGTCTACATGTTATTCGTGCAGGCGTCGACAGGCGGGGGCGGATGGCCGATGTCGGTGTGGCTGACTCCGGACCGAAAGCCATTCTTCGGCGGAACATACTTCCCTCCCGACAACCGTTGGGGCCGGGCCGGGTTCAAGGTTGTGCTCGAGCGCTTAAGCGAGGCTTGGCGGAATGAGCGCGCGAAGATTGACGGCATGTCGGCGAAGACCATGCAGCAACTCGCCGAGTACGGGAGCCTTGGGGACGCCGGCAAACAGATTCCCGGCAAGGAAGTGTTTGAGCGGGCGTACTTTGGATTTCGGCGCGCCTTCGATTCGGACCTAGGCGGCTTCGGTCCTGCGCCGAAATTTCCGCGCCCTAGCGTCCACAACTTCCTGGTCCGGCATCACGCCGCGAATCGGCGGACCGATGGGCTCGAAATGGTGCAGGCGACGCTTGAAGCAATGGTGAAGGGCGGCATGAACGACCAGATCGGCGGCGGATTCCATCGCTATTCGGTGGACGCCCGTTGGTTCGTGCCGCATTTCGAAAAGATGCTGTACGATCAGGCGCAGCTTGCGGCATCCTACGTGGAAACATTTCAAATTACTCGCGATGCCCAGTACGCTGCCGCGGCGCGGGATATCCTCGACTACGTTCTGCGCGATATGACCGATCCGGCCGGAGGGTTTTACTCGGCCGAGGATGCCGATAGCGCCGCCGATCCTTTGAAACCGAAGGAAAAGGGCGAGGGCGCCTTCTACATTTGGTCCTACGAAGAACTGCACGAGGCGCTGGGCGAGAAGGACGCCGAGATTTTCGGCTATCGATATGGAGTGGGCCGCAGTGGCAACGTGGAAGAAGATCCACATGGCGAGTTCCGCGGCCGGAACATTTTCTATCAGGCGCGCACCGTTGACGAGACGGCGGCGCATGCGGGAATACCAGTGGACGAATGCCGTGCGGTTTTGGCAGCATCGGCGAAAAAGTTGTTGGAAATTCGCGCAAGTCGCCCGCGCCCTTTGCGGGATGACAAAGTTCTGGCCGCATGGAACGGAATGATGATTTCAGCGTTTTCCAAAGCCGCGCAGGTCTTGGGCGAGGCGCGCTATGAGCAGGCAGCCACCGAGGCCGCCGCGTTCGTCCGCCGTCATCTGTGGAACGACGCCACGCAGTTGCTGATTCGCCGCTATCGTGAGGGGGAGGCCCAGGGCGAAGGAGTTCTGGATGACTACGCCTTCAGCGGCCTTGGCTTCCTGGATCTCTACGAGACGACATTCGCATCCGGGGATTTCGCCTTTGCCGTCCGTCTGGCCGAGCGGGCCATGGAATTATTTGAAGATCGCGAGAAGGGCGGCTATTTTAATTCCGCAAATTCGGATTTAATCTTGCGATTGAAAGATGATTACGATGGCGCCGAGCCCTCGGGTAATTCGGCCATGGTGATGCTGTTGCTGCGCCTGGCGAGAATGACGGATCGCGAGGACTTCCGCGCATCGGCCGAGCGCGTGTTCCGCGCGTTCTCCTCGCGTCTCGAAGAAGCCGGAACGGGATTGCCACAGATGCTTGTGGCGCTGCAATTCGCTTTGGGAACGCCGGTGGAGATTGTGCTTGCCGGTCCAAGCAATGCCGAAATGCTCGCGGCCATCCGGCGTCATTTTCTGCCGGGGGCCGTGGTGATGCGTGCGGAGGAATGTTCGCGTCCCATGCCTGGCGTGAATGGGGCGGCGACGGTCTACGTTTGCGAAAATTTCGCCTGCAAAATGCCCGTTACCACTGCCGCGGAGTTGGCGGGATTGCTAGAATAATCGGCATGGAAAGACTTGGCGCAACCACCCTTCGCGGTAATCCGATGACTCTTATTGGCCCTGAACTGAAGGCGGGCGAGAAAGCCCCCGAGTTCGAAGCCATCGACAACACTTTGAAACCGGTGACCCTGGCCGGCACCGGCAATGGCATTCGCATTTTTAGCGTGGTGCCTTCGCTCGATACGCCGGTTTGCGATATGCAGACCAAGCGTTTCAACGAAGAGGCGGGCAAGCTGCCGAACCTCAGCATTTACACGTTCAGCATGGATCTCCCCTTCGCCCAGAAGCGCTGGTGCGGTGCCTTCGGCGTGGATCACGTGAAGATGGTTTCCGACCACCGCACGGCGTCTTTCGGCGAAGCCTACGGCACGCTGATTAAGGAATTGCGTATCCTGAGCCGCGCGATCTTCGTCGTGGACAAGGACAACGTCATCCGCCACGCGGAGTACGTGAAAGAAGTGGGCGATCACCCCGATTACGACGCAGCCCTGGCGGCCGCCAAGAGCGCCGCGTAGTTTCTTTTCGGGCGGCGGCTTCGGCTGCCGCCCAATATCCCTATTCCCTCTCGCCCCGCCCGTTGTTGCCCGCTCGCCGCAGCAGTTGCTCCAGGATTTCTTTGTAATGTTGGCTCGCGATTTGAGGATCGTGTCCCGCGGTGACTTTTCGCCGGCCTGCGTCGCCCAAAGACCGGCGCAGTTCAGGATCATTGAGCAGCCGGTTTAGGCTTTCCGCGTATCGCTCCACTTCTCCGGGCGCAAGCTCAATGACGACGCCGCACGATTCCAGTAAGCCCGGAATGTCGCCAACGTTTGAGGCCACCACGGGGCGAGCCGAAGCCAACGCTTCCAGAATGACCAGCGGCAGGCCCTCGGTCCGGGAAGGCAGGATGACGACATCCGCTCCCGCATATACAGGAGCGAGGTCGTCGACCAGGCCCAGAAAATCGAAGGCTTGACCAAGCTTCCGCTTTTGAATGGCTGCACGGAAGCGGGCCTTTTCGGGCCCATCTCCGGCGATGGCGAACTGGAAATCCAAGCTGCCTCTCAACTCTCTGAGTCGGGCGGCGATGTCCACCAGCAGCAGCGGCCGCTTGAAGGCGTCCAGACGTCCCGCGTAGACAATGCGCCGCGGCGCTTCGTTGCGAACGGCGGCAGGCGTGAATCGTTCGAGCGGAACGGAGGCGCGCAATACCTTCACGCGGCCTTCCGGCGTGCCTGTCGCGAGCAATGCGGACTGCGCCTTTGACGACAACGTCAGCCGCAGATCAAGGGAGGAAGCGAACGGTGCGGTCAAATCCACCTGATTCCATTGCTCATCAATTGCGTGAACAACATCGACCGTTTGAATGGCGGGGCGCGCGCGCTTGATGGCGGGTAGGACCGCGTATCCATACATAGTGTTTTGCACAATGACGACGTCACACTGCCAATTGGTGACGATTGAAAAGAGCGCACCCGTCATATGCGAAGCTGGAACGGCTTGCGCCAAATCATAGATATGATCCACCCGTTCCGCCCAGCGGGAGCGCCAGCGGTCATCTTCGGATTGCGTCACCAGAAGAAGAATTTCGCAGCGTCCTCGGTCGAGCGAAGAAACGATGTCTATCAGCACCGCCTCCGCGCCACCGGGTCCGAGCTGCGGAATGATGACGGAAACGCGTTGCTTTCCCCTGGAATATTTGGGCGAATAGCGCAGCGGCTCAAACGATGCCGCGTTGACATCAGGTGACTGCTGTTCCAGTTGCACGAACTGCGGTTGGAACTGTACGTAAAAAGAAAGGTCAAACAGCGCCGCGCCGGTCACCTGGTTGATTTGCCGCTTGATTCGCAGGGGAATTGCGCGGGAAGCGGAACGCAGCGGGTGAAACAGCCAGGACCTCCAGGACAACAACTCGGCGTTCGCCAGATGCTGGAGCAGGACGTTTGATGGCGCGGGCTTCTCCTGTTTTGCCGGGACTAACTCCGCAACCTCCGCAAGTGACGCGAGCGTTCTCGGATGGGCGAAGTTTCCATTCGATAGGGCGACGGAACCGTCGGGCAGGCGGGCGGCCGGACGCCCGCTCCACGCCGAGAGAGCGGCAAGTTCCGCCGCATTGGCGTCGAGGCGATCATCTGAGTGGTAGAGAAATGCGGGAGTCGTTGTTCTCAAGCCATGGCTCAGACTTTTCGCTGAGTGGAGATCAGGCCCTCGCGTCTCCAGGAGAGCACTGGGAACTGGCGGGAGGTAGGCCACCTCAACGATGGTTTGGTTCGCAACCGGCACATACTGCGCAGGACGTTGGTCTGGACCGCGTGCCGAGACGATCCAAACCAGTGGCTCCGGTTCGGGACTGGACGTTAGTCCTTTGTTCGTCTCGCTCATACGAATCGGCTCATTCAGCTGAGACTGGCATATCCCCCGGAAAAAATGCTAGTCCATTTACGGGTACCTGAGTGGTTCGGCACATACTATCATTGTCCGAGCTTAAAAATCGACGATTACCTGTATCTTGCTGAATATATGTAGTATGTCATGGCTAGGTGGCCTTACGGCGGCACCGGGGAATGGGAAACTCTCCAGGCGATGGTACTAGTCGCAACTCCGAGCAAAATTTAGAACTTAGAGCTAGACACGTCCGTACACCTTATGCTATTCTCAATCAAACATCGAAGCTGCTCGGATGTGTCTAGGAGGAGGAACGTAATTATGAGCAAGAAGTTGGGATTGATCGGGGCGCTACTGTTCGGTGCGACGTTCGCACACGGTGCGACGATTCTATTGACGCCGACGGATTCGACGTGGATCATCACTACGGATTCGACAGGCGAATCGGTGCCGCCGACGAATGCCTCGGTGGTCACGACCTTAGGTCCGGGATGGGGAACCGCAGTGGTCGGCTCCAATTGGATCGGTCCGAATGCGAATCAGGGCAACCCCCCGCGCGCTACCAATAGCTTTGCAGGCAGCACCACCTACACAACGACCTTCAACCTGACGGGCTATGAGACCAGCGGCGTTACGCTGAGCCTGAGCTTCCTTGTAGACGATTACCTCACTGTCTACCTGAACAACCTCTCGAACCAGATTTACTCGACCGGCGCTTGCGGTAACTGCTACAGTTCGCAGACCAACACCGGCGCCTTCGGCCTGAACGCCGGCAATTTGAACGCGGGCACCAATACGTTGCTCTTCGTTGTTCAAACCATCGGCGGTCCGACGGGCCTGACGCTGACGGGTGCGGTGACGGCGAATCCCACGGGAGTTCCGGAACCGGCCACCTACGCGATGATGATCGCGGGCCTCGGTGCGGTTGCGGCTTTCAAGCGCTACCGTCGCGCCTAATCCAAACTACCCTTTTAGAG
>JBEBGM010000106.1:0-3288 GCA_040081455.1 Bryobacteraceae bacterium
ATGGTCAGTCGGACCTCGACCGCCAGCGCCCCGTGGCACCTGATCCCGGCCAACGACAAGAACCATACCCGCCTCAAGGTTCTTGAGACCGTTGCCGCGACCATGGAAAAGGCCCTGCGCGGGAGGGAGTGACGGTTCATTCAAGTCGAAGCCGGCAGTCCGGGAAGTGTGCGCGCGACCGACGACCGCACCCGCCGCCTCAATGATACCAATGCGTTAGAGTCGGCGGCCTGCACAACCACACGAAGCCTTCGGCCCGGATTGCCTTGCGTACGCTTGCGCACGCGTGCAAAACTGTGACGGCTTATACACGTTGCTGCCCTCGGGCGCCGTTCTCACCTCGGGCGGGCAGGACTCGACCAAATCTCTGGGGATGCTGGTCGACATCCACTGCCGATGAATTCCCGCATATCGACGCCGCTGTAACGCGGTGTGACGCGTTTGCCGATTCTCGAAAGCGGATTCACCTGCCGATGAACGCCGAGTCTGACCGTTCACCTTCGCGGCTCGTATTTGGGGCGGGGCCATTCCTCGCCACCGTGCGCCACCGCGTGAACCTGCACTTCGCAGGCCGCGCCCGCCGCGATGATCCGCGCTTGCTGCGCAAAGCCGCGATTATCGGGGTGTGGTTTGTCGCCTCCTATGCCCTGCTCATTACGGTACAATCGGGCTGGGCGCAGATCGTGCTTTGCATTTCCTTTACCCTCGCCGCCGTCGCCCTCGGATTCAACATCTTCCACGATGCCGTCCACGATTCCTTTTCCGCCAACCCGCGCGTCAACTACTTCCTCAGCCGAGCGACATGTAGCGTGCTGGGAGTCAGCCGTTATCTTTGGCGATACAAACACAATGTACTCCATCACCAGTTCACCAACATATTCAGGTGGGACGACGACATCGAGACGCGCGGCAATCTGCGGCTGAGCCCGCGCCAACCTTGGGAACCGAAGTTCAGGAACCAGCACCGGTGGTTTTACGTCCTCTATTGTTTTGTGAGCCTCGAATGGCTGCTCGTGAAGGACTTCGTGCAGTACTTCACGCTGCGGATAAATCCCTACCAGGCGATTCCGCCACTCTCGACAAAAGAGAAGCTCGAATTTTGGGGATGTAAGGCGATTTATGTCGCCGTATTCATCGCCCTTCCCTTCGCGCTCCAGCCGGCATGGCGGGTTATCGCGGGAATGCTCATCTTTCACATCCTGTTTAGTCTGCTGATCGCCTTCATTTTCAACCTCGCCCACGCCATCGAGAAAGCCGACTTCCCCGTCCCCACCGGCAGTCCCGAGACCATCGCCGAGGAATGGGCGGCACACCAGATGCGAACGACTGTGAACTTTGCCCCCGACAATCGACTGCTGAATTGGTTCACCGGCGGTTTGAATTACCAGATCGAGCACCACCTGTTTCCCTATGTCAGCCACACCCACTATCCCGACATTCGGAACATCGTCCGCGCCGCGGCCGAGGAATTCGGGCTGCCCTATAACAGCTACGACACCTATGTCAGCACGGTGAGAAGCCACGTACGGATCCTGCGCGAACTCGGCAGCGAAACGCCAACGACTGCATAGGCACAACCGCCGGTTCTGTGCAGGGCCCGCAATCCGAAGCTCTTTCTACGCCCCAGGCCTACCGCAAATCGTCGCACGCGGCGAAGTAGCGGGAGAGTGGAAACATTTGCAAGCTACGGGCGCCGCGTCATTGGGATATATCCCGTTTTCAGCCTATTTCTGACGCCGCCAATCTATACTTTAAAGTGCGATTCTAAAATTGCGGGTTCTGCCCCCCCCCGAGCGGGGAAACCTGGATGCTGCGCGACGTCGTTTTCCCTTGGATTCGGACGGGCCATGACGCCAGACGACAATCAGCGAGACGACGTGCGCCAATGGCTGGCGGCAGATACGGACGTGAGCGCCTTGCGCCCGGGGCAGACGCAGGGGCTCGGCTATTTCGCCAGATCCGTTCGGCTTCTTGCGGACCGGGTGGCGACGTCGCCCGGAGCATCGGCCGCCGTCGTGTTCATGGTATCGGCGTTGGTGGTCGTATCGCTTGCATTTGTGTGGGAGTTGTGGCTGGAACGCCCGATCAGCGCCTACCTTGGTCTGCCCTATGACGAAGGAGTCGAAGTCAATTCGCGCTGGCGCTTCGTCGAAGTCATGGCGTTGTTCGCAGGTCTGGTGCTGATCGCGCCGATCGTCGCGATTTGGCGCATTCTCGCCCTCCATGCCCGACAGACTCGGGAACTGACCGAGAGCCACGAAAACCTTCGCGCGTTATTGGAAAATGCCGCACTGGGCATTTTCATCCTCGAAGGGCCCGACATCATTTTCGCCAATCCCCACGGCGCCCGCATTTTGGGGTATTCGGTCGAAGAACTTCGCCGGCGCCCGTTTCTCGACATTGTTCATCCCGACTCCAGGGCGCTCGCCCTCGAGCGCTACCGTCGGCGCCTTGCGGGCGAAAAAATCGAAGAGCACTACGAAATCGTCGTAACAGTCAAGGATGGTCGCGCCGCTACCCTTGATATTCATGCCGCGCTCACCCACTGGGGCGGACGCGTCGCCAACATGGTGTTCTTTTCCGACATCACCGCGCGCCGGCTGGTCGAGGCCAAACTGGCGCAGTATTCCGACAATCTCGAGGCCCTTTTGGAAAATGCCTCGCTCGGCATCGTTATCATCGAGGGGCCTCACATCGTATTCATAAACCCTTATGGCGCAAGCATTGTGGGATGTCAGGCCGAAGAAATCTGTGGGCGCGAATTTTTAGAGTTTTTTCCCTCGGACGCCAGGATGCAGGCAGTCGATCGCCACCGCCGGCGTCTGGCGGGCGAACAGGTCGAACAGCACTTTGAAGCCGTCCTAATGGATAAGGGCGGGCGGGCTGTGGCCATCGACCTCCACGTCGCCCTCACCTACTGGGGTGGTCGCGTGGCCAGCATGGTGTTCTTCGCCGATATCACCGAACGCAAGCGGGCCGAAGCCGAGCTGGCGCAATATTCCGACAATCTCCATGCCCTAATGGAAAATGCCGGCGTCGGCATTGGACTGCTAGAAGGTGACAAAATCGTTTTCGCCAATCCGCATGCGGCGAAAATTCTCGGATATACGGTTACCGAACTCGCCGGAACTTCATTTGGCGCCCTGATACATCCCGATTACCGGGCCGAAGCGATGGCTCGTTACCACCGCCGGCTCGCCGGCGGGCCCGCCGAGAACCACTACGAACTCGTAGCCCTGGCCAAAGGCGGGCGCGAGGTGGTTCTCGAAGTGAATGCCACCCTCACCC
>JBEBGM010000039.1:0-42616 GCA_040081455.1 Bryobacteraceae bacterium
ATATTCACCCGCTTTTACCAGCAGTTTCCGCGCACTGACGCGGCGGAGGCGCTTCGCGTGAGCCAAGCGGAGACGGCACATTCGGGGAGCTGGCGCGCCAGGCCTTTTTATTGGGCCTCGTACTCGCTGGTTGGAGGAGAGCGTTAAATGGGAAATCATTCCTGGCAAAAGGCCGCTGCGGCGGGTGTGGGCGCAGGGTCTCAGGATCGGTTCAATGGATCGTTCGGCGGATCAAGAACAAGCTCGTCGAGCGCGCTGCCGTTGCGTGTCATGGACGAGCCGCTGCCGGGAGACGGAGAAACCATGTCGGAGCCAACAGTGCGAGATGAAGAAACCGGCGCCGGCAACGACTCCGAGCCTCTGGCAACGAACTGGGGTGCGGACAATCCTGCATTTGAGGACGTGGTTGGCGGTGGGTCCAAGTCCGATGCTGTCACCCGTGCCTTGTCCCCCAGTCCTGCCGGTTTCGACACTGACCCGGAGGAGAGTCTGCGGACCGGACCGGCCAGTGAGGCAGAGGATGCTGCTGAGTATGCGATGTGGGTGGACCTTGTCGAACGGATTCAGTCCGGGCAGACCGATGGGATGGCCGAGCTCTACCATTTGTTTTCCACGGGCATTCGCTTCTTTTTGTGTCGCCAACTCGGCGCCCAGGAACTCGATGACAAGGTTCACGACACTTTTGTTGTTGTTGTTCAGGCGATCCGCAAAGGGGAACTCCGTGAACCGCAACGGCTTATGGGCTTCGTTCGGACTGTGGTCCGACGGCAGGTAGCGGCGCACATCGACAAAGCGGTTCACACGCGCCGCGAACAGATGGATATGGATGCCACGCTGCGGATCGCCGACCCTCGTGGAAACCCGGAAGAGGCGGCGATGTTCCGGCAAAGGGTGGAAATCATCCGCAAGGTTTTGGACGAACTGCCGTCGCGCGATAAGGAGATTCTCACGCGCTTCTACCTTCGCGAACAGAGTCAGGACCAAATCTGCCGGGAGATGGAACTTACGGAGACTCAGTTCCGTCTGCTGAAATCGAGGGCAAAGGCACGTTTTGGCGAGATCGGCAAGAAAAAATTGGCTTCGAAGGCTCTCCAAGCAGTTTTTGTGAGAACTTCTGCCGGGTATTCCCACTAATGTACTGAGTCCCGGTTTGGAACGACTTCAAATTGGTACGGACATGTTGCCCGTACCGAAGAGTCCGGCGCTCAGTGAGGCCAGGAATGTCGGAAGAAGTAACGTCCGGAACCGCTTCCCCCGTGACGGGAGCCAAGGAATCCGTCAGACGTGGAGGTGCGCCTTCTGAGAAGCCCGAAGAGCGGGCTGTTGATGGCACAAGATCGTCCAGTTCCTTGCGTTCACACCCGTCGGAAGAACTGCTCGAACAGTATTGCTTGGGCCGGGTTACCGATCCGGAGCTTACGCGCTTGGAAGAGCATCTGCTGCGCTGTCCGGGGTGCTGTACTCGCGCCGAGGACATGGATGAGTACATTGTCGCGATGAAGGTTGGGCTCGCCGAGGCGGCGGGTGTACGGCCTGGATTCGACTCTCCAGAGAGTCCGGAACCAATTCGGCCCATTATTTTGCCAGTTCCCCCAGAGATTGGGAAGGCGTGGCATTCCCGCTCGGCTCTCTCGACGTTGCAAAAGATTGCCGCAGTCATCGTGTTTGCGTTCTCGGCTACAATTGCCTGGAACGCCGCAAGGAGGGCAGAGCCGGTTGCCGAGGCTCCGGTGTCCCTGGTTGCCTTGCGGGGAGCCGAAGCATCGTTATCCTCAGTTCCCGCTGGGCGTCCGATCCGCCTCGATATTGATCCCCACACGCTTTCCGTGGCGCGTGAGTACCGTGCTCAGGTTGTCAGCGCATCCGGGCGAGAGGTGTGGAGTGGCACGGCATCATTGACGGATCAGAAACTCTCTTTTCATATGGAGGAGCGGCTCACGGCGGGGGACTATTGGGTGCGCCTGTACTCGGCCGATTCCAGAGACGGGGAACTGTTGCGCGAATTCGCTCTTCTCGCCCACTAACAAACGAGCCAAACCCAAAGTGCGCGGAACTCCTTCCTTGGTCCAAGTATTTGGACAAGACGGATTGGGTTTTCAAAGTGCGTGATAGAATCTCGGGACGAGAAACCACATGCGCACACTGACGACGTTTCTACTCTCGACGGCGCTTCTGGCGCAGGCCCCCTCTGCAGGTCAACCCCCAGCAGCATCTGGCTCGCCCGGCTCCGACGCGCAGAACTCTTCGGACGTCCCGGGACTAAAGTCCACGGTTTCGATGAGTGAGTTGATGTTGGAGATGGTTTTCCCGACGTCCAATGACCTGTTCTATGTTGGCCGCAATGAAAACCGCACGGACAAGGAGTGGCTCGATTTCCGGCGTGAGATGCTGACCCTGGCCGAGTCGGCGAACCTCATGATGGCGCCAAACCGGGCGCGTGACAAAGACCGATGGATGCGCGACGCAAAGCTTTTACGCGATGTTGGCGAGAAGGCCTACAAGCTGGCGAAAGCACGTGACGTCGCGGGGCTCAAAGGGTTGAATGACGAACTGTACGAATCCTGCCAGAGTTGCCACGAGCATTACCGGCCGGGCTACACCCGCCGCTAGTCCTCCGTGGAGTGCTCTGCGGGACGGCAGTAAGTCATTTAGGGAAAAAACTTCTATTACTTTTGGGTTGACAGTGAGTCGTTGATTCGATACGCTTTCAGCCCATGGACCGTCCACTTCCGAGCTTATCGCGCAGAGAACTGCTTGCCGGGATTGGTGGATTCCTGGGCGCGGAGTTGGCGTCGAGAGCATCCCTTTGGGGGCAAAGCGCGACACCGATTGTGCCGAATGTGCGCGCGATTGACTGCCACAATCACTTTGCCTCGCCAGCCTACATCAGGGCCTTGACCGCGAAAGAAGGCAAGCACACCGCAGGATTCACCACATGGTTCGCGCTGCAGAATTGGAAGAATTATTCCCCAGCCAAAGTGGTTGAGGATTTGGATAAACAGGGCACGCAGACGGCGATGCTTTCTTGTACGACGCCCGGCGCATGGTTTGGGAATCCGGAAGAGACCAAAGCCATGGTGCGCGAAATGAATGAATACGGCGCGCGCATGGTCTCCGATTACAAGGGCCGATTCGGTTTGTTCGCATTGTTGCCTTTGCCGACGATCGAAGACAGTTTGAAGGAAATCGAGTACGCGTTTGATGTGCTCAAGGCCGATGGCGTGGGTCTCATGTCGAGCCATGATTTGCACTGGCATGGCGACGTTCTGTTTCGTCCGGTATTTGATGAACTGAATCGGCGCGGGGCGATTGTGTACACCCATCCCATTGACTCACCGTGCTGTCAGGATATTCAGCCGGGTGTCTCGCCGCCGACCATCGAGTACAACACTGATACGGCGCGCACCATCTACAGTCTGATTGCGGGGGATGCCGCCACTCGCTATTCGAATATCAAGTTCGTCTTTTCGCATGGCGGCGGCACGATGCCGTCGCTAATTGAGCGCTTTGGCGTCGGGGGGCCGGATACGATCAACGACGCGCTGGCGAAACCGGCGGAGCCAAACTCGCGGCTTTGGCATTTACGCAGGTTTTTTTATGACACGGCGCAATCGCCGAATGTGGTGCAGATGCAGGGATTGAAGACGATTGTGGGAATCAACCAGATTGTTTTTGGCAGCGATTATCCGTTTGGCGCGGGCATGGGCCGTCATCTAATCGGCCTGCAGAAGGCGGGCTTCAGTGCGGATGAGTTGAAACTGGTTCATCGCGAAAACGTGCTGCGCATCATACCGCGATTCCGGGCGTGACGAATTCTAACTACAGCTATTTACGGAGGTGAGATCAATGCAGGGTGGAATTTTCCGGAGCTCTTCCAGACGTCGGTTTCTTGCGGGAGCCGGCGCGGCGCTTGGGGTTGGCGCGCTGATGAAGGAAGCAATCGCACAGCCGGCGAATGCACGCGTGATTGATTGTCATCATCACTTTTTGTCGCCCGCCTACATTAAGGCATTAGCCGGGCACGATGGGAAGAAGGTGAACGGTTTCACCACTTGGTTCGCACTGGACCGTCTGAAGCTCTACACTGCGGAGCAGGATTTGGAGGCGATGAATCGTGACGGTGCGGCGACGTCGATGCTTTCTTGCACCACTCCTGGTGTTTGGTTCGGCGATCCAGAGGAATCCGCGATGCTAGCGCGCGAGATGAATGAGTTCGGCACGAAGATGAAGAACGATCATCCGGGCCGTTACGGTTTGTTCGCCCTGCTGCCGCTGCCCTCAATCGATCTCAGCTTGAAAGAAATTGCATACGCCTTCGATACGCTCAAGTGCGATGGCGTCGGATTGGTTTCCAGCTATGGAAACAATTGGCTGGGCGATCCGATTTTCAAGCCTGTGTTCGACGAACTGAACCGGCGCCGTGCGACGGTTTACGTGCATCCGATCGACGCTCCGTGCTGTCAGGAACTGATGCCGAATGTTTCCGCAACGGTTCTTGAATACAATCACGACACGGCGCGCACCATCTTTAGTCTGCTGGTGACGGGCAACGCGACGCGTTACAACAACATCAACTTCATCTTTTCGCACGGCGGCGGCACTATGCCGGGATTGGTGGAACGCTTTCAGATCGGCGGTCCGGAGGATATCAACGATAACCTGGCGGGTACGCCGCAACCGAATTCGCGCCTCTATCACCTGCGCCGCTTCCATTACGATACGGCGGGCTCAGTCAACGTGGTGCAGATGCAGGCTCTCAAGACGGTGGCGGGTGCGGGTCAAATTGTGTTCGGCACGGATTATCCGTTCGCCACGGTGGCCTCGCACCTGAAGGGTCTGCAGAAGTGCGGTTTCTCGCAGGCGGAGTTGCAGGGTATCTACCGCGATAATGCCGCCAAGTTCATGCCGAAGTTTGCGTAACGGAATCGACGATGCCTTTCTCCGGAACAACCCGCCGGGCGTTTCTAGGGGGGCTTGCCGCGGCCGGAGTGGGAGCGCTGGCTACCCGCCGCGCACAGGCGCAATCGGGCCGCCGTGTGATCGATATTCATCATCACTTCACCGCACCCGGGTATCTGAAGGCACTCTCAGCGAAGGACGGACAGTTTCGCGCCGGGTTCACTCCTTACTTCAATTACAACGTTCTCAAAACGTATTCGCCCGCGAAGGATATCGAACTGATGGATATGGAAGGCGTGCAGACCAGCGTGCTTTCCTGCACAACACCCGGCATCTGGTTTGGCGATCCTGAGGAAAGTTCCCGGCTCGCCCGAGAGATGAACGAGTATGGCGCGAAGATGGCGTCTGATTACAGAGGCCGCTTCGGTTTGTTCGCCTTGCTACCCCTGCCGTTGATCGACGCAAGCTTGAAGGAGATCGAATACGCACTCGACACGCTGAAGGCTGACGGCGTGGGATTGATGACCAGTTATGGCAATCGTTGGCTGGGTGATCCAACATTGCGTCCGATTTTCGACGAGTTGAACCGCCGCAAGGCTGTGGTGTACACGCATCCCATTGATGCTCCATGCTGCAGCGGATTGCTTCCAGGCGTGAATCCCACCACCATTGAGTACGGTACGGACACGGCGCGCACAATTTACAGCTTGATCGCGGGCGACGCGGCCACCCGGTACTCTGACATCAAATTCATCTTTTCGCATGCGGGTGGCACAATGCCCTCGCTGGTCGAGCGTTTCGGCATCGGGGGGCCGGATACGATCAACGATAACCTTGCGAAAGCGGCCGAGCCGAACTCGCGTCTCTATCACCTCCGCCGCTTTTACTACGACACGGCGCAGGCCGTGAATGTCGTCAACCTACAGGGGCTGAAGCGCATTGTGTCCGCTTCGCAAATCGTCTTCGGCACGGACTTCCCGTTCGTGACGGCCGCGAGAACGCTAGCGGGTTTGGACAAATGCGGATTTACGCCCGCGGAACTGACGGGCATCCATCGCAACACGGCGCTGCAGCTGGTGCCTCGGTTCAAGTGACCGTCGCCACGCTTGGTATCGAATCAGCATAGGCACGGATAGATCCATGCGGAAGCCGTAGTAACGATTTGGTTTTACCTTGCCGAGCGCCATGGGAATGGCAGTCGCAATGGTGAGCAGCGGCAAAATATAGCCGAGCAGGTGTAGCGGGAAGACCGGTTCAGGCCTCACACTTTTATTTTGTTACCTTTTTATGCGCTCCGCATCTTGACCCACTTAAGCGGTACGCATTCTTATAGCGGAGGCATTTCATGAACTTACTTGCGAGGAACGAAGGCACGGCGGACCGGATTGGCCGCGTGATTCTGGGAATCATTCTCCTGTCGTTGGCATTTGTGGGTCCCCAAACGCCATGGGGTTATATCGGTGTGATTCCGATCCTGACCGGCGTGGTTGGCATGTGCCCGCTCTATAGGATGTTCGGACTCTCCACCTGCCCATCGAAGAACTGCAAGTAGGGCGGCTCCTCAGGCAACTTGTTTATTTCAAGCGGGCTGTCAGCAATGCAGGCGTGGTGGGCGATGGCGAACCCGCCTCCGGTTCCAACGTTACGGTGACCGCGGCGATGTCGCTGACGTCCAGGGGGCCATTGATCATGTGAATCGCCCTGGTCCCGCTGAGTTCGAAGAGTCCAGCTGGTTTTGGCGAGGCACCGCGTGCCTGTGGTATCAGCCACATTTCGTAGCGTTTCCCCTTTTCCGCCGCTGGCAGATTGGAGGCGATGAGCAGTACGCCCAGATCCGCGTGTAAGAATATCTGCCCTTTCGGCTGCGCCCCGCGACCGAAGGTGGCGGAATTGGTTGTGGGGTCCGACAGAAACGCAAACGCCTGCAATAAGTGATCACGTTCACCGGCGACGCGGATTAGGGTTTGTCGCGCAGTCACCAATTCTTCCCCGCGCTGGCGCTCTTCGTAGCCAAGCCACAAGGCGATGATCAGCATTAATACGGTGGCCATCGCGCCTGCCCATCCCCAACGTGGCCGTTCATGCCCCACTGCCGCCAACAAACGATGTTTGAGCTGCGAAGGCATCGCCGCGCTCGGCACCATGGAGAGCAGGATCGCGTTCAGCGCCGTGGCCTTCGCCAAATTCGCCGCGCACGTACTGCATGCTTGCGCGAGATGCACGTCCACCTGCTCCTGGATGGCGGGATCCAACACGCCGAGCGCATAAAACTCAAACCAATCGGCCAGCTCGGCGCAGGTTAGTGTGCGTGATGGCTCAGACAAACCGCGCCCCCTCATGTGCGGAACGGAGACTAGCAAGCGCTTCGTGCGTCCACTCGCGGATGGTTTCAATGGGCTGCTTCAGTTTCTCAGCCATCTCGGCTTCGGACGCGCCTTCGAAATAGGCAAGCGCCAAGGCCAGCTTTTGTTTCTCGCTTAATTTCGCGAACGCCTGGCGGACGCGTTTCGCCGTGTCCGCGGAGAGATGTTCGGGATCGATGCCATGAAAGAGGTCGGCGCTTTCCAGGTGATCCAGTCCCTTCACGGCTCCCTGATTCTCTGTTGCGCGGAGGGACTCGATGGCGCGGGTGCGTGCGATGGTGAGTACCCAGGCGCCCAGGGAGGCGAGTTCGCCATCGAAGGATGACGCCCGGTTCCAGATATGAAGTAGGGTTTCGTGCAGAAGGTCTTCGGCGACGGAAGCGCTGCGGACAATGCGAAAAATTATGGAGTACGCGGATTGGCCGTACTTGTTGTACAAGTCCGACATGGCTTTCGGCTGCCGCGCCTTCAAACGGCGCACTAAATCCGCATCGCCGCCCGAACGCAGCGCGACCTGCAAGAACAGGTACGGAAGTCCGGCTGCGACTAATGTTAGAAAGCGCATCCCTAAATTCGGTGGAAGCGGCGGCGCGCCCTGGGCCGCCCTTTCGTTCAGGGTAACATTTCGCCTGAAAAAGGAGAGGTTTCAAAACCCTTCACGGAGGCCTAGCCGGAAACCGTCGGGTTTGCCATAATGAAGCCGGTGTCACGCACAAGAGAACTGGAATCCCTGGTCGAAGATACGGAACGTCAGCTTCGGCTCGTACAGAAAATCAGCCGCTTTATGGTGAAGGACATGGCCCCTGCTTCCGCGCTGCAAGGCGTGGTTTCGTTGGTGGTCGAGTACATGCATTCCGACTCCTGCCTGCTTTATCTTTTGCAGGAAAAGGAACTCGTTTTGTGCGCGTCCAACAACCCGAAGGCCGAGACCATCGGTAATGTGCGCTTGAAGCTGGGCGAGGGTCTGACCGGTTGGGTGGCGCGCGAGCGGCGGCTGCTCTCGATTTCACGCGAAGCGTTTTCCGACTCACGATTCAAACTATTCACCGACCTTCCGGAGGATACCTACGAGGCATTCCTTTCGGCGCCGATCATGATCCACGGCCGCGTGGCGGGCGTCATTAACGTGCAGCACCGGGAGCCACATGCGCATTCGGGCGGGGAAATGGAGTTACTGACCACCGTCGGTGAGCAGGTAGGATGCCTGGTCGCGCTTGCCTCCATTGATCTCTCGATGCTCGCGACGAGGAATCTCGTAGACCTCGTGTTGGCTCCCGTTCGGCGGGGGTAAGGTGCGCGCGTCGTATTCCAGCAAATTGGGATCGCTTCTCCATGGGGGCGTCGCCGGTTACGGCCTCGCTTGCCTGATCGCGCTTGGTATTGCTTCGACTTGTCGAGTCTTTGCGCAAAAGCCGGCGGATTGGGCACTACAATATTTCTACGACGAGGAAAAATCGGAACTGGTGATTGCCGATCTGGCTTGTCCTTCGGCTTCCCGTTGCATCGCGGTCGGAACAATTCAGGATCGCGATGGCCGGGGCAAACCTCGTTTCACGGCTGTGGTTACCAGCGATGCGGGTGCGCGTTGGGCATTAGTTCCGTTGCGGGAACAGCCTCGTTCTGTTTTTTTTCTGAACGAAGATTCCGGCTGGATGGTGACCCGTGATGGCGTTTGGTTTACCGAAGAAGCCGGACGGGCGTGGACACGCATTGCAGATCAGATCAAGCCAAACAAGAAACTGGATCGCGCTCCCGATTCCGGCTTGCTCTTACGCATTTGGTTTGTGGATCCGCAACATGGCTACGGCGTTGGACTGCAAAAAGCCATTTACGAAACAAAGGATGGCGGACACACCTGGGCACCGTTGGAGGAAGCTGCAAAGCCATCGTCGAATCCAGCCTTCAGCTACTACGCACGTATCGCGTTTGCTGACTCGAAACACGGGTTGATGGTGGGCGGTTATGCGCCGCCGCGCCGGGGCAGTGACGATTCGCTGCCGGATTGGATGGACCCGGAGCGTGCTCTGAAGCGCCGTGAAGTCCCCACGTTGACGCTGGAAGTGGAGACGCGCGACGCCGGTACGACGTGGCGGTCCTCGACGGCGCCTTTGATTGGCTCCATCGCGAGTCTGCATTTGGCGAATGCCGATGGCCTGGCGGTGTTCGGCTACGCAGACTCCTTTGCGTGGCCGTCCGAAGTATTTCATCTGGATCTCAAGAATGGCAAAAGCGGGAGCGTTTTCAAGCAAAAGGACCGCCGGGTGACGGATTCCGCCATCTTCGCCGAGGGGCCTGCGTTTCTGGCGGCGATCGAACCGCCCGGTCAGATGGCGTCTGTGCCGATACCCGGTAAGGTGAAAATCCTAATCAGTGACAACTTCACCGATTGGAATGAGATGAAAGTGGACTATCGGGCCGTGGGGCGTTCCGTGGTCCTCGCCGGGCCAGATGCAAACCATGTCTGGGCGGCTACCGACACCGGGATGATCCTTTCGCTCAAGAGCACCAGATAGATGCGGATCGTTCCCCTGCCATTTGCTGTCTTCGCTCTGCCGTCTGACCTACAACTTACGTAGTTTCAATAAATTAGTACGAATGTCATGCCATGGCATACGTAGTTAACCCGATTCCATCCGGTAAGAATACGGGGTACTCTCAGGCATGTCCAAGGCATCTGCTCAGCAATCGGAGGGTCCACGAAGCGAGGATCCGCAAACTCACGTTGAGGCCGATCTGCTGCTGCATCGTCAGGATACACATCTTCTGTCCGACGCTGAGCGTCGCCGGGAGGATCGCTGGGACGTCGCAACACCTTGTACAATTCGCGCACGGATGTTACCGGACACTGAGCTGATTGGTGCAAAACTGCAGAATGTATCGAAACGCGGCGCCGCGATCCTGGCAGGGAATTTTATCCCGCCCGGTGCCTACGTCGCATTCCACCTCGCGGAAGAGAATATCATTGCTCAAGTGCGGCACTGCCGATCTGTTGCGGGCGGATTCCTGATTGGGCTGGCTTTTAGCGTTGTGGTGGACCGTCAATGCCACACGTGCGACACGCTCGACGCGGTAGCCGGAACACAACTCTAAATCTTTTCCCCGCGCCGACAATGCGTTTCAAAACGCATCCTTCTCAGTTTGTTTTATCCACAGTAGTTGCACAGCGGCCCGCGTGTAGGTCATTGATTCTAAGAGAAAAATACTTAGTGGAAACAATATGTTTTCGCTTGACCCAAAAATGGAAAAGGCGCATGATCGCCTTGGTTCCAAGAGGTTCGAAGGACAGCGAGCCGGGCGAAGAGTAGCGGAGCTGGAACGGTGATCCGAAGCGTGCAGTGCCTAAAAGTTATTGCACGCGGCGGGGAGCGAAGGCAGATCGGGCGAAACGCCGGGTAAGTTTCTTTGGCTGAGCCGCGCCGGGTGCAGGGATCCCGAAGGATCGAGAGGTCCTGGAGGGGAGTGACGGCAAGGCTACAGACGGAGCGCTTCGGAGAGGAACGAGGCAACGGGCAATGTGCGAAGATCGCGCCGCGTGAGGCAAAAAAGCCGAACGAGGCAGGGAGCGCAGAGCCGAACGGGCTTCGTGAGACTCGGAGGCGGCGTTCGAAGACGTAGGCCAGGAGCGTCGACCCAGTCACGGGAGCAAGCCGTCAGGCAGGCATTCGTTACTGGTGAGTGAAAGGCCGCGTCGAGAAGCAAACTTCTATGGGAACGGATCGCGGGCGCGCCCAGCGCTTTGATCCGCAGCCGGGTAAAAGCGGTTGTGGGGAGCAAAGGGCAAATCGCTCCGGCTGTTTTCAGTGCCACGTCTCAGCCGTGCATGCCGGTGGGAAGACAAGCTGCTGACGGGTCACTTGGAACCATTTTTATTTTTGTCACGCTTCTTCCGCCCAGGACACAAGCGCCCCCCGCGTGATTCCCCTCGACTCGTGCGTCTATCCCAACAACGATCAATTATTGAGTTTCCGGTGTTGATGCAGGTTGATCGGTGAGCGGAGTGGACTGAGCTGCCGAGGGAACTTCGGTATTCGGCTCAGGTTCGGTGAGCGGTCGATCCTGATGCCGCCACTCGAAACGTTCTTTTCTTGGTTTGAATCCGGCGAAGTTATGCCGGCATGCCGCGCAACGATGGTGTTTGGCTCCAAGCGCCAACCAAAAACGAGTCATGAACGGAGGATTGTAGTACGCCTCATTCCAACTGGTGAGTTGCTGCCGGTAGCATTTGGGGCAGCGGGCGTACTTCCATGCTCCAGCTTCCCAGGTACTGGTTGTCCAGCGCGCCTTGCAACGCCTACATCGTAGTGGATAAATGCCGAACAGTCCCTGAAGCTGCTCAACAACTCCGCGTCTATGCGAAACTCGCGCATCGCGGCTGCCGCATTGTGGACAAGTGAGCTGCATCAGGGCAATCCCCACCAATTATACCTGGAGTGGGGCAATTTTCCTGTAGTTCGTTTCTGACGCCGACGGTCAACGAATCGAAGCCGCCAGGCTCCCCGTGTGGCGAAGAACGTTGATTCGAGCGAGTTCCGCAGTGTGTTGGGTGTCGTAGTACGCCAGCCACTTTTCGTTTTCGGTGGCACGCGCGGCCTCGACGCGAGCCAACGGCAGACGGCCTTCGTCCATCAACGCGAGATCGATGTTTAGTTCCTCTCGGGCTACATCCAGATCCGCCCGCGCCACCTCGCGTGCGGCATCGGCCCGCTTCAGGTTTTGATAGGCATTGCGGAGATCCGCCGTAATGCGAGATCGGGTGCGGCCTACTTCGATACGCAGCTTGGCGATTTCAGTTTCCGCGGCCGATCGCTGGGCGCTTGCAGCGTGACCCACCAATACCGGTATCTCGATGGACGCCCCGATTTGGCCGTTGTGGCGCTGGAAGGAGCGGAAGAACTCTTCGTAATTATTGAACTTCCCAAGCAGTGAATACTGCGCCAGAAGGTTGATCTTTGGCAACCGCTCGGCCTGATAGCTCTTTACCTCGAGCATTTTCGACTGCATGCTGGATTCGAGCGCCTTTAATTCGTTACTGGTCATGAGCGCTTGTTCGATGGAAGCATCTTCAGAAACCGGAACCTCAATTGGGTCACGCTCTCCCGCGGCCGCGTGTACGCGATCCCCAGGATTGAGTCCGAGGAGAATAGCGAGCGATGTTTCCGTACTTACGAGATTCAATGCCATGGTCTCGGCGGCCTGATCTGCCCGCAGTACCGCGAGGTTCGCCTTCTTCCCTTCGATCGCCAACTCGCGGCCTTCCGCCACGCGCTGCTCCATCAGTTCACGCACTTTCACCAGGTTTAGGCTTTGGCGTTGTGCGGCTTCCAGGCTGCGCGCGGCTTGTTCGGCGTCGAGCCAAAGCGTCATCACCCGATAAACGACTTCTTCCTGCCGGCGGGCGGTTTCCGCGCCGGCTCCGCGAACATTCTCCTCCGCCTGGGCCACCAGATAGCTTTGCGGCCGATTGAATATTGCCATGTTGGCGCGTGCCTGTAGAATGGACGGCGCACTGCCGTCAATCGTCGCTGGGAAACCGTTCGTGTAAGCAACGCCGCTGCCCGCGAACACCTTGGGCACAAACGGGTCCCGCTGAATGGTGACTTGACCGCGCGCCTTTTGTTGATCGAGCCGCGCGATTAGCACGTCTGGATTCTGGGCGAGGGCCAGATCTACCGCCTGCCGCAGCGTCATGGTTTTCACTTCGGCGGATGCCAACGTAGCAAAACAGGAGAAGGAAAGCGCGAAAAGGCGGAGCTTTTTCATACGTACCCAGTGTAACGTTGGCTCGCCCCATGCGATTCTCCATTGGGAGAGTCGCACGGGAACGTTACCTGGGAGCTTCAGTTGCTACGGGTGGATTTCCTCGGTTCGGGCGAGTTTTCCTGCATGATCCAAACCTTTCCTGCGGCCGCGCCACCCAACTGCACTTGTTTGCCCGCAATCTGCAGCGTCAGTGTATCGTCGTAGTTTCGGGCAACCACCTTGACCTTTGCATTAGGATGAATGCCCAGGCCGTCCAGATACTCCAGCAGTTTCCGGTCGCGCTCGTAAACACTGACGACCTTTGCAGTGGCGCCGTCGGCGATTTCGTCCAACGGTTTCCAGCCGTGCTCGCGGCGGTCTTTGGGTTTATCGAGTCCCGGAAGATTGCCGTGCGGGCAGGCTTCGCCATCGCCAAGTTTCTCCCGAAGGCAGGACTCGAAATCGGCTGAGACGGCGTGCTCCAGTTGTTCGGCTTCGTCGTGGACCTTAAACCACTCCATGCCGAAGATTTCGGTGAGCATCCGTTCGATCAGGTTGTGGCGTTCGATCAAGCGCAGCGCGATCTCACGGCCTTCCCGCGTCAGCGTCAGTTCGCTATTCGCGTTGACGCGGATCAGACCATCGCGGCGCAAACGGCGCACGGCCATGGTCACGGCCGGCGGGGAAACTTGCAGGCGCCGCGCCAGTGTGGCCGCAATGACGGGTTCGCCTTCGCTCTCCGATTCCGCGATGGCTTTCAAATAGTTTTCCTTGGAAATGGTGATGCGCACTCATTGGAATTGTAATATGCGGCGTGCCGCCAAGTACGCGAGTGCCCGAGTGGCACCAATCACCACTTGGTCAGGCGATGGCGAGGGCGTTCGACATTTGCGCCAAGCGTTGCGCAAAAACTCCGGAGCCGGTGCCTTCCAGATGATCGATCACTCCCGTGACCACTGTGAGCGGCACCTGACGGGCGACGCCGGCATCTTGCACCGCGTAGTTACCCGAAAGCCGCTTGGCCGCTTCGCGGGAAACCCGGATGGCTTCCGATGGGTCCAGGCACAAGATCACTGCGAAACTTTCATCGTCCCATCGTCCTGCGACAGACGAATCATCCAACATGGCAGTCAAGCGCTGGGCCATCGCCCGCAAAGCCATGTCAATAGCGGGGCGGGAAAACTGGCCATCCAGCCGCCGCAGGTTGCGGACGCAGAGTATCAATAGAGAGAATGCCTCATCCTTGTCCGTGAACTTGGCGATGGTTGCGTCCATATGCTGGCGGTTCCAGACGCCTGTGGCTTGATCCATCTGGGCGGCCTGACGTTCGACCTCCACCTGGCTCTGCAGGAGCCGGATCTCATCGCGGAGCTGAGCAATGGCGACCTGATGCAGCTTCTGCATCCGCTCGACACTTTCCTCAATCGAAGACGTCGTTTTACGGATGACCGCGCGCACCGCGTCGAGGTCAGTGCCCTCAGCAACCTTGTTCAGTTGTCCAAGCGCTTCGCGAAGGGTATCCTGATGATCTTCCCCGGTACTGATCACACTATCGGCGAAGCTGTGCATGGCCTGAATTGCCGCCGCAAACTCAGAGCGGATACGCGTCAGTTGCTGCGTGGATTGGTCGCGGAAATGCCGCAGTTCTCCGCGGAACGACGCCTGCACAACTTGCCAATCCTCTGGCGTGCTGGCACGGCCAATCTGATCGCGCAAGGAGGTGAGGTGCTCGCGAAAGGCGACGACGGCACCGTGGTCCACTTCAATTGCGTACTGGGCCGTCGACCAAATCGCATGATCGTAAACTCCTGCAAGTGTCCGCGTGGCATGCTCAACCCGATCCAAATCTTCAGTTGCTCTCCGGATGGAAATCAATGGATCTCTCCTCCGGTGTGCTTATCGGAACGGCGCAGGTTAGCGTGAATGAAAACGAATGCCCGCAAAGCTCACTACACTATCTGGATCAATGTTCCACTGCTGGTATTGCATTAGTTCTCCACGCGCTTCGGGCAGTGCGCGAAGGAACGTGTAGATGGGCGCTGAGCCGCACCATTTCAGGTCATCCTGATTTTCTTGTATGCGTTCCCAATAGCCACCTACGTCACCGGCGGATAGGCGCTCGATGCGGTCCCGGTCTCGCCGCTCCACTTCGCTCATCTCTCCGTGGCCGGCAGTGGCACTAAGCGGATCGCCGTACCTCCGTCCCATGTGCGCCATATCCACGCCGAGCACCCACAGAAGGCGATCGCCTTCGCGCGCCGCAATTTCGCCCAGCGTTCCCAGAGCGCGCTCTACGATTGGATCATCCTCCGGCACGCCGCCGTTTTCGATACTGTCGAAGTAGGAGCCACAGAGAATCGGCAACACGCGGATGTTCGGGCCGAGCAAATGCTGCAGGAACACAACCTGAAACTCGATGGAGTGTTCGATTGCATGGCAATAGTCTTCCATTAAAATCGAGCTTGAAGCTTTGCGCGCGATTTCATCGATGAGGTCCATTGCAGGCCGCGTTGCCCCGTAGGGGGTGTTAAACGGCTTGCGTGTGAGACCAAGTCGTGACGGATAGCCGTAGTGCGAAGTGCCGAGAATGACGACGGTGCGGTCAGCATCCTCTGGGGTGATGCAGGAATACGCGGAGCGATAGGCCTCAATGCCGCCAAAAGGGCTGACGTGGGGGGCGGCAATCGCTAGAAGCTTGCCGGGCTTGGGGTTTGGAGCAGGTCCCGCGAGATATTCGGCGAAAGTGTTGCGCAGTTCGATTGGCTCGTCCGGATAGCCGCTGCCTGCGTGAGCGGGATCGCGGCGCGGCGCTTCTGCAAACGCTTTCTCGGCATCGAATTTGCGCTGAGCGAAATTTTCATCCTCGAGAAAACCTGCTTTGCTCAACGCTTCGGTGAGATGGGCTTCCACGTCGCTTGATGTCAGGCTCGCGGTGGCGCGCGTGAGATGTGCGCGCAGGTCCAGACTGGATTGCTCGCCATCGTAAAACGTCAGACAGGAAACAAGCGCTGGCGGAATGATCAAAGTGACATCGGAGAACTGAAATGGATCGCGAATGACTAAGCCGGGCTTATCGGGAAACGGGGAAGGGATGAAATCCAGGCTGGCGCGAAGACGAGGAAGCATGGGAATTTCAGGATACAACGCCACGCGCGGAGCGGAACCAGATGCATTGGACGCAAGAGCGCGCCTACAATCAAACTGAGACCTGTGGCCGCCCGCGAAGAGTATCGAAACCGCCTCCAACGCTGGCGTGCATCTTTTGAACAAAGCGACACTCGCTTCCGTCAGCTGAGCAATGCGCGTTTGTTTACCGGCTTGGCCGGCGTCGTAATCGCTGCCGTTTCCCTCGGCGCGAGTTGGATCTCACCGTGGTGGCTGCTCGCTCCCATTGCCGTCTTCGCCGCGTTTGCGGTGATGCATGAACGTGTCGTGCGCGTGCGAACCGTCTCCTCGCGCGCGGTTTCCTATTACGACGGAGCTGTCGCTCGTATGGAGAATCGCTGGGCAGGCAAAGGCCGCCAAGGCACGGAGTTTCGCGAGCCCAAGCACGTCTACGCCGATGATCTGGACCTGTTCGGCGAAGGTTCGCTCTTTGAATTGTTATCGACGGCACGAACCTCGACGGGCGAGCGGACTCTCGCGAACTGGTTGCTGGTCCCTGGCGAGATCGAAGCGGTTCGCGAGCGGCAAGCTGCGGTTGCGGAATTGCGCGACAGGCTCGATCTGCGGGAAGAAATCGCGCTAATGGGCGAAGATGTTCGCGCTGGGGTGGACGATAAGGCCGTGACGGAATGGGGCTCCGGCGCCCCCGTACGATTTATTCCGGGTGCAAGGTGGATCGCGTCGGCTCTATCCTGCGCGATGGTGATTGCTGCCGCGCTTTCGCTCGCGCAGGTGACTTCCGTGCTGCCGGTACTGATCGTTGTGCTCGCGGAGTTGGTTTTTGCCATCCTCATGCGCGATCCAGTGCGCGCGGTGCTCGGCTCGGTGTCTACGCCCGCGCATGATTTGCATCTCCTCGGGCTGCTATTGGCTCGATTGGAGAAGGAACAGTTCCAATCCGATCATCTGAAGAGGCTGACGCACTCACTGGACGCCGCGCGGCTGACCGCGTCGGCGGAGATTCACAAGCTCGAAAAACTAGTGGACCGCCTTGACTGGGCACGCAACAGTTTCTTCCGGATCTTCGCCGCGATGCTCGTTTGGATACCGCAGTTTGCGATGGCCATTGAACGTTGGCGTGTGCAGAATGGACCGCATATCGGTGAATGGATCGCCTCGGCAGGTGAGTTTGAGGCGCTGTGCTCGCTGGCGACGTTCTCCTATGAGCGCGAAGATGCCGTGTTTCCGGAATTGGTGGAAAGTAGTGCGCCTTTGTTTCAGGCACAAGCGTTGCGGCATCCCCTGATTGCAGCGACCGCTGCCATTGCCAATGACGTTTTGCTCAGCCACCAATGCGCCGTGTGGATTGTGAGTGGTTCCAATATGTCCGGCAAGAGTACGCTGCTACGCTCGGTCGGAATTGCCACTGTGCTCGCGTGGGCAGGCGCGCCCGTCACTTGCGGAAGCCTGCGAGTGTCGCGCGTCAAGGTGGGCGCATCCATTCGCATTAACGATTCGCTGGCCGATCATAAGTCTCGTTTCTATGCCGAAATCAGCCGTCTCCGCGATGTCGTCGAACTGGCTCGCGCCGGTGAGCCGCTTCTGTTTCTGTTGGACGAATTGCTCAGCGGAACGAACTCGCATGATCGCCGCATTGGCGCGTCCGCCGTCTTGAAAGGACTCGCCGAGCGCGGTGCGATCGGCCTGGTGACGACGCACGATCTCGCACTGACGGGAATCGCGGAGTCTCTCAGCACCCATGCCCGCAACGTCCACTTCGAGGATCAAATGGTCGGCGGCGAAATGCACTTCGATTACCAGCTGCGCGAAGGAGTCGTCGAACGGAGCAATGCCTTGGAGTTGATGCGCAGCGTCGGTCTCGATGTGTAGGCGTGGTTCCACGGCGGTATGCTCGTAGAGGCAGACACTGAATGACGAAGTTGACAGAACAGGAAATAGCGGAAGCGCTCTCGAAACTCGAAGGCTGGACGCTGCGCGACGGCAAGCTTCATCGCGAGTACCGTTTTCCTGATTTTGGTCATGCCATGGGATTCATGATGACCGCATCCCCCGCCATTGAGCGCAACAATCACCACCCTGAGTGGGCGAACGTCTACAATCGCGTTTCGGTGGATTTGATGACGCACGATGCGGGCGGCATCACGGCGAAGGACCTTGCACTGGCCCAACTATTGGATGGTATTGCCCGGAAACTGCAATGAGCCTAGGCGCGATCATGAGTGGACAGCGGCGAATGATCAGCGGCCACGGAGTACTGGCTGCCGCGCTTCTCTTGTGTTCTCCTGCCTACGCTCAGGAGACGTTTGCCCGCTCGCCCGCACTCGATGAAACGGTCGATGCCGCGGTCAAGAGTGGATTGATTCCGGGCGCTGTACTCGTTGTAGGCCACCAGGGCAAGATCGTTCACCGCAAGGCCTATGGCAGCCGCGCACTGGTCCCCGCTCGTGAGGCGATGACCGTCGATACGATTTTCGACATCGCATCCCTCACGAAAGTTGTCGCGACTACACCTTCCGTGATGCTCCTCGTCGAGCAAGGCAAGATCCGGCTCGGCGATCTGGTCACCGCGTATTTGCCCGAGTTTCAAGGCGGGCGTACGAGCGTCACCGTGCGTGACTTACTGACACATTTTTCTGGTCTTCGTCCCGACCTCGATTTGGAGCCCGCTTGGATCGGCTATGAAACCGGCATCCGCCGCGCTCTTGCGGAAAAGTCGCAGACTCCGCCGGGAGCCGAATTTGTTTATAGCGATATCAATTTTGAACTGCTTGCAGAGATTGTCCATCGCGTCAGCGGTCAATCTTTGGATGAGTTCGCGAGGCAACATGTGTTCGATCCCTTGGGGATGCGGGAGACAACGTTCCGCCCTTCACCCTCACTGAGGGCTCGCATCGCGCCCACCGAGATCGATGCAGCAACAGGTGCACCGTTCCGAGGAGTGGTGCACGATCCGACGGCGCGCTTCATGGGCGGAATCGCCGGACACGCGGGTGTTTTTTCCACAGCGAGCGACCTCGCGCGGTACGCCGAAATGTGGACTGGTATGGGTGAGCGCGACGGCGTGCGCATTGCGTCTGCTGCTTCCATCGCGCGTTTTTCGTCAGCGAATTCGCCTCCGGATCAGCCAGTGCTGCGTGGACTCGGGTGGGATATCGATTCCGCTTACTCGTCGCCGCGCGGAGATCTGTTTGGCCTGCAATCTTACGGGCACACCGGTTTCACCGGAACGTCGTTGTGGATTGATCCACTTTCCGAAACATACGTGATTCTGCTGACGAACTCAGTTCATCCGAAGGCCGGGAAAAATCTTAATCCCCTGCGTTCAAAAGTGGCCAGTATCGCCGCGGCTGCATTCGCGAAGGCGGACGCTGGCAGTTCCCGCTACGAGACGTTCACAGGTGAAGGCGTGCGCCGCATGACCGCGCCAAACCGCCAGGTTAAAACGGGACTCGATGTTTGGGAAGACGAGAAATTTCGCGAACTCGCCGGCAAGCGCATCGGATTGATCACCAACCACACGGGACTCGATCGTAACGGCAAGCGTAATATTGACGCGATGCGAGACTCGGGCGTTTCCGTGACGGCTTTGTTCACGCCCGAGCACGGACTCACCGGTACAGAGGATCGCGCCGATATCGCGGATTCAAAGGACGAGGCGACGGGCGTCCCGGTATGGAGCCTTTATGCGAATAGCCGTTACAGGAAGAATCCCGCGATGTGGCGGGATGTTGACGCGCTAGTCTTCGACATGCAGGACATTGGCGCGCGGTTTTACACGTATTCCTGCACTATGCTTTCGGCCATGGAGGAAGCCGCGGCGTCCCGGTTGCCATTCTATGTACTCGATCGCCCCAATCCTATTACGGGCACCCACGTCGAAGGGCCAATCCTGGATGCCGATTTGAATAGTTTCGTAGGCTGTTACGATCTCCCTGTCCGTCACGGATTGACTCTGGGCGAACTCGCCACCATGGCGAACGCTGAACGGAAGTGGAACGTGGATCTTCACGTCGTCAGAATGGCCGAATGGCAGCGCGGCGATTGGTTTGATTCCACGGGCCTTCTCTGGACTGATCCTTCGCCTAATATGCGAAGCCTTAATGCCGCAGCCCTTTACGAAGGGCTAGCGCTTTTGGAAGCATCGCCGAACTATTCCGTGGGGCGGGGAACAGATGCACCTTTCGAACAGATTGGCGCGGACTGGATTCGGAGTGTCGAACTCGCGAAGTATCTCAATGACCGGCGAGTCCCCGGGGTTCGTGTCTACCCGACGCGTTTCCAGCCGTCGTCGGGTCCCTTTTCGGGCAAGCTGATTGAGGGAATTCGCTTCGTCATATCCAATCGCGACCAACTGAATTCCGTCCGGCTTGGTTTAGAGTTGGCTCATGCCTTGCATTCCCTGTATCCCGGAAAGATTAGCTTTGACGCTTGCCGTTTCTTGATCGGGAATCACGAAGTGATTAATGCGCTGAAGGCGGGAACCAATGCTGCTGCAATCGAGCAGGCTGAAATCGATCCGCAGGTCCGGAAGTTCGAAGAGCGGCGAAAACCGTACCTTCTGTATTAGCACCATCGCCCAACGGCCACCAGACGCACCTGTGGATATTTCATCCACAGGGATCTTGCTATATCGGAATCAGGGAACTGCAGGAGAGAATCCCAGATGGAAAAAGCGGGCGCCTTTCTGGGTGAAAAGGGGTGAGAGCGCCCGCTGTCGTAACGGGGATTAATTAACTGTAAAACGACGGAGAGTACCCACAGGTTACGGCATCGAAGGAAAAATTTTGAAAATGTGATTTCCCTGGGCTTAGTCTGCAACGCCGTCGAACAAAACGGAACTGAGGTAGCGTTCGCCGGAATCCGGCAGGATCACGACGATCAACTTGTCCTTCATGTCTTTTTCTTTCGCCAGGCGGACGGCTGCAGTTACCGCCGCACCACAGGATATGCCGCATAGTAGGCCTTCCTCTTTGGCGAGGCGGCGTGCCATTTCAACAGACTCGTCGTCGGAAACCCGCTCCATCCGGTCCACCATGGCAAGGTCCAGCGTGCCGGGGATAAATCCGGCACCGATACCTTGAATACCGTGCGGCCCGGGTTCAATCCCTTTGCCCGCCAAGGTTTGAGAAATGACAGGGCTCCCGCTGGGTTCCACGCCGACGGAGAGGATCGGTCTCTTCTTCTCCAGTTTAATGAACCGCGAGATGCCGGAGATTGTGCCCCCGGTGCCCACTCCGGCCACCAAGGCGTCGATGCGTCCGGATGTGTCGTCCCAAATCTCGGGACCCGTTGTTTTGAAATGCACCTCCGGGTTCGCCGGGTTCTGGAACTGCTGCAGGAGAACGTAGCGGCTCGGTTCGGCCGCCACCATTTGCTCGGCACGCTCAATGGAAGCCCGCATCCCAAGGGCCCCTTCGGTCAGAATCACCTTCGCGCCCAGCATCTTCAGAACCTTGCGCCGCTCCATTGACATCGTTTCCGGCATCAGCAGCGTCACCGGATACCCACGCGCTGCGCCTACGAACGCGAGTGCAATGCCCGTGTTGCCGCTGGTGGGTTCAATAATCTCCTTGCCAGGCTTGAGGATCCCGCGGCGCTCAGCGTCCCAAATCATCGCCGCGCCGATACGGCACTTCACCGAATACGCGGGATTGCGCCCTTCCACTTTGCCGACGACCGTTGCGCCAGCGCCGTCAGTGACGCGGTTTAAGCGAACCAGCGGTGTTCGTCCGATGGAGAAGGAGTTATCGGGGAAAATCATTTAGATCTCCCAGTTTGCCACGAATCTGGCCTGGGATTGTTTCCACTGACGCGCCAGTTCGGCGAAGGTGGTTTTGTCGAGAATCGAGGAAACCGCTTCATCGACCCGCCTCCACACATCCGTGAATGGTCCCGACGCTGATTTCCTCGGCTTCTTTGTGTCTTCCGCAAACCGTAGCACTTCGCCGATGGTGATCTGATCCGCGGGCCGCGCCAATTTATAGCCGCCCTCAGCGCCGCGCCGTGATTCGACGAAGCCGCCTTGTTTGAGGCTGGAAAGAATCAGCTCCAGGAACTTTTGCGGAATTTTCTGACGCCGCGCGATGTCGGCGATCTTCACAGGGTCCCCCTGAGGCTGCTGCGCAAGGTCCAAAATCGCCTGCAGCGCGTATTCGCTTTTCACCGATATATTCATGTTGAACGCGGACAGGGCAAGCCGGTCACTGTAAGCAATTGTATGGGGAGGTTCCGCGGATGTCTACTGGCGTTGTGCGGTAACCCGAAGAACAGCAACGCCAAAGGGACGAACCCATGGATGGTCACCGCCCGGAGGAAGGCAAATGGCGTTCGGAGGAAAATGTCAGAAACTGGCGACAGAAACCCGCCGATCCACCGTCCAAGTTGCTGAATTCGCCTACGTTTGTAATCTGATACGCACCCCGGAAAACCACATAGACGGTACTAAAGCCGCACGTTGCGCCTGCCGATGGACCCAAGTGGTGAGTCGTCTATGAACGAGCCTTCTGAAAGAATCCGGGCCGCCCTTCGCAAAACGCCGGCTACGCGTGGAATGGAGGCAGGTCAGGACGAAGAGAACAAGAGCCTGCTTCCCGACGTTGCCATCAGCGACGAGAACCTGGAAGCCTTGTTGTCTGCCAAACCGAAGGAATTGCCTCCGGCGCAGGCGGTCGAAGTTTTGCTGCCGATGCTGGGTGCCAGCGACGAGCAGCGTCTGAAAATCGCGGAGCCCGAGCAGGCAAGTCCCGCTAAACCGGTGCTCCCCCAGCACACGGATGTGCTTGTCCCGGCACACGAATCGGCGGTACAGGCAGAAAGCCCCGGCGAACCGGCGAAACCCGAAGAAACCGGCCAAACGAGCCGAGCGGCCGCGACCGCCACTACCTCTGCTGATGCGGTCCGATCTGCGGCGGAAACAGTTCGAACAAACACAGCACTGGCCGTGCCAGAATCCCCTGTTGTTGACATAGCTCCCAAGCCGAGTTTGGATAGTGGGCCAACGCAAACGGAAATAGCGAAGACGAACGGTCTCGCCCCCAACCCCGCGCCCGTCACCGAATGGACGGCTTCCACGCCAAGCTTTGGCTCAACGTTATTCGCGGAAGCCCCGCCCCCTCCCACCGAAGAGGACGTGGCCCGGCAGGAATCTCGAAAGCAGTTCATACGCTGGATCGCGCCCGGTATTGTTCTGTTGCTGCTCGCCAGCGGGACTACGACGTACTTGCTGGTCAGCCGACAGTCTAATGCCCAGAAGTCCCCGGCAAGCGCTGTTCCTGCTTCTCCGTCATCCACGCCCGCACCTGTTCCGTTGCAATTGGATGTGGAGCTGCAAACCAACGGGCAAATCAACGTCCGCTGGAATCCGTCCGCGGAAAAAGTAGGGAAGGCCACGCAGGGCCGTTTGGTGGTCACCGAAGAAAATCAAACCGCCCGCGTGATGCAGTTAACTCGCGACCAGCTCGGCATCGGACATTTTTCTTACCAGCCTTCCGGCGAACGCATGGAGTTTCGCTTGGAAGTAGTGGATGCCACAGGAGCCGTCTCGCAGGAGTCTGTATTGGCGATGTCTCCCAAAGCCGCCGCGGCGACCACGGTCACGGCATCGCGCGTCGCAACTGGAGGAACGGAGACGAAGACAGAGAGGCAAGCTCCCGCGCAACAGCCGGTTGTTAGCTCTCCCCCAGTCGAAGCTCCCGCGCCGACCCGCGTCGCTGCCCGCGCTTTCACTCCGCCAATTAACTCGAATGGTCAAGAGATCCGCACCGTCATCCTGGAGCCGCCCACGATCGGCGGCGCCGGACCCGGAGGAGCGCTTCCCGTTGGCATTGCAACGCCCCAGTCCATGAATTCGATCGCACCCGTTGCGGCCCCCGCGCCTGCACCCAACGGCTCCGCGCAACAACCGATTCGCGTGGGTGGCAATATTCAGTCCGGACTGCTCATCAAGCGTGTCACGCCCGAGTATCCGTCTGTGGCGCGAACGGCGCGCGTCCAAGGGACCGTGCGTTTTTACGCCATTGTTGGCAAAGATGGCCGCATTCGCGATCTGCAGACAGTCGGTGGACCGCAGATGCTAATCGGGCCCGCGACCGCCGCGGTGAAACAGTGGGTTTACCGTCCCACGATGCTGAACGGCCAGCCTGTGGAAGTGGCCACACAAATCGAAGTGAACTTCTCGCTTGGCCGCTAAGGGGCTAGGCGAACTTAGCGCCGAACCAACGCCAGGAACTCGTCCCGCGTGGCTTTGTTCTTGCGGAAGCCCCCGAGCATTGTGCTGGTCACCGTATCTGAGTGCTGCTTTTCCACGCCGCGCATCATCATGCAGAAGTGCTGCGCTTCGCACAGAACGCCAACACCGCGCGGAGAAACTACTTCGGCAATCGCTTCGGCAATCTGCTGTGTCATGCGTTCCTGCACCTGCAAACGGCGGGCGAACATATCGATGATCCGCGGCAGTTTGCTCAGGCCGATCACTTTGTCCTTTGGCAGGTAAGCGACGTGCACACGGCCAAAGAAGGGCAGCATATGGTGCTCGCACATGCTGAAGAATTCGATATTCTTCACCACCACCATCTCATCGCACTTCACCGAAAACAGCGCATCATTGACGACGTCTTTGATGTTGGCGTGATAGCCGCTGGTGAGATAGCGCATGGCCTTCTCATAGCGTTCCGGCGTTTTCTGCAGCCCTTCGCGTGACGGATCCTCGCCCAGAAGGTCGAGAACATCCTTCATGTGAGTCGCAATTTTTCCACTGGCGGGCGAGATTACTTTAGCGAGCGCTTTGCTTTTCATTACCTTGTTCCCAGTTCGTTTGTTTCCAGTTCAAACGTGTTGCGTGCAGTTTCGGAAATCTTCACAGCGGCCAGTCGCGCCTTATGCGGCCAATCCTTTGTCAGCATTTTCTCGACAGCAAAAGCCAGATTCTCCGTCGTTGTCACTTTGCCGTCCAATTCGCGAACATCCGTGTTCAGATTCAAATGGTCCAGGTGGCGGATGACACGCTGATCCACCCATTCATTCAGCACATCGCGCAGAATGACTTGTCCGGATACATCACGCGGCCCTTCCACCGTCACGTCCAGAACGTAGTCATGTCCGTGCCCGAACGGGTAATTGCATTTGCCGTAGAGCCGAGCATTCTCGTCCGGTGTCAACGCCGGTGAAACCAGCCGGTGCGACGCCGCGAAATGATACCGAGCCGTTAGTTTCAACGCATTCTCCTTACTCGGCGCCCGCGCAGTCCACGTACAGATCCGCGGTTTCGTAGAGGCGGACATTCTTCAGCCGTGTGTTCGGCGCCGTGACCCGGCGTTCAAGGCGGCGCCAGATTTCGGCGGCCAGATTTTCCGTCGTCGGAATCACCGTGTTGAAGGGAGAAACTTCGTGATTGAGGAAGCGGTGATCCATGGGATCCACCACTTCCTGATTGATAATCTCCTTCAATTCGCGCAGGTCGAACACCATGCCAGTTTTCGGATCGGTAGTGCCTTCGATGGTCACTTCCACAACGTAGTTGTGTCCATGCCCGTTCGGGTTCGCATTTGCTCCGTACAGCTTGCGATTTTCGTCCTCGCCCAGCGCAGGGTTGTAGCACACATGCGATGCGGAAAATTCGGCCTTGCGCGTCAAAAACATGATTTTGCTCATTGGATGTCCGGCCAATCCAGGCGGATGCAGAAAAACTCTGCCATGCCGTTCATGGAAGAAAGTTGAAAAAGGGACGGGCCGACGGAAATCCGGTGGATCGCCGAACAGTAAGCCTCAAGAAAATCAGCGCTTTGGGGAAGAGCCGGGTGGCACATCCCTTTTTCAACAGACTCCTTGTAAAATGATAACGTGAACCGAGGTAATCAGATTCTACTGGGACTCATCGTGGTTTTGACGGGGGCGCTCGTCTGGGTGGTCTCCGGAACGCTGGAGCAACGTGTTGTTGTTGCTGGCGATACCGCTCCTGATTTTGCCATTACCACCGAATCCGGCAAAACGCTCACACGCTCCAGTTTCGGCGGCAAGGTTTTGGTGCTGAATTTTTGGGCCTCCTGGTGTGCTCCCTGCGTTGAAGAAATTCCGTCACTGATTGCCTTCCAAAACGAATTGGCGAAGGACGGCGTTGTGGTAGTCGGCGTCAGTATTGATGCCAACGAGAAGCTCTACAAGCAGTTCCTCGATCGTTACAAAGTTAACTTTGCCACGTCGCGTGATCCGGAGGCGAACGTCAGTGCCAGTTACGGCACCTTCCAGATTCCCGAGACCTACATCATCGATAACACCGGCAAGGTCCGCGAAAAGATCATCGCCAACGTCAACTGGATGGATCCGGATCTATTGAAGCGTGTCAAAGCTCTGCTCTGAGTTCTGCACTTGAGCACCGCCTCCACTAGCGCCATCGTTCCTCTCACTATCTCCAAGGAGTTCGTCGCCCGCGTTCACGCGTTGCTGGGTCCGTCCGGCTATCTCGATAAACCGGAAGATCTGTTCCTGTACCAATACGACGGCGGCATCGACATGGCGATGCCTGAACTCGTCGTCTTTCCCCGTTCGACCGACGATGTCATCGCGTTGGCGAAGGTTTCGGCGGAGCACGATGTCCCCATCGTTGGCCGCGGCGCAGGTACGGGCCTATCGGGTGGATCGATCCCCCGCGCCGGTGGAATGATCATCTCCTTTGGCCGCATGAACCGTATTCTCGAAATCGATCTCGCGAACGAATGCGCCGTCGTCGAACCGGGCGTGACGAATATCGAAGTCTCTCAGGCCGTTGATGCCGATGGCTACTTCTACGCTCCCGATCCTTCCAGCCAACGCGCTTGTACGATCGGCGGCAACGTCAGTATGAACGCGGGTGGTCCGCATACGCTCGCTTATGGTGTGACCACCAACCACGTACTGGGCCTCGCGTCCGTGCTGCCGGATGGCTCCGTGCTCATGGTCGGCGGTAAATCGCCCGACGGCGCGGCAGGTTACGATCTCACCGGCTTGCTGGTGGGATCGGAAGGAACGATGGTGCTTGTGACGCAAATCATCGTCCGCCTGATGCGCAAGGCGGAGGCTGTCAAAACCGTTCTTGCCATCTACGAACGTCCCGAGGACGCCGGCGATACCGTTGCACAGCTCACTGCCGATGCCATCACGCCCGCCGCTGTCGAAATGCTCGATGGCGTTTTGCTGAAGATGGTGGAAGAGTCCTGCCATGCGGGCTATCCGCTGGACGCAGGCGCCGTGCTGTTGATCGAACTCGAAGGATTAACGGAAGCCGTCGCAGCGCAGGTAGAGCAAGTCCGCGCCGTCTGCACCCGCTGCCATGCCCGTGAGTTCCGCATGGCTCGTGATGAGCGCGAACGCGAATTGCTTTGGAAAGGCCGCAAGAACGCTTTCGGCGCCGTGGGCCGAGCCGCGCCCGCCTATTACGTGCAGGACGGCGTGGTGCCGCGCACGCAGATCGCCCCAACGCTGCGTTTCATCGCGGGGCTCGCCGAGAAATACGAACTCACGATCAGCAACATCTTTCACGCCGGCGATGGCAACCTGCATCCACTCATTTGTTTCGATCCGCGCAAGCCAGGAGAAACGGAAAAGGTGCTCGTCGCGGGCGACGCTATTCTTGAGCACTGCATCGCAGTCGGCGGATCCATCACCGGCGAGCACGGCGTCGGCATGGAAAAAATGGAAGTGATGGCGCACCAGTTTCCCGAAGCATCGCTCGAAACCATCGCGAAGTTTAAAAAACTCTTTGATCCCACCTGCCGCTTGAATCCAGGCAAGGCATTGCCCACCGGCCACGGGTGCCGCGAGATCCGCCAACGCGCCGTCGACATGCGATATTAGGGGCAGGAGCCAAACCATGAGGCCAATTGCAATTCTTCTTGCGCTTGCCTGTACACTGTTTGCCGCCGACAAAAAACAGGTCAGTGGCTACGGCGAGGCTGGCAACGACAATGCCGATTTCATCGCCACCGTGCATCTTGACCCGGGCGACATACACGACATCCTCGGCGCTGACCTTCCGCCCGGCTACGTCCTTGCCAAGGTGAAGGCAAAAGTGAAAACCGGTGACGCTCTCCGCCTCTCGCCCGACGATTTTGTTCTTGTCTCGCGCAAAAATGGCGATCGCGCCGATGCCATCGCGCCGTCACAGATTACATCCACCAGCGCCTTAACCATCCGCCGCGATCAACGCGGCCGCGATTGGGCTCAGCAAACCAATGAACCTGGTTTCGTCGGCGTTGGTTCCATCAAGCGCGCCGAAGGAGCCAAGGAAGACACCGCGCTGCTCACCGCCCTTCGCGACAAGCAATTCCCCGATAAAGACATCAAGGACACCGCCGAAGGTCTGATCTACTTTTCACTGGATGTGTCCAAGCTTCGCGCCAAGGACCTCGCCTTGATCTACAAAGGCAAGGCCGGCCGCGTGTCGATGGATTTTAAATAAGCGCCGGTTTCAAGTAAGCCGGATCTTCAGCACTCGACTGGTTTGCCGTCGCGCCACAAGCGGTCCAGATCGTAATAAGCACGCGCCTTCTCGGTAAAGATATTCACGACGAAGTCGCCGTAATCCATCAATACCCACTCGGCGTTCTTGTAGCCTTCGAGGCTTGCTGGCCGCTCGCCCACTTTCGCCAACTGCTCCCCGATGTCGTCGGAAATAGCCTGCACCTGACGCGGGTTTGTGCCGCTGCAGATGACGAGAAACTCCGTGAAGCTGGTGATTTCGCGCAGATCCAGCACACGAATTTCCTTGGCCTGTTTCGAATCCGCGGCGCGGACGGCGGTAAGCCAAGCTGGATCAGGAACCTTGACGGCAGGAGCTTTAACGGCGGGAGCCTTGGCGGTGCGTGGGGCTTTGGTGGTGCGTGATGCGGTCTTTTTAGCGCGTACCAGTCGGATGATTCTCCTGCACTGATCCTACTACAAAAACCGGCAATTTTGTAGTGCTTTGGATGCGCCGGGCGTCTCATTCCGGTTACAATCGTCGCTTGCCTATGTCTTCGCTCCGAGTCCTTATCTCCGCAGATCAGATCCAATCGCGCATCCAGGAACTGGGCGCGCAGATCGATCGCGATTACGCCGGTGAACCTGTCTATCTGATTGGCATCCTGAAAGGCGCTTGTATCTTCCTCGCCGATCTCGCACGCGCGATGAAGACCTCGGCCCGCATAGAATTCATCGGCATTTCCAGCTACGGAAAAAACAAGACCAGCTCGGGTGAAGTGAAGCTCACCAAAGATCTCGATGTCTCCGTCGAAGGCCATCACGTGATTTTGGTGGAGGATATCGTCGATACCGGCATCACGCTCAGCTACCTATTGAAGATCATGGCGCAGCGCAAGCCGGCGACGCTTCGCATCGCGACCCTTCTCGACAAGCCCGAACGCCGCCAAAGCGCTGTGAAGGTGGATTACGTTGGCTTCAAGATTCCCGATGAGTTCGTCGTCGGCTACGGCCTTGATTATGCCGAAGACTATCGCAATCTCAAAGACGTCTGCGTACTCGGCGAATAGCCGAGGCTAGCGCTGTTCGAGCACCATCGGCATCCCGTCGCGCACTCGCAGTGTCATCACCGCGCGGGTAGCCGGCGTGGCACCCGGCACAAGCCTCATTCTCCAACGTTGCGCAAGTGTCGCCAGCACAAGAACGCCTTCGGCCCAAGCGAAACGTTCTCCAATACAGACGCGTGTTCCGCCGCCGAAGGGGAAGTAGGAAAACTTCGGCCTTGCCTCCGCCGCCTCCGGCTTCCAGCGCTCCGGATCGAAGTGCTCCGGCTCCGGGAACCAGCGCGGGTCGCGATGCACCACCCACTGGCTCATCAGAACGATGGCGTTCGCCGGAATCCTGTACCCCCCCAACTCGTAATCGTCAATCGCCCGGCGGCCCAGGGTCCAGGCCGGAGAATAGAGGCGCAGCGCTTCGGAAAACACGGCGGTTGTATACGGCAGCTTCGGCAGATCATCGAAGGTTGAAAGCCTCCCCGCAAGCACCTCGTCCAGTTCCGTGTGCATCTTCGCCTCGGCCTCGGGATTCTGTGACAGTAGATACCACGTCCAGGCGAGCGCGTTCGCTGTTGTCTCATGCCCCGCGATCAGCAGCGTCAACGCTTCATCGCGTACCTGCTTGTCCGTCATGCGCCCGGCCCCGGCTGATTGCTTTTCCTCGTCCTGAGCCAATAACAGCATCGAAAGCAGATCGCCTTTGTCCTCGCCACTCGCGCGGCGTTCCGCGATCATGCGGTACACGATTTCATCTAGACGATTGCGCGCGCGCTCAAACCGGCGCACGGGAGGGATCGGCAACTTTTGCACCAGATTGAAGAACGGCACCATCATCGTGTCGAACAACGCGAGAATATCAGCCATCGCCGCGCCAATGTCTTTCGCCTCTGCTATCACGTCGGCGGAAAATAGCGTCCGCCCTACAATCGCCAGCGTTAAGTGCAGCATCTCCTCCGCGATGTCCACCTGCGAACCTGCCTGCCATCCGTCGCGAGCCTTTGCCGCGCACGCCACCATATCGCTTCCGTAGCGGATCAGGCGTTCGCGATGAAACGCGGGCTGCACCAATCGTCTCTGCCGCGTGTGAAACTCCGCTTCGCTGGTGAGGAGTCCCTCGCCCAGCAGCACCTTAGCGCGCTCCAGCATCCGGCTCTTCGCGAAGTTCGATTGATGCGTGATCAGAATATTGCGGATGGCTTCCGGGTGGCTCACCAGGTACATGTGCTGGTTGCCCATGCGGAAGTAAACGAGGTCGCCGTAGTCTCTCGCAGCGTTCAGCAAGAATGCCGTCGGGTCTTTCCGGAACTGCGGAAGCGAGCCGAATACTACACTGGAACTCTTCGGCCCGGGCGGGCGCACGGTGGCGGCCATGTTTTTATCATGCCGTAGAAGACCGCGCGTCGGGTCTTTGGGCGATCGCGACAGCCGAGCAGGTATCATTTTCGTAGGCAGCTTTCCGAAGCGCTAGCAGGGTGCGCGAACCGAGTTGAGTTGCGGTGTCGTTTGCTTCTGTAGGAAATACGTAGTTCCCGGCGGTGGAGTTCTGTTTCGGCTGAGCCAATGCCTTCGTTATGGCCTCACGCTACCAAAAGAAAACTCGGCCGCCTGCTCCGGGAAACAATCCATTGCAGCAAAAGGATCCAAAAGCCGCGCTCTGGGTGATCGCGGTGATGGTGGTCGTGCTGTTGAGCGTTGTCGCAATGTTCGGGCTGGCGATGTATCTCCTGAACGACCCGGCCCGCCCCTCGACACAGGCTCCCCGGCAGGCCGCGCCGGTCCTTACCGGGGAAGCATCGAAATAACGCGACAATATTGCTTGTGCCTTCTTCTGCTCCAGGTCCGTTTCCTTCGCGCGTCCAATGGGAAGAGCATCCGAATGCGCTGACCAGGCTTCTCCGCGAAAAACGCAACGCCGGAGCGGAGATTCTGGATCTCACCGAATCCAATCCCACGCATGCCGCGCTCGATTATCCCTCCGGGCAGATTCTTTCCGCGCTCGCCGACCCCGCGGCCATGCAGTACGATCCCAATCCCAGCGGCCTGTACTCCGCGCGGGAGGCTGTGTCGCGGTACTACGCGGGTCATGGAGCCGACGTCTCTCCTTCGCGTATTTTGCTGACGGCGAGTACATCGGAAGCCTACGCCTACTTGTTCAAGCTGCTGACATCGCCCGGGGATGAAGTGCTCGTGCCACGGCCTTCGTATCCCCTGTTTGAGTACCTCGCCGCGATGGAAGCCGTGAGAGTTCGGCAGTATCCGCTTCGTTACGATGGCGCTTGGCATATTGATTTTGCAGCTCTTGGAGAACTCGCGGGGGAGCGCACGCGCGCTATCGTTGTCGTCAATCCGAACAACCCCACAGGGTCATATCTGAAGAAGGAAGAATGGTGGCGCCTGGAATCGTTTGCCGCCGAGCGCAATATTGCAGTCCTCTCGGATGAGGTCTTTGCCGACTACTCGTTGCTTGAGGACCCCGATCGTGTCACTACCCTCGTGGGTGCTTGCGATGCGCTCACTTTTGTGATGAGCGGTCTTTCGAAGGTCGCCGGACTCCCGCAAATGAAGCTCGGTTGGATCGTCGCTGCAGGACCTGGTCATGAGGCCGCTGTTCCGCGCCTGGAATGGATCGCGGATACGTTCCTCTCGGTTTCCACGCCGATACAGGTCGCTTTGCCGCGTGTTCTTTCCGCGTCCGCCACCGTGCGCCAACAAATCCGCATTCGTACGCAAACGAATCTCGCCATCCTGCACAAAGCCGTCCGCCAAAACACGCCTTGCCATGTCTTGCCTGCCGAAGGCGGTTGGTACGCCGTGCTGCGGGTGCCGAACACGATGAGCGAGGAGGCCCGCGCGATCGAATTACTCGCGGCCGATAACGTACTTGTGCAGCCCGGTTTTTTCTATGATTTTGAGTCGGAGGCGTTCCTAGTTCTCAGCCTGTTGACGCCGGCGGAGATTTTTTCAGAAGGTGTGCGCCGTATTCTTGGCCGGATGACCGAATAAGGTCACCGAAACATGATCCCGCGCAGTTCGACGCCTGCAATTTTGGTGGAAAAACGCTCGCTTGATTGTTGCAGTCCAAGCCTCGATGCGGCACGATCGGTCACGTGAATCGTGCCCACGCCGCCGACGTCTTCCGCCAGTTTGGAGGCCACGTTGATTGCATCTCCGGCAATGCCGCTCGGCCCGTGTGCGTTCTCAAAGAGCAGCACCGGACCTGCGTCAATCCCGGCGGCAACGGGTAATTCGTTTGCGGCCAACTTCGCCTGAACCGAACGCGAAAAATCCACCGCGTCCTGCGAACGCTCAAACGTGAGAATCGCCAGGCCCGCGCCGGAGCTTGCGATGTGCCGTGTATCCACCGCCGCCTCGCGCACCACGGTGTCCATCAACGCGTTGATCACCAGATCGTCCAGCATGTCCGCCAAAGTGTGCGTTCCGGCCTTCCTTTGCCTGGCCAGCAGCACCACCACTCGCTCGCGCAGCCAGCGGTCGTAGACGCGCTGCTTCACTTGTTCGCGTTCTGCGGGATCGTGGAAGTGAGGAAGCAGTTTATAGAAGTCCTCGGGAAACGGCTGCGGATAAGCGCGGTCCCGCTCCGGCAAATCCGCCATGCGCCGCGTCGATCGCAGCAGTAACGCTTGTTCGGTGAATCCTTCGTTCGGAAACGACTTCGGCGTCAATACGTCGGAGGGCCGCTCCCGAAGCTGGCGCGCCACGCGCTCCGTCAGCAAAATCTCGCCTGGACCGGCGCACTCTTCCGCCAGGAACTCAACACGCTCCGCCTCACCGCCGTAAATGCCGCGATTGATCTCGTAGAACGTGCCGGAATGCAGGCACATGCCAACGCGCACCTTCAGCCGCTGGCCAATGCGATACTGCACCTCCGCCATTGCATCCACCAGGGTGTCTGCGTCCACATTCTCGGGAAAAAACATCTCCGAGTTATCCGCCACCCAAGTGCCGATCGCCCGGCCGCCAATCTCACGGCCCAGTGCGTACAAAATCTCCTTCGGCCCTGAAATCAAGCTCAGGACGTCCAGTAAATCCGCCTCTTTCGTCAGCCGGCTCAGCCCGGAGGTATCAGCGGCTGCTACCGTACCCTGAATCTGAAATTGACTGAGGAGCGCCGCCGCTGCCGAAAGATCCTGTCCGCCGGCCGCCCAGCCTTGGAGCAGTTCTAATGGTATCGGGCCGGCAATGTCTTGAGTGAGATCCGCAAGCGCGGGGATGACCTTGGGGAGGGGCATTGGTTTCTCAGACTGTGCCCAAAAACACTGGCCGGGGCCAATCCTGCCATCCTGTGGAAATTATCTGGCGGAGAGGGGGGGATTCGAACCCCCGGTAGCGCTTTAAGGCACTACGACGGTTTAGCAAACCGCTGCTTTCGACCACTCAGCCACCTCTCCGCAAAGGGTCTGGCGTGCGTCTTCACCATGCTAACACAACCCAGCCCCGGATACGTCCGGAAAACTCGTTACAGCCCGCCTAAACGCGTCCGCGGGCCGTTTCTGGAGGCCGGAGCTATACCTCGCCACAAAGAAAAATGCTCACCCGAAGGTGAGCATTTTCGAACCCCCGGGATTGCCAGGGGGATGTACATGGGAGAATCAGCTTCGACGGAATCGCAACCGCCAAAACCTTTGTGATTGGATCTTAAGATTCCGTGGACTTTTAGTCAAGGAAAAAACTTGAGTCCCAAAAACTGCCTCTAAGTGACTCACTATGAGTGGTTTACTTGTTTTCCTCAGAATCGGGCCGGTTTGTGGAAATGCTTTGGAAAACCTGTTTGCGCCGGACCGTTTCAAGTCTAAGATCACGGATTCCCGAGGCTTATCGGACGGGAACGCTTACTGATCCAAATGCAGGGTGATCATTGCCTCCGGGTCCTCGCCCTTGCGCAATTTTTTCTTGATCACCCGGAAACCACCGAAGCCGACGCCGGCGATCACACACAGGAACATCAGCAGGCCGGCAAGCATGATCATGCCGACCACGTTGCCGCTGAATTTTCTCAGATCAGCGCCCGGAGGTTTCTCATTTAACGTGACATCCGCCTGATAATTCACCCGGCCCAGAAGCCGTTCGGCCGCATCGCGATCCGCCGGATTCACCGTCACGGCCACCATCGAGCCGGTCCGCTTTACCATCGAATTCGGAATTTTCTGAAATTCGGCGGTCTGATCGCGAGCCATCGTCGGAGTCGGGTAGGAAAATACCGCTAAGTTAATGTCTCCCTTGGAGTTCTTGTACCTCACCAGCTGCGCTTCCGCGCCCATACGGAAGGCGGCAACCGATGGCGGGATCTCCGGCGCGAAACGCTGCAGGGACACGGGGCCCAAAATATAGCGTTCTGAATTGGGAATCCTACCGTCGGTTGGAAAAAGCCCCAAAAGCGTCGGCAGGGGCGCGTTCGCAAAGCGAGGCAGGGAGTTGTAAAGAAACTGCAAGTCCGCCGGATCGGGCTGGCCGCCGGTGAATTGAATGACGTAGTTCCCGAAGGCGAACAGAATGCCGTCTGATGTGCGCACCGCGTTCGCGCTGAAGTCGGTCGTTGTCGCCCCAGGAGCGCGCTTGGCCTGATACCAGGCGTAGGCGTACGTCGAATCCATCAACCGCCAGGCTGTCGCCGAAAATCGTTTCTTCTCCGGTGCTTCCGCCACGGTAACATAGTCCGCGTTTTCGGTTGCCTCCAGGCCGTACTCGGTCAGCAAGTCCCGGTCCGGGAGTCCCATCGTTTTCGGAGCCTTCTTCTCATACAGGCCAATCCGGTCGGGGAAGATGGGGGCTTGCGCAAAGATTGGCGCGGCGGCCAGCAGGAACGCTAGAGGACAGAGGATTGAGGACAGAGGATACATGAATCCAGATGACAAGTGGCTGCGTCGAGTGCCACTGGCCTCTATCTCCTGTCCCCCGTCTCCTCTTAAGCTCCGTGGCATTTTTTGTACTTCTTTCCGCTGCCGCAGGGGCATGGGTCGTTTCGTCCTACGTTCTTGTCTTTCGAAATCACCGGCTGCTGCTCAGCGGTCGATTCGCCGCCCACAAACTGCAGAGCGGCCATTTCTTTTTCTTTTTTGCGCTGGATATTGCGCGTCAGGTCGAGCACCGAATTCTGCGCCGCTTTCCGCTCCTGTTCGGAGACAACCGCGATGGGCTCGGGTTCTGGTTCTGACGCCGTCTGGTCTTCGTCCTGCCACAATTCCGGGTGCGGAACGTGCGAAGGAACGCCCGGGTGCGCGTCTTCCTCCTGCCGCTGCAGGAAGTAGAGGAACCGCACGGTTTCGTCTTCAATGCGGTCCATCATGTCCTGGAACAGGATGAACGATTCCTTCTTGTACTCAATCAGCGGGTCTTTCTGACCATAGGCCCGCATGCCGATGCCTTCCTTCAGGTGATCCATCGACAACAGGTGATCTTTCCACTGGTTGTCGATGACGTTGAGCATGATCATGCGCTCGGCTTCGCGCATTAGCTCCTCGCTCAGCATCGATTCTTTTTCTTCGTAGCGCTTCACCAACTGCTCTTGGATCTCGCCTTCGGCCTGCCGGCGGTCCATGGCGCGCAGGTTTTCGGTGTGAATTTTCACGCCGAACTGCGTGAGAATATCCGATTCCAGATTCACCCAATCGTATTCCGTCGGATGCGTCTTTTCCGGACAGCGCATGTCCATGAAGCCCGCCAGAATGCTGTCGACGATCTCCAGCACACGGTCCCGCATGCTCTGGCCTTCGAGCAGGGCGCGGCGCATGCTGTAAACGGCCTGGCGCTGTTTGTTCATCACATCGTCGTATTCAAGGATGTGTTTACGCGAAGCGAAGTGCTGCGCTTCCACCGCTTCCTGCGCGGCCTTGATGCGGCGGCTGATCAGCTTGCTTTCAATCGGCACATCTTCTTCCATGCCCAGCTTCAGCATCAGATTCTGCATCTTGTGCCCGCCGAAGATGCGCATCAAATCGTCTTGCAGCGATAGATAAAAGCGAGCGCTACCGGGATCGCCCTGGCGGCCCGAACGTCCGCGCAACTGGTTATCGATGCGGCGAGATTCGTGGCGTTCGGTGCCGATGATGTGCATTCCGCCCAGCGCCACCACTTCTTCGTGATCGGCTGCCGTATCGTCTTTGAATCGGCTGTATACGCGATCCCACTCTTCACGCTCGGGAGTGCCCACCGCAGCAATCTGCAGCATGTCCGGGTCTTTGCTTTCCTTGCGGAAATACTCCTTCGTCATGAACTCCGGATTGCCTCCCAGCAAAATGTCCGTACCGCGGCCCGCCATGTTGGTGGAAACCGTCACGGCGCCTTTGCGGCCCGCCTGGGCGACGATGAACGCTTCGCGCTCGTGGTTCTTCGCGTTCAGCACTTCATGCTTGACGCCCATGCGCTTCAGAATGCCCGAGAGCTTTTCCGATTTTTCAACCGATACCGTACCCACCAGCACCGGCTGGCCTTTGTCGTGGCGTTCCTGAATTTCCTTCGCCGCGTTGCGGAACTTTTCCTCTTCCGTGCGGTAGACGGTGTCGTCAAACTCGATGCGCTGCAGGACGCGGTTGGTGGGAATGATGGTGACGTCCAGCTTGTAAATCTTGCCGAATTCCGCCGCTTCGGTTTCCGCCGTACCCGTCATGCCCGCCAGCTTTTTGTACATGCGGAAGTAGTTCTGGAACGTGATGGTGGCCAGCGTCTGGTTCTCGCGCTGGATCTTCACGCCTTCCTTGGCTTCCACGGCCTGGTGCAAGCCATCGCTCCAGCGGCGGCCCGGCATCGTGCGGCCGGTGAATTCGTCGACGATGATCACTTCGTCGTCTTTCACCAGGTAATCGCGGTCGCGCAGGAACAGCACGTGCGCCTTCAACGCCTGCTGCACATGGTGATTCATTTCCATGTTGGTGGCGTCGTAAAGGTTACTGAGGCCAAGGAGCCGCTCAATCTTCAGCACGCCTTCTTCGGTCAGCGCCACGGTGCGGGTGCGTTCTTCCACGGTGTAATCGCCGGTGGTCCACTTCACGCCCGGTTCCTTGCCTTCGATCACCTCGCCGCGGATCAGGCTGGGGATAATGCGGTTGATGCGGTAATACTTGTCGGTCGATTCTTCGCTTGGACCCGAAATAATCAGCGGCGTACGCGCTTCGTCGATCAGGATCGAGTCCACTTCGTCGACGATGGCGAAGTTATGCTCGCGCTGCACGCAGTCCGTCAGGCGGAACTTCATGTTGTCGCGCAGGTAATCGAAACCGTACTCGTTGTTGGTGCCGTAGGTGATGTCGCAGCGGTAATTTTCGTAGCGCTCCTGGTCGTCCTTTTCATGGACGATCACGCCGACGGTCAGGCCCAGGCTCTTATAAATACGGCCCATCCACTCCGAGTCGCGCTTGGCCAGGTAATCGTTCACTGTCACCACGTGCACGCCCTTGCCTTCCAGAGCGTTCAGGTAAACAGGTAGCGTGGCCACCAGCGTCTTGCCTTCGCCGGTTTTCATTTCGGCGATCTTGCCGCGGTGCAGCACAATGCCGCCGATCAGCTGCGTGTCAAAGTGCCGCATGTTGAGATAGCGGCGGCCGGCTTCGCGAACCGTGGCAAAGGCCGGAATTAAAAGATCGTCGAGCGAAGCGCCTTGCGCGATCTGCTCGCGGAAACGGACGGTTTGCGTGGCCAACTCATGGTCGCTCAGCGCCTCCATCTGCCCCGCCAGATCGCCAATGGCCGATATCATCGGTCGCATCGCTTTCACTTCGCGGTCGTGCTTCGTGCCAAATACTTTGGCTAATGCCTTGTCAAACATGAATCACCTCAGTGTAACCCTTGCCAATGGACAGAAATCGACTCTGCGTCGAAAAATGAAGGAGTTACAGAGGCTCAGCAGCGTTGTATTTGGTGCAGATTCCGCCGCGCGTGCAGATCCACGGCCACCGGTCCGCGAACCATATAAAGGGAGCTACGGAACGAGGTGGAGTGCAGCGCGTCCAGCGAAAGAATCGCAGGCGATGGAGCAGCATGATGCGCGTCGGAAACTTCCTGGCCCGATGCCAGCATGAACAGCGAAACCACCGGGTGGAGCAACCGCTCCAACGGCTCCACGGTCAACTGCTGCCCCGGAGCCTCCGCCATCAGCCGGGCCGCGGTGTCGCTGGCAGCATGGGCAGTCATCGCCCACAAGCTGAGCAGCGGACCGAGTCCGAGCAATATGGTTCGGCGGAATCGCATAGATCCAACTACAGTGTAACGTGGACCGGGTACGGGTTCCTAGCAACATCGAGCGTTGAATAATGGCCGGTGGCCTGACTTCGCCGCCAGGCAGAACCACTTTGGGTGCCAGGTAGAGTGGGTTTGCCACGCCTACCCGTGCCGCCTCCGGGCCTATTACAGAAAATTCTATTTCTGCCGATCTCTCCTATTGGAGTGCGTGTGGATATCCGGACCGATGAGACATACGGAACTTTCATCCGCATCCCAGGAGAATCTACCTATTTCGTTTTGAGCGGTGACTACCTATCATCGCCTTAGAACGAGATCCAGATTGGTACCACAATGACGCAAAAGGCAACCATCTCGAAAGTTTCAAAGCGGCGGCGAACCCGTTCCGGCGGCAATGTCATGATCGAATCCGTGTTTACCCTGGTTCCGCTCTTCGCTTTAATCTTTGGTATCACGGACTTCGGCATCATGCTGTTCCGTTGGTCCACGCTGCAAAATGCGGTCCGCGAGGGCTGCCGTTACGCGATCACGTTCCAGACCAAAAGCGGTTTGGGACAGGACGCTTCGGTAAAGAGTGTCGTCGAGGGCTACGCGATGGGCTTCGTGAAAACCACCGACAGTCCTGCCCATATTTTCGTGAACTACTACGCTCCAAACGCCCTCACGACGCCTATTTCGAGCGGCGGTAATCTGCCGGGCAACATCGTCGAGGTTTCGGTTCAGAACATTTCCTTCAGCTGGCTCGCCCCCCTTAGCGGCAGCATCGGCTGGGGCGGAAGTTCAACTTTACGAAGTACAACTCCGCTTTCGGTGGCCACCTATTCCGCCGACATCCTGGGCGGTTACCCAGTGGGTGTCACCACTGTGGCTCGATGAGGTTTCATATGGGCGACTCGAATAAACTCGGTTTGCGGATGGCGGGGACAAGCTCCCGGAAGAGAACGCAGGGCGGACAAGAGATCATCGAGTTCGGCCTCAGTCTGTTCCTGCTGGTCCCTTTGCTGCTTGGCATGTTCGTTGTCGGCATGGGCATGATCCGGTCCATTCAGGTGCACCATGTCGTCCGCGATATCAACAATATCTACATCCACGGTGGCGATTTCTCGTCTTACAACTATCAGCAGTTGGCGCAACGCCTGGCCACGGGATTGAATCTCCAAATGCCCGCGTTTGGCAGCGGGGTGACGAACTCGAATTCGAACACCGGTTCCTCGGGCGACGGATTGATCTGGGTGACCCAGCTTCTCCGCGTCGGATCCACTTCGGATCCGCAGTGCCAAGGCGTTGGCGCAGCCAACTGTACCAACGCCAATAAGTACGTCTTTCTGCAGCGGATCAAGTTTGGCAACTCCACACTCACCTCGAAGCGGAATAGCTTCGTGGCCGATCCAACATCCACCATTATCAGCAACACGGGTTCCATTTCGAATCCCGTCACGGATTCCAGGGCCGCACTGAATACAGCTGGACAGGCCGCCGTGACCGCTTTGTTTGCGGACACATCATCCGGACAAACGGCGCTGGGCGATGGCCAGGTGCTGTATGTGGTGGAGGGCTTCTTCCAGACGCCGTCGTTCAATTTGAATCCGTACACAGTCAGTGGTATTTACGCCAGGTATATTTTCTAGGAGCACCACTATGCGCATTCCCGCCAAAAACGTGTCCCGCCGTAGCGGAACAACATTGTTTGTCGCGACTTTGGCCTTCATGTTCCTGATTCCGGTCATCGGTCTCGCTGTGGATGTCGGCTTTCTCTACACGGTGCGCTCCAAGCTACAGTCCTCCGTCGACGGCGCATCGCTGGCCGCTGCCCGCGCTTTGTCATTGGGCGCCACCACAGACGCGCAGGCCGCTAATGCGAAACAAAACGCTGTGAACTGGTTTTACGCGAATTTCCCGAAGGGGGAATGGTACAGTCACAGCACACTGATGAATACGTCCAATACGTACGTGAGCGTGTATGATGACGCCACCGTTCCTCAACTTCGACACGTGGACGTGTTTGCCAGCACCAGTATCCCTACGCTGTTCATGCGCTGGTTTGGAAACGCAAATACAGCAGTAAATTCGCGTGGGCATGCTACGCGCCGCGACGTTGTGGCTATGCTCGTGCTTGACCGTTCGGGCTCGATGTGTCCCAATGCCGCAACCCCGTGCTCAAAGACAACCACGGGTAGTTCCTGCGCGGCAATGATCAACGCCGCAAAGTTATTCACAGGCCAGTTCGCCGCAGGCCGCGATCGCATCGGCATGATCTCGTTCGCTGATAACGCTTACCGCCACAGTTCCCCGACTACGAATTTCCAGTCGGTGCTGGGCTACACGAATACTCTCGGCACCGGCACCGGGGAAATCGATAGCGTCATCTGCCATGGTGGTACGAATTCCGCCGGTGCGTTCTCGCTTGCCTACAACGATCTGTATCAGACCGACCTGCCCGGCGCTTTGAACGTTATGGTTCTGGAAACCGATGGACTCCCGAACACCGTGACCGTGAATTTCTGGGACGGCACTGCGGCTGGTATCGATTCGGCCAGCAACTGTCTCGATGCCAATGGCAAAAAGCAGAGCCAAGCGGGCGGCTTCGATACCTATGCGAGTCTTCCCGCTTGGTCGCCCTCGCCTTGGAATATGAATTCGTTTGGCACGGGCTTCATGACCAACATGGACGCGACGCGCAATCTGATTGGTGGAATCGGCGTGAATTCAAGCACTTACTGGGTGATGTACAACAACTGGACCACCACTAAATCCAACAGCTTCAACGAAGTCTATAACAGCACCAATCCGTATCTTTCATCGGCCTCGGGGCGCGCGGCCGGTTGCGGTTTCAACAGCAGCCACAACTCCGCATCGGATATTGCGTGGCTTCCCACCTCGGACGTTTATGGCAATTCGCTGACGGGCTACAAGACCACGAACCTGTCCAGTGGACATCTGACCGTGACCACTTCGAACGTTCTCAACGCGTCGTTCAACGCTCTGGACGATGCCGGCAGCTTCGCCCGAACGAACGCCAATTTACCCGTGTACAACTTCACCCTCGGGTTCTCCTCCTCGGTGGACCACGTCATTCTGCAGCGGGTTGCGAACGACTCCTCGTGGCTGGGAAATACTGCTTGCACGGCGAGCGGCGCCGCATGCCGCTTTGCTTCTGGTGAGAACCAGGGCACCTACGTATACGCCCAGACGCAGCAGGATTTGATCACGGCGTTCCTATCGCTGTCTTCGCAGATTCTGCGTTTGAACCGCTAACCCACGTTCACTTCGCTCGGGCGATTTTGACCCGCCCGAACCAGAAAGGCCGGCCTCGTGCCGGCCTTTTTCTTTTCTGCCGGGTCGTTCCATCGTGGGTAAACCCTGGGGCAGCATCCCCGAACCGCCAAAACGCCCGCGGGTAGAGGACTCCACAAAAGGGGGGTAGGACTAAGTTGAGTTCCGTACCATGGATGTAAGCCCTAAGCCTGAGGGGAATATCCCCTAGGCGCCGTTGGAAGAGCAGTGTTTCGCTTTATACTGGCGTTGCTATGAAACGCGCAACTTTGATCGCAATCGCACTCTTGATTCTTGTGGTTCCCAGCCGCATCCGGGTTCAGCCGATCGTGGAGCACACTCCCGAGTGCTTCCCTGCGCCGACCGAGCCCACGTGCCCCGGGTCCATTCCCCAGTAGGCTTCGTTCCACAGCCAAAACCTTTGAACGGGGAGCCCTCAGTGTTGAGGCTCCCTGTTCCCAGCCTCACACGTTTCCTCGCTCGTCCGTAAACCTTCGTTCCGTCAGCGGAACAACCAGTACTCCCCCACCCGACAGC
>JBEBGM010000107.1:0-3269 GCA_040081455.1 Bryobacteraceae bacterium
GCTCAGAACAATGCCCGGTGCGCCCGAGTGATTCGCCCGTCGAAAGGTATTTTGCCGTAATACCAACCGCCTACGAATGGCGTGCCTGTGTGCGAACTCTAATTCCGTACCAGGTACAATTAACTAAGTCCAACTTACCGGCGAGCTTCCGGTCGGTTTGTTCGAGCGTCGTCGGTGGGCGTCAAATCGTAGCAGGGACAATTAGTTCCTCATCCTCCCCACCCCTATCGCGGACTTTCCGCAAGCACCTTCAATGATGCCAACCCTTGCTCAAACTGGACGCCGACCATCTTGTCCATGCTGAAAAAGAGCGTCATCACTCTGTGCATGTAGGGCATCTTGCCGCTCATGGCCCAGGTGACCTGCGTTCCCGCACCCTGCGGTCGGAGCGAGAAGACCACCGTATTGTGGGCTTCCATGGGCTTGGTGAAATCGAGACTCATCGTCACCCGCTCCGACGGCACGGCCTCGGTGACCTGCATACGTCCGATGCCGGCTTTGGCGCCGTTCCAGCTATAGGCCGCGCCGTTGCCTTGCGTGATGGAATCGTACTGAACGTTTAGATTGGAATCCATTTTGGCGAACGGATTCCAAGTGTTGAAGGCTTTCAAATCCTGGATGAGCCCATACAAACGATCCGCCGGCGCTTCGATGACGGTGCTGCGCTGGAGCAAGAATGTCTTGGATCTAAAGGCCGCGACCACGAGCACGACCGTGGCGGCAGCACCAATGACAGCCAAAATAGTGATTAACATGGGTTCCTCCGTCTGGGTATCATTCGTTTGGGGTGAGTCGGATTCGCGTCGCCGGCGCCTTTCTACCGCGCCGCCTCAACATATTTTGCGAAATTATCGAGGATGGCTTGCCACCCATTTTTCTGCTGCGCGACGGAATTTTGCGATTCCGCGTCAAACCAGACGCGAACCACTACGCCGTCGGCGCGCGGTACGAATTCGACCGAGGCCGAGCGGTCGCCGAAGGAAAATTCCAGCAGCGCGTTGGGCACCACCTTGGTATAGGTTCCGGCAAAATCAAACCCAAAGCTACCGTCCTTCGCTTCCATACGCGACGAGAACGCCCCGCCGACGCGCAGATCCACGGTGGATTTCGTCGTGTGCCAGTCATCGGAGGCGGCATTCCACTGCTTAATATCGTTCGGCGTAGTGTAAGCGCTCCACACCTTGGCAACAGGTGCATTGACGTTGGTTTCAACGGCAATCTTCATCGGCCAGATCCTCTGCTATTTTACTGAATGTGAACAGAAGCGTCCCGTGAGGAACGCACGAATCTAACGCTCCCTAGCCCCCTTGCAGCTTCGCGATATAGACGGCGGCCAATTCGAGACTCTGCGCGATGGGCCCGGCGAAACCCATCTGAGCCAGGCGCTCGCGGTCGGCGACTGTTCCGAAGACAAACCGCAAGGTCAGCAGGGTTTTGCCGCCCTTCGCCTCAAAGGTCAGGATACCGGTGGAGCCGGGCTTATAGGGGTTACCTTCCTGCCGCGCCTCGGTATGGACGATGCGCTCAAACGGGACGACCTCGCGATAGACGAAGTGCATGTGCATCTCTTGCCCGTCGGGCGTGCGCATGCGCCATCGGCAGTTCCCGCCCGGGCGCAGATCCACTTCATCAAAGAACGTCGTCCAGCCCGCCGGCGTGTGAGTGTGCACCATATGCTCAGGCGTGGTCATCACTTTCCACACCAGTTCCCGGGGGGCATCGAAGAGGCGCGAAATGACGATTGTTCGCGCGGCCGCTCCTTCCGCCAGATAAGCCTCAAGCTGATTGAGCGTTCCCGTGAACCCGCCTTGCATCGACTTGTGCCCTTCGCGGAAGACCGCGCGTTCCTTATCGGTCGCATTGACCGCGGAGGGCGAGCACGGTTTTGTCGCCGTCTTCCGAGAGCGTGACCGTGTTCAGCATCTCGAGCGGCCAGTCGGCGGCCATGGGATGGCGGGTGATGCCGCCCTTTTCGTCGGCGAATGAATTCACCCACACGATACGTTCGGGCTTAACGATTTCGCGAAATACGAAGATGCCCCACATGGTTTGGCCTTGCGGCGTTTCCATGCCGTAGTGAAACGTGCCGCCGGCGCGTAGGTCCAGTTTTACGGACTTCATCTTGAAACCCTTCGGGCCCCACCAGTGCACCAACGCTTCAGCCTCGGTCCATGCATTCCACACCAATGCACGCGGCGCATCAAATGTCCGCGTCAGGGTAAACGTGACGTCGTCGTCGGCGCTCGGCAAATAGGCCGCCAGCTTATCGAAGCTCTGAGTCCAGCCGTCTTTCATGCCGCCGAGCATGAACTTCGTGATCTCGGCAGTGCCGGTTGCGGTCGTTTCAAGGGTTACTTTAGTTTTACCTCCCACCTCGGCGAAGCTGACCGTGGTCATCCCCTCCAAGAGCAGGCCGCCCTTCTCGTCCACAGCGTTGTTGGTGAATACCAATCGCTCGGGTGCGGTGATTTCACGAAAGACCGCGATCATCGGATGTTCGCTACCTTGGGGTCCGCGCATAGTAAGCTTCATCGCGCCGCCAACGCGCAGTTCCACCGAGACAGTGTGGTTGATGAAGAGCTGAGGGCCGAACCACTGCGCGAGGTGGACCGGGTCCGTCCACATCTTCCACATCAGCGCGCGCGGTGCGTCGAACGTGCGCGTTAACACAATGCTGCGGCGATAGGGCGGAGCGCCGGTGGGCACGCCGGTATCGGATTGGACATTAGTGCTTGCGTCCATCTTTTTTCTCCGTCCTCTGAAGTTTCTTGAGGTAGACTTCCAAGCGATCGAAGCTGGCCTCCCAGAATTTTCGATAGTTCTCCAGCCATTCATTGACGTTCTTCAGCGGCCCCGCCTCCAGCTTGCAGGGCCGCCACTGGGCCTCGCGGCTGCGCGTGATGAGCCCGGCCCGTTCCAAGACCTTCAGATGTTTGGTGACGGCGGGCAGGCTCATCTCGAATGGTTCGGCCAGTTCCGTAACTGAGGTTTCGCCGCGGGCCAGGCGGGCAAGAATCGCCCGCCGCGTGGGATCGGCGAGGGCCGAGAATGTGGCGCTTAGGCGGTCGGGGGTCATTGCTTATTTCACTGTATAGTTAAGTAACTATTCGGTTAAATACAAGGCGCAAATGGCCCTGTCAAGCGCTGCTTGCGCGCCCTCATTCCTTCAGGCGTTCCAAGAGTTTGCGCCACCCTGCCCACTGGTCCACCAGGGCGGCGAGTTCGCCGTAACCGCCGGCGCCAGGATGGGCGCCATCGCCGGACACCGC
>JBEBGM010000040.1:0-41453 GCA_040081455.1 Bryobacteraceae bacterium
GGCCGAGCCCGCCCCGAAGCCGGTGGAAACGCCGAAGGTAGCCGAACCGGCTCCGACGGAAACCGCGCCGCAGCAGCCCGCTGCCGAAAAGACCCCGGAACCGGTGGCCGAGTCCGCGAAACCAGAAGCCGCGAAGGCGGCAAAGGCAGAAACCACGCGGGCATCCAAAGCGGAAACCAAAGCCGAGGCAAAGGCGGAAGCCAAGAAGGAAAAAGAAAAGGCCGCAAAGGGAAAGGCTGCCAGCAGCGAACCGGTCACCGGACAGACGTACCTGCAGCTTGCCGCAACCTCCAAGCATGAGGCGGACATTATGGTGGACGTGCTGCGCACCAAGGGTTTCAAATCACTGGCCGCCGAAATTGAAGAAAAGCACGGGACCTTCCGTGTGTTGGTTGGCCCCATTCCCGAAGGCGGCGCGAACAAAACGCGCGCCGATCTGCAGGCCTCCGGCTTTCCGGGCAACGCCGCCATCCGCAGAACGTTTTGAACGAATCGACGCAGGTTCCGTTTCTCGAACGTAAACACGGCTGGGTGACGCCAGCGCTCGCGCTCGTTTCCTCCGTACTGCTCATCGTTATCTTTCCACCGTTTGGTGCAACGTGGTTCGCGCCGGTGGCGCTGACGCCGCTCCTGATGGCGTGCGCGCTCGAAGCCAGTTGGACAAGACGCGCGCTGCTCGGCTGGCTGGCTGGCGTTGTTTACTGGTGCGGGTTGTGTCCGTGGATCCAGTTTGTTTTGGAAGTACACGGAGATATGGGCCCGTTTCTGAGTTGGTTCGCATTCCTGCTCTTCGGCCTGTACAAAGGACTGGCGATGGCGTTGTTCGCCGCACTGGCCGGTTTGTGCATGAATCGGTGGTGGACAATTCCAGCAACGGCGGCGCTGTGGAGCGGCATCGAACGTCTGCACGTCTACACCGGCTTCGCGTGGCTGCATCTGGGCAACGCGGCGACAACCATGCCGCTGCCGATGCGTATCGCTCCGTTCACAGGCATCTACGGAATCTCGTTCTTATTGGCGATGCTTTCCGGCGCGGTGGCCGTGGTTTTGCTGCGGAGGCGGCGGCGGGAGCTGGCCTGGCTGCTCTGCTTCGTGGTGCTGCTATTTGTTCCTCGCGCGCCCAGACCCACGGCGGCTTCACGGCAAGCACTCGTCGTTCAACCGAACGTCGACCCCGAGATGCGTTGGACGCGTGACACTTTGGATCTCACCGAGCACCGGCTGGCGCTGCTTTCGAAGCAACCGGGCGCGGATCTACTTCTCTGGCCCGAGGTTCCCGCGCCGTTTTACATTGACGACAAACGCTACCAGGAGTATTTGCAGCAAGTGGCGCGCGATGCACAAGCGCCGTTTGTTTCGGGCGTGGTTGGCTACACAGCGGACCGCATGCCACTCAACTCGGCGGTCATGGTGGCTCCCGATGGCAAGATTGTAGACCGCTACGACAAGATGTATCTGGTCCCATTCGGCGAATTCATTCCGCCGCTATTCAGCTGGGTGAACCGAATCACGCAGGAATCGGGCGATTTCAGCGCTGGCAACCGGGTGGTGGTTTTTCCGGTCACCGATCCGCGCACCGGAGCGGCGCACAAGGCGGGTGGGTTCATTTGCTATGAATCGGCCGTGCCGAATCTGGTCCGCGAGTTCACCAACGGCGGCGCAGAGGTGCTCTTGAACCTTTCGAACGACGGCTACTTCGGACACAGCGCCGCGCACGAACAGCATCTGCTGATTGCCCGGATGCGGGCCGCGGAGAATCGCCGGTGGCTGATTCGCGCGACAAATGACGGCATCACGGTGTCAATCGATCCCGCGGGCCGCATCGCCGCCCGGTTGAAACCCTTTGAGCAGACGGCCGGCATGCTGCCGTTTGATTATTCGACGGAGCAGACCACGTACACACGCTACGGCGATTGGTTTGCGTGGAGTTGCCTTGCGGTTGGACTGGCGCTCAGCGTAAGCGCCGCAGCCAAGCCCGTTTAGAGCGGGACGTCGGCGTGCGAAAGAATTTCTTCGATCACCTTTTCCGCGGCCTCCGCCGAGCGTTTCCCGGCGAGAGCTTTGGAACTTAGGATGACGCGATGGGCGAAGACCGGTACGGCCATGCGCTTCACGTCATCGGGAATCACGTAGTCGCGACCTTCGACGGCGGCAAGCGCCTGCGACGCGCGGAACAATGCCTGAGCACCGCGAGGGCTGACACCCATCGACAGCGATTCATGCGTGCGAGTGCGATGTACGATGGCCAGCATGTAATCGATCAACGCTTCGTCTACCGCAATGCGGCCCACGGCTTCCTGCAACTGCACGACGTCTTCGCCGGATATCACTGGGCGAATATGTTCGATGGTCGGCTCTGAACTGCGGCGAAGGATTTCGCGCTCGGCTGTGTTATCAGGATAGCCAATGCGGATGCGCAGCAGGAAGCGATCGAGCTGCGATTCCGGTAACGGATAGGTGCCATGGTGCTCCGCCGGGTTTTGTGTCGCGATCACCATGAAGGGCTGCTCCAGTTGCCAGGAGCGGCCATCGATGGTGACCTGCCGCTCATTCATCGCTTCGAGCAACGCCGATTGCGTCTTCGGCGTCCCGCGGTTGATTTCATCGGCCAGGAGGAAATTGGTGAAGACGGGACCCTTCTTAAACTCAAACTCCTGCGTGTGCGCGTTATAAATGGTCACGCCGAGTACGTCACTAGGGAGCATGTCCGAAGTAAACTGCAGCCGGTGAAAACTGGAATCCACTAAACGGGCCAGGGCCTGGGCCAAGGTGGTCTTCCCCACGCCGGGAACATCTTCAATCAAGAGGTGGCCGCGTGCAAGCAGGCAGGCGAGCGAAAGGCGAAGGACTTCGGCCTTGCCTCGGATGGCCTCACCAAGCGCCGCCTCAATTTCGGCGAGTTTCGCAAGCGGAACGGACGGCGAAAAAACGGTTTCCCGCATTAAGTCCATGATAACGAAAGCGGAAGCGATTCGATGCTTGTGCTCCCCCAGACGCGGCAATTGCCCACAGGTGAAGCGGCGGGATGGAGGTACGGCAGGTGAAGATGGCGAATGGCGCCGTTTGCGAATGGCGCAAGGTCAATCTGGTAAAGCGCCGATGTCACCTGATTGCGCCGATTGCATCCTGTTAGACTGAAAGGCAGGAAATACATTCGTGGCTCTCGCATTTCTCCTTTTTGTATTTTTCATCGTCGTGGTGGCGATTGCGATTTTTATATTCCCGCCCTCCAGTTGGGCGCAGTTGCTGAAAGAAGACGAAAAGAAGAAGCCGTAAGTCCCTCACGTTCCGGTGGCTGGTGCGCATGCGCCGAATCCCATGAGATCGCCGATCGTCACCGTCACCATCCAGAAGGCATCCGGCGCGTCGGGCGAAGAACGTACCGCCGCACAGGATTACATTGCTGTTGAAGAGCCTTTGCAGATCCGCCTTGCCAAACGGGATCTCGCCATCACTATGAGGACACCCGGGCACGACCGCGAACTGGCAGCAGGGTTTCTTTTCACCGAGGGCATCCTTTCCTCCCCTTCGCAAGTTGCCTCCATCGATGCCGATGAGCGCGGCACGATTACGGTGCGGCCCAAAGCCGGTGTGGATGCGGGCGCGGAATCCAGACATTTCTATGTGACGTCGAGTTGTGGCGTTTGCGGAAAAGCGTCGATTGAAGCTCTGCATGCCGCGGGATGCAATTCCCTGGCCGGCATCCTTCCTCACATCCGGGCAAATGTGATTCTTTCCTTGCCGGAAAAGCTGCGATCCGCGCAACAGGTGTTTGAGCACACGGGCGGATTACATGCCGCCGGGCTTTTTCGCGCCGATGGCGAATTGCTGGAGCTGCGCGAAGACGTGGGCCGCCACAATGCCGTGGATAAGCTGATCGGTGCGGCGTTCCTGGCCGGTCAACTTCCTTTACACAACTGCATTCTGATGTTGAGCGGCCGCGTGAGTTTCGAACTGGTGCAGAAGGCCGTGATGGCGGGGATACCAGCGGTGGCCGCGGTGGGCGCTCCATCCAGCCTCGCGACCGAAACAGCGCGGCGATTTGGCGTCACGCTGATCGGTTTTCTGCGCGACCGGCGTTTCAATATCTACTCGGGCGAAGTCCGGTTGGCAAGTTAAAATGGAAGAGATGCGAAAATTGTTTGCATTGCTAATTGTGACGCTCACGCTCATGGGGTGCGCAAAGAATCCTCCTCCGGCCAAGGAATACGTCTTGAAGGGTGAGGTACTGAAAACGGACCCGTCCGCCCAACTTGTCTCCGTGAAGGGCGAAAAGATCGAAGGCTGGATGGACGCAATGACGATGGACTATCCGGTGCGCGACAAAGCCATTTTCGAGAAGCTAAAGGTAGGCGACGCCATCACGGCGAAGATTCTGGTTCAGGAAGCAGATTACTGGGTTTCCGAGGTAACGGAATCAAAGCCCGCACCACCAAAACCAGCGGAGACCACACCGGCTCCTCCGGCAAAGTAGTTCCTCTTCCCCAAAGCGGCAGCCGAACGATTCCCGCTGCACAAGATCGGTACTCATTCGATAACGGGATCGTCTATTGATCCTTCGGCCATGCGTGGCACGTCTGGCATACGACGGGCGCGTTGTGGGATTGATGGCAGTTGATGCAGCTTCCCATGGCAACTACCGACGTCGCCTGCGACATGGCTTCCATTTCGCCCACCGCACCATGACACATCACACACTGCATGCCCGCTTGCAGATGCCTGCGATGGGTCCACGTGACTCCCGGTGTGACCTGATAGATGCGCACCCAGGGGATCGTCGTGTTGGTCTTCGCGAATTCTGCAAGCTTGAGGATCGCGGGCCGGTCTTTCGCAACACTCTGGTGGCAACCCATGCACACTGCGGTAGCGGGAAACGTCATCTGCGCGCCGGGGTTTGGGTTCACGTGGCAACCCGTGCACTGCACGCCGCGCGAGACGTGCGCCTTATGATTGAACGGCAGCGGCTGCTCGGGAGCCGCGGGAGTCACAATATTATTCGCCACTTCTTGCTTGGCGGCTTGCTGTGCACGAACATCCGGAAGCAGAGCGAAACTGGCGATCACAGGAACGGCAGCAGCCACGAGACAGGCAGTGCGGAGACGGCGGAAAAGGAAGATCATGGCTACGCTTTGGCTCCCTTCTTGGCCACTTCTTCGATCGTCATGCCGTAATCCTTCAGGATGGCTTCCGCGGCGTTGCGGCCAGGACGCCCGGTGATGGAACCGCCAGGATTGGTGCAGGCTCCCGTTTGATACAGGCCTGGAATCGGCATCTTATACGGCACGCTCTGCGGAACGCGGCGGTCTCCGTGATGCGCGCTGCCGCGCCACATCGCGGGATTCATGCGCTCAATATCCAGCGGACTTTCGAGGAACTTGCCGAGGATCTTATCCGGGGTGAGGTTGGGTGCAACGCGGCGCAAGCGCGCGAAGACTCGTTCGGCCACCTCATCGCGAATCTTATCCCAGTGCTTCGGGCCTTCCTTCAACGCATACGGCATGGTGCCCTCGATCTTCACCGTGTGATAACCGGCGGGCGCGCGCGTGGGATCGCTGACGCTGGGGCTGACGATCTGCAACGGAATATCGTCCACCCACACCTCGCCACGAGCGTTGTACGTATTGAGTTGGTGGATACTTTCCGCGCGCTCCATCAGCGAAGCTTCGGTGCTCGTAATCAATCCGCCGCCTGCAAGCGGATACTTCGGTGCTTCGGACGTCGCGTAGTGGAAGGAAAACATTGCGTGCTCCGGCAGGTATGTTTCCAGGTTGCGGGTGAACTCGGCTCCCCATAGCTCCTTGGGAGCCATATTGACGATGTGTTTGACGTGGATCGTCGAAATGACCGCTTTCTCGGCGCGATACTGGCTGCCATCGGCGCACTCGACGCCCACACACTTGCCGCCCTCGACGATCAATCGAGCGACGGGCTTGTTGGTGAGAATGGTTGCATGGTGCGCCTCCAGCATCCTGCCGAGCGCGACGCTCAACATGCCGGAACCGCCCTTCGCGATGGGACGTCCGTTCAAAACTTGGCCCATCAACGAAAACGCCTGATTGCCGGTGCCGAAATCGCTGCCGGGCACGCCGCCAAAGTGTCCACAGGAGATCGACGCGGCGCGCATGTAACTGCTCTCATAAAGAATGCAGGCGGCATCATAGCCGGACATGGAAATGAGGCGCTGCCAGTAATTGGCTCCTCCACCTCGCGCGGGCGGCGCGGCCAGGTACGCTTTGTATTCGGGCACCAGGCGGCGAAACGTATCCGCATCCTTCTTCGATACTTTCGCGATCGACTCGCATGTGTGTTCCAGGTTCTGCCAGACGGAGATCGACGCGCCATCGACGAACGGTATATGCATGACAAGCTCGGGATCGATGTACTCAAGCCCATAGTCAGCGAGGTTCAGTTCGTTATTGCGAAGAACGGGATTCGTTTGAATGCCGCCATGAACGGAGGAGCAGAGGTCCTCTTTGAATCCAGGCAAACAGACTTCGGCGGTTTTACAGCCACCGCCAATGGTCGGACGGCCTTCTAGCACCAGCACACGATAGCCCGCCTTCGCCAGGTATCCGGCGCAAATGAGACTATTATGTCCCGCTCCCGCGACGACGAAATCGAACTTATCGCCACCTGCCGCCGGCGCCGGACTTTGTTGCGCCCGCACCTGACCCGCGGCAACTGCAAGCGCGGCGCCTTTCACTAGACCGCGCCTGGTGATCCCTTCCATGCAAAGCCCCCTGACCCAAATGTGTGTTTTATAGCAGGACCATTATACTTGCGCGCCGGGACTCTGTTGCGCTGAACGCCTGCAAAGGGCCGCGAGTGTGGGCGGCGGTTGTATCGACTGCGAATTTCGGGTATAAACACAAGTACACTTCAATGGCCTTTTTTGTGGATGTCCGTGGATTACATGAATAACTCGCCACTATTGATCCGCGCAATACGCTTTTGTTTCGCGTTGTTGTTGCCAGCACTTGCTTGTGCGGCTGATCCGAAGTGGATCCGCATGGCGTCGGACGATTTCGAAATCTTCAGCACGGCAGGCGAAGGCGATACGCGGCGCGCGCTGGAACAGTTTCAGCAGGTGAGCGGCTTCTTCGCCTCGGTGATGCAAAAGAAGCTGGCGACGAATGATCCAACCCGGATTATTATTTTCGGCGCGAAAAAAGAGTACGAACCGTACAAACCCAATGAAGTGGCGATTGCGTTTTATACGCAAACGGGCGGGCGGGATTACATCGTATTGGGGGCGGTGGATGACGATTCCGCGTTCCATGTGGCGATCCACGAATACGTTCACCTGCTTGTGGAACACGGTGGATTGAAACTGCCGCCGTGGCTGAACGAAGGCACCGCGGAATTGTATTCCACATTGAAACCGCTGGCGGGAAAGATTCTTGTCGGCAGCCTTGTGCCAGGTAGAATACAGGCTCTCAATCGCGAAAAGTGGGTGCCCCTGGCGACTATTCTCGCTGCCGATCACAATTCCCCGTATTACAACGAAAAGAATCGCGCGGGTAGCCTGTACAACGAAGGGTGGGCTCTCACCCACATGCTTACGTTGACGAACGAGTATGGCCCGGGTTATTCGAAATTCCTTGCGGAGATCCAGGCAGGTACGCCGTCGCAACAAGCATTGGAGAAGATCTACGGGAAGCCGCTTGAAGCGATTGAGAAAAGCGTGCAGGCGTACGTCCGCGGAGACCGCTTTAAGGGCAGCCTATTCGATTTGAAGTTGCAGAAGACCAAGGAGAAGGCGGCAGCCGAACCAGCTCCTCTCTTCGACGTTCAGCTGGCTTTGACGGATTTAATGAATCGTCCAGGGAAACAGGCGGAGACGCGGCGCCGGCTGGAGGCATTGGCGTCGGAGGATCCGAAGCGTCCGGAACCGCACGTCGGGTTAGGCTATCTCACGTGGCGCGAGGGACAGGCAGTGAAGGCAGTGGAATCGTTTGAGAAGGCCTTCGCACTGGGCGGCCGGAATCCGAAGATGCTCTGGGATTTCGGCAGGCTCGCGGGAAACAGCAAGCCTGATTCTTCGATAGCGGCGCTGAGAGCACTGCTGGAACAGGAACCGGACCGGCGCGATGTGCGGCTGACACTCGCGGAGATCGAAATGTCCGAGAAGAAAGCCACCGAAGCGCTGGAAGCGTTGAAGCCCGTAAAATCGATCACTCCGGAAGAGGCCCCTCGCTTGTTCCGCTTGCTTGCCTACGCGAATCTGGAGGCCAGTAACCACCAAGCCGCCCGCAGCAACGCGTTGCGGTGGATTGAGAGTACGCAAAAGGAAGATGAAAAGGAGAATGCGAAGCGCCTGGTGCAATATCTGGACAATTTGGACCGTGCCCCGAAACCAGTAGCATTCGCACCCACCGCTCCCACGCTGACCGATCCTCGGCCGCTGGAGCCAAGAGCGGGAGTGGAACTGGCGCTTCCTTCGGTATCCGGCAAGTTTATTGAGATGCAGTGCGACGGACCCCGCACGAGGATCGTGGTGGAATCCGAAAGCGTGCCCGTCGTGTTTACGATGGATGATCCCGATCTGGTGACCGCCTATGGCAACGGAGCACAGGCCGAGGAGATCACGGTCACCTGCGGAAAGCAGAAGCCCGTCGATGTCCGCGTGCAGTATACGCAAGCTTCCATGCGGGGAGTTCTGGGCATCGCCAAGCGAATTCGTTTTGACCAGAAACCCGAAGCGCTGGTGGAAGCCGCACGGGCGGAACCAGAGAAGCTGGCGGTGCAGCACCCATTCGCCGTGGGTACACTGGTGGAACTCGACTGCGGGGTATCCCCGGTGCGCCTGGTGCTGCAAACGCAATTCGGTCGGCAAGCGTTTTTGATGGACTCGCCTGAGACATTGGTCGCCTTTGGGTTGCCGGATGGCAAGGGTATCGACATTGGGTGTGGAACACAGAAGCCCGTAGCGATGTGGATTGAATACGAGACTGCGGCGAAGGCGCAGCCGGGTGTCCAGGGACTTGCCCGCGCATTGCACTACGAACCGCTTCCGACTACGGCCGCGCCAAGTACCGTCGAACGGCAACCTCCGCAACTGAAGCGCCGCTAAGGTAAAAAGAACTCCGGATCACCTAAAGCCGCCCCAAGTCCCTGCCGATGCCTGGATAGGGGATGTTCTCTTGAAGGAAAGACGAAATCACGTCCGGATTCCGGAATCGGCCGCCTTTGAGTTGACGTGGACGGAGAATGGTCACGAGCACACGCAGCGCGTGCAAAGCATCGACATCGCCGCCGGCGGAATGAAGGTACTTTCGCCGGAACCCATTCCCTCCTCCAGCGAGGTCTCGTTCTCCATGCTCCACGGGGACTTAGACGGCGTGGCGCGGGTTCGCTATGCATCGAAGACGGATGCAGGCTTTGTGGTCGGCTTGGAGTTTACTCCGGAAACCGTCCGCCAACTGTTCGCGTATTCTTCCGAACCGGACGAAATGTAACCGGCTTCCGGACCAGCTTGAAGGAACCCGGACCATCGTCTGTGGCGGAACCGCTAGGCTCGCATCACCGCGGCAAGGCTCTCTTCCAAAATATCCATCGCCGTGGCTGCCTGTTGACTGGAAATAATCAACGGCGGCGAAATGCGGATGGTGTTTTCTCCCGCGCCAAGCACCAGTAGGCCTCGTTCGAAGGCCTGCTGAATGACGGCATCGCGCTCGGCGGGAGCGGGCGTTCGTGATTGCGGGTCGCGAACGATTTCAATACCGATCATCAGGCCGCGTCCACGTACATCGCCGACAATGCGTTTCTCGCCCGCCCAAGATTGCATCCGCTCCAGCATCTCCGCACCCACTTTTGCGGCATTCGCAATGGCTTCGCGCTCCAGGATATTGACGGTTGCCAGCGCAGCGGCGAGGGAAACGGGATTGCCGCCGAACGTGGAGGCGTGCGCCCCGGGCACCCAATCCATAATGTGCGCTTTGCTGATGCATGCACCAAGCGGCATGCCCGAAGCGATGCCCTTCGCGATGGCGACAATGTCGGGTTCCACTCCAGAATGTTGCATCGCCCACCACTTACCGGTTCGGCCACAGCCGGACTGGACTTCATCCGCCACCATCAAAATCCCGTGACGATCGCAAATGTGGCGGATCTCCTGCAGAAAAACTGAAGGCGCAACCAGATAGCCGCCTTCGCCCTGGATGGGTTCCAGGATAATCGCCGCCACCTCTTCCGGCGGCAGTGTCGAGCGGAAGAGCCGCTCTTCGATGAAGCGGGCACAACCCACAGCGTAGGCTTCACGCTCGTCATATCCGCCGGGGCAACCGCGATACATATTGGGATAAGGCACGTGCGTGACGCCCGGCATCAATGGAGCAAAGCGGCGGCGTTGCTGGGGCTTCGATGCGGTCAGCGAAAGTGCGCCCATCGTGCGTCCGTGAAACGCGCCGTAAAACGCAATAATATGCTGGCGCCTCGTGTGGTAGCGGGCCAGTTTAATGGCGCACTCCACCGCTTCGGCGCCCGAGTTTCCGTAATACACTTTGTGCGGCCCAGCCATGGGCGCGACCGCGGAAAGCTTCTTCGCCAGATCCGGCATCTGCTCGTAATAGAAGTCCGTGCCGGACATGTGGATCAGTTCGGCGGCCTGGCGCTGAATCGCGGCCACCACTTCGGGGTGGCAATGTCCCGTGGAAGTGACAGCAATGCCGGCGGAGAAATCGAGGAACTCGTTGCCGTCGGGATCTTCGATGATCGCCCCGTGGCCGCGCTTGGCGACGAGCGGATAGGAGCGAGTGTAGCTGGGGGACATATACCGCGCGTCCTCCGCAATGATGCGTGCCGCCTCAGGACCGGGTAGTGGCGTCTTGATTCTGGGCCCAGAAACTTTGGGAACCGACATAGATCCCTCCTTCCCGCGCGGACAGGGCGCGGTTCAGCCGATATCGAAGCGAACGCCTTGCGCCAAAGGCAGGTCGTCGCCATAGTTTACCGTGTTAGTGGCGCGGCGCATGTAATTCTTCCAGGCGTCGGAACCAGACTCACGGCCGCCGCCGGTTTCCTTCTCTCCGCCAAACGCCCCACCGATCTCCGCGCCCGAAGGACCGATGTTCACGTTTGCGATGCCGCAATCGGAGCCTTCGGCCGAAAGGAAACGCTCGGCCTCGCGCAAGTCGCGCGTGAAGACAGACGACGAAAGGCCCTGCGGAACATCGTTGTGCATGGCAATGGCCTCGGCCATCTCGTTGTACTGCATCACGTAGAGAATGGGCGCGAACGTCTCGCGCCGCACCACATCGGTTTGCACCGGCATCTCGACCAGTGCGGGATGCACGTAACAGGCATTCGGATGATGGCGAACCGAGATACGATTGCCGCCCGTGATGCGTGCTCCATCCGTTTTGGCCTCCGCCAACGCGGCCTGCATGGTTTCGAATGCGACGCAATCCACCAGCGGGCCAACCAGCGTTCCTTCCTTCCGGGGATCGCCGACATTGACCGTTGCATACACAGCGCGCAAGCGTTTGAGCAGGCGATCGTAAACGCTGTGATGAACGATCAGACGCCGCAGCGTTGTGCAGCGCTGTCCGGCGGTCCCCATGGCGGAGAAAGCGATGGCGCGGAGCGTCAACTCAAGATCCGCCGAGGGACACACAATCCCAGCATTGTTGCCGCCCAGTTCGAGCAACGCTCTTCCGAAGCGAGCCGCAATGCGCGGAGCGATCGCCTGGCCCATGGCGGTGGAACCGGTTGCCGAAACCAGGGGCACGCGAGGATGATCGGCAAGTAGTTCACCGACTTCGCGCGATCCCAGGACGACGGTCGAGAGCCCCTTCGGAGCGCGGCCGAATTCCGCCGCCGCATGCTCGAACAAACTCTGCACCGCGAGCGCGGTCAGTGGCGTCTTGGAAGATGGCTTCCACACCACCGTATCGCCGCAGATCAACGCGAGCGCGGCGTTCCATGACCAAACAGCAACCGGGAAGTTGAAGGCGGAAATCACGCCAACCACGCCAAGCGGATGCCACGTTTCCATCATGCGGTGATGGCGGCGCTCTGAGGCAATGGTCAGCCCATGCAACTGACGCGAGAGTCCGCCGGCAAAGCCGCAGATATCGATCATCTCCTGCACTTCGCCCACGCCCTCGGTCAGTATCTTCCCCGCCTCGATAGTGACCAAGCGCCCGAGGTCCGTCTTGTTCTGGCGCAACACCTCGCCGAAGATTCGTACCAACTCGCCGCGTTGAGGCGCGGGAACTTTCCTCCAGGCGAGAAACGCCTTGTGCGCCTGCTCCACCGCTTTCTTCGCCGTAGCGCTACTCATGGAATCCACTCGCCCGATGGGTTCGCCGTTGATGGGACTGCGCACTTCGATATCGCCCACACTGAATCGCGCCGACGGCACGCCTAACCGCTGCAGGATCGCCTTCGTTTCTTGCGCCGGTGTTTGAGGACCCACTGTCTTTTTCATTTCGTTACCTGCTTTTCCGCCACAATCACGGCCCAGGAATCTGCGGGATTGGTGCGGATCGCATTCCCCGTTGATGGGCGCTCATTTCTCCGTGCACGGGAGCAGCCACCACGTGCGTCCTCTATTTTCGACGAATCCCATGCTGAGGTGTCCCTGCCGCTGCCGCAAGTGGGTGATTTGGCGCACGATCTGGTCCTTGTCGAGCACCCGCGGCGGCAACCGCTATGGATACAACGCGGAATTTTGGTCCTTTACGTGCAATTATCTGGGTTCCGAAAGGAGGTTCGTCATGGAGAGGATGAAGACTCTGACAACAATGGACATGAAGCGGCGGAGGACAGCACTGGAGCGCAAGCTTCGCGAACTGACCACCAATGCCGGCCTGACAGATGAGTTGCGCATCGAAACCCTGGCGGACCCGATGGATCTGGTGCAAACCAAGACGGACCGGGACATTGCCGTCGCCGAACTGGACTACCGGGCAGCCATGATGCGCGACGTCCGTTCCGCGATGGAGAAGATGGCGAAGAGCGCCTACGGTATCTGTGAAGAGTGCGAAGAGTCGATTTCGCCCAAACGCCTGAATGCGGTTCCGTGGGCACGGCTTTGTATCAAGTGCCAGTCCGAGGCGGAGCGCCACGGCGGCCACGAGGAATCCACCCGCTTCGATCAGGCGGCCTGATTCTCCCTTGCCCGCGCCGGGCCAAAGGAGGAGTCCATGTTATTCCACGATCGAATGGATGCCGGCAAGCAGTTGGCTCAGGAGCTTGCCAACTACAGGAATCGCAAAGACGTGCTCGTTGTGGGTCTGCCGCGAGGCGGTGTGCCGGTGGCGGGCGTTGTCGCCGATGCACTGGGGGCGCCACTCGACATCATTGTGGTTCGCAAACTGGGCGTTCCTTGGGATCCCGAGCTCGGCTTCGGGGCCATCGCCGAAGGGGGTGTTCGATTCTTGGATCACGAGTTCATTCGCATGTCCCGGCTGACCGGCCAAGACATTGACGCGATTATCGATCAACAGCAGCATGAGATTCAGCGCCGTCAGCTTGTCTACCGCGGTGGGCGGACGATGGAGAACGTCATGGGTAAGACGGTGATCGTAGTAGACGACGGCGTCGCCACCGGAGGCACCATGATCGCGGCGGTGCGGGCCATCCGAGAGGCCGGGGCGTCCAGGATCATCGTTGCCGTTCCTGTTGGGCCGGAGACGACGCTTCGAATCCTGAGGCGTGAAGCGGATACGGTGGTCTGCCTTCACATTCCCAAACACTTCTTCGCTGTGGGTGCGTGGTATCGGGACTTCGAACAAACGACGGATGAAGAGGTGCGCGCGGAACTCTCCGCCAGAGGGAGAACACGGGAGACAGCCACGGAGCCTAATGAATGGTCCGCGTCTTCCGGTTCATGTAATCCATTAATAAATACTGGCCCAGAGTATAGGGCGTTGTGAAGTATGCTTTGCCGCGGCAGAGCGCCGTCACTTTTTGGATGAAGTTCACCAGGCCATAATCGCTCGCCAACATGAAGGTGTTGATGAGGATTCCCTGCCGTTTGCAGCGGTTCACTTCCTCCAGCGTGCGGCTAATCACCAGCGGATCCAAACCGAAAGCGTTTTTGTAGATACGGCCATCGTCCAGCGTCAGCGCGCTTGGTTTGCCATCGGTGATCATGATGATCTGTTTCATGTCCTTGCGCTCCTGCTGCAGCAGGCGTTGCGCAAGAATCAGTCCAGCGCGAGTATTGGTGTAATACGGACCCACTTGCACCGTGGCCAGTTCCTCGATGCGTTTTTCCTCGGCAGTGTCGTGAAACAGCACGCAGCGCAGGGAATCACCCGGGTACTGCGTGCGAATCAAGTGGGCCAACGCGAGCGCCACTTTCTTCGCCGGCGTGAAGCGGTCTTCCCCATACAGAATCATGCTGTGGCTGCAATCGAGCATCACCACGGTGGCGCACGAGCTTTGATACTCGCTCTGATGCACTTGTAGATCTTCGTACTCCAGGTTCAGCGGAATCCGGACACCCTCGCGGCGCATGGCGCTAAAGAGCGTCTGATTCACGTCGAGGTTCAGTGAATCACCGAATTCGTATGTCTTCGATCCGCCGCTTGCTTCCACGCCGGTCGCCAGATCCCGCGTGTCATGTGCGCCAAAGCTGGCGTGTCCGAGCGAACCGAGCAGGTCTTTCAGCGTCTTGAAGCCAAGAAAATCGACACTTTTATCCGTGACCTTAAACTCCACCTTCCCGTCGCGCTTGCCGCGCCCGCCCTGCTCCCTGGTGGTGATGTAGCCTTCATCCACCAACTTCTGCACAAGCTGACTGAGCAGTTGCTCGAACTGCTCCTGCGACATGCCTTCCAGCTTCTGGCGGATTTGCTCGGCTTTCTCGGCGTCGAACATGTCCCCGCGGAGAAGAGCCTCTTCCAGGGCGCGTTTCAGATTTTCCAGCGAGTTCTCGTTCATCTCACTGAACTGGAAGTAGGGATCGTCGAATCCGCTATTGAGGAAAAAATCGGCCAGCGCCTTCATTAAGTCTTCGGCGCTGAGGTCGAAGTCCTCACCGGTGTAACGCGAATAGCGGACGGATTTCATAGCGTTTCCTGCAGACCCGGTATCACTGATACTGGCGCTTCGCTTTGCGGATCGTCTCGTCGGTTGGTTCCTGACGGCGGCGTTCGCCCGCAACAAAGCCCGTTTCCTCGGTGCGCCCGATGCGCTTGTGGGCGTAGAGTCCTTCCAAAATGAACTCGGCGGCGGCTCCGCGGACTGCGTCAGGTTCGCTCACCACCAGACCCAGGTTCTTGGTCTTCTCCATCAAACCTTGTATAGCGCTCAGTTCCTTCACCATTTGCGGAGCAGCAACAGCGTCATGGAGCTTGAGGGCTCCGCCCAGTTCAAACCACGTGATCACGGACGAAAGATTTTCACCTTCGAAGTACGCGGTGAAGACTTTGCCCACCGCGAGGCGGATGAGCTCGCGGGCAATGGCGTCGCCGCCTTTCAGTTCACCTTCATACTCAAGTTCCAATTTTCCCGTGATGGACGGCAGAGCCGCGTAAACATCCACTACACGCGGCACGGCGACGTCATCGCCGGCGACCAATGCGCGGCGCTCGGCGTTCGAGGTTACATTTTCGAGGACTGAAATTGGCAGGCGCTGGCTGACGCCGGAACGTTTGTCCACTCGCTTGTCGTCGCGGGCGGAAAAAGCGATCTGCTCAATGACTTCGCGAATGTAGTCGGGAATGCGGATCTCGACGGGCGACTTCCGCTTGGTCCACGCCTCCTGCTGCGTGATTTCGATGCCGTGATCGAGCGTGGCCGGATAGTGCGTGCGAATTTCACTGCCGATGCGGTCCTTGAGTGGCGTGATGATTTTCCCTCGCGCGGTGTAATCTTCCGGATTCGCGGTAAACACCAACATCACATCCAGCGGCAGGCGGACGGGATAGCCCTTAATTTGCACGTCGCCTTCCTGCATGATGTTGAACAAGCCGACTTGGATCTTGCCCGCAAGATCGGGCAGTTCGTTAATAGCGAAGATGCCGCGATTGGCGCGAGGCAGAAGACCGTAATGGACAGTGAGTTCGCTCGAAATCGTTTCGCCGGTGCGCGCGGCTTTGATGGGATCGATATCGCCGATCATGTCTGCGATGGTCACGTCGGGCGTTGCCAGTTTTTCAACGTAGCGCGCCTCGCGCGGCAGCCACGCGATTGGTGTGGAATCACCCTTCTCCGCCACAAGATCGCGACATCGCTTACAGATGGGCTCGGCCGGATTGTCGTGAACCTCACAACCAGCGATATAGGGGATGTGTTCGTCGAGCAGCGTCACCAGCATGCGGATCAGGCGGGTCTTCGCCTGTCCACGCAGCCCGAGCAGGATGAAGTTGTGCTGCGAGAGAACCGCGTTCACCACTTGCGGAGCGACCGTGTCTTCATAGCCGACGATGCCGGGAAACAGTGGAGCTTTCGCCGCCAGCTTCCGGATCAGGTTATCGCGCAGTTCGTCTTTTACGGTGCGTGACGCGTCAAAATATTTCGTGCCGCGAAGCGCGCCAAGGGTGTTGGGAAGGCCTGACGAGGTCATGAAGAGGGTACGTCCTACCCGGATTGTAGCAGCGGAAGCCCAGTGCCGCTGTGAGAGCACTCAGCGGGGCTTCGGCAGAGGATAACGCTGTGCCTGGTTCGCGACAAAATCTTCCCACGTCGTGAACTGCTCGCACTGCAGGCCCACGGCGCGAGCGCCCTCAATGTTGTCGGCGCGGTCGTCCAGAAACAGCGCTTCTTCAGCCTGAATACCCAAGCCATCGATCGCATGGCGATAAATAGCGGCGTTTGGTTTATTCACACCAAGTTCGTAAGAGAGGGTGAGGTGATCGAAGTGATCGAAGAAGCCAGGAGTCGCACGAAGGCGCTCGCCGAGGGGACGTGGCAGATTCGAGAGCATTGCCGTGCGAATACCGGCGGCGCGCAATTCGTTCGCCCATGCAAAAACGCGCCGGTCGAAGCGGCTCCAAAACTGGATTTCGCGCTCGATCATGCCTTCAATGGTGTGCTGGTCAAACGTCGTGCCAAGCTCGGCGGCAACGCTGCGCCAATACTCGAACGGGTCTCCACCGGCGTCGTAGGGCAAACGAAATTTCCAAAACGCATCGTAGAGCGCGCTGGTGGTGCCGGCAAATTCCACCGCTTCCTTCCATTGTTCAGGAGCAGGAACGAAGGCGAGGACTCCGCCGAAATCAAAAATGACGGCACGAATGTTCATCGCGAGGGAAATTTAACTGCGTGCGCCGCGCGCGCCTTCCGCGGGTTGCGAATCGCGCTTGGTGCGGATCTCGCGGACGGCGTAGATGCGGCGGCCTTGACTCTCGTGATACGTGCGCGTTAACACTTCGCCCAGCAAACCGGTGCAGAACAGGATGACGCCGTTCACCAGCGCAATGGCTCCCACCAACATCAGCGGGCCGTGTTCCTGGATGATGTCGCCGCCGGTCCAAAGCTTCTTCACGGCGAGACCGGAAAGCAGTAGCGTACCGAAACCCGCGCTGACGGCTCCCCACTTGCCGAAGAAGTGCATGGGGCGAGTGAAGTAGCGTAACAGGAACCAGATGGTGAAGATATCGAAAGCGACACGGAATGTCCGGCCCAGGCCGTAGTGCGATTCGCCAGCCGGGCGCTCAATGTTCTTGATGGGCACTTCCGCGATGCGCGCTCCGTAGATACTTGCCAATGCTGGGATAAAGCGATGCAGTTCACCGTATAGATTAATGTCCTTCAGAATCTCGGCGCGGTACGCCTTAAACGTGGTGCCGAAATCGCGGAGTTCCACGCCGGACACCTTGGCCATCAGCCAGTTCGCAATCCGTGACGGCAGCTTGCGGGTGACCGCGTTATCGACGCGATTCTTGCGCCAGCCACTAGCAATGTCGTAGCCCTCTTCGATCTTTTCGAGCAGCGCGGGGATATCCTCCGGCGCATGCTGCAAATCGCCATCGAGTGAAATGATTACGCTGCCCTGTGCCTCATCAAACCCAGCAGCCAGCGCGGGAGTTTGGCCAAAATTGCGGCGCAGGCGAATCACCTTCAGGCGCCCGTCGGTTTCCACCAGATTCGCCAACAGATCAAAACTACGGTCCTGCGAAGCGTCATCAATAAAAATGATCTCGTAAGGCTTTCGGAGACGTTCGAGCACCGCCGTCAGACGATCGTAAAGCGGCAAGATCGACGGCTCTTCGTTGTGAATCGGGATGACGATGGAAAGCTGCACTAACACTTAGGATAACAGGGGAAGCACTCTGATTCCCGGTGCTGGCGGGCGGCTATTCACTCGACTTTGGGTCTTTCCCTGGCAGGTTTTCCGGATTCTCATGCACGCGGGCGCGAAAGTTCGCCTTCATGCCGGCCGCCAGAGATACGGTGGAATCGCCAAACTTGTCACGGATCTTATCCACTGCCGCCAGCGTCTTGCGCCACTTCTCCGTTTTCTGTTCCTCGAGCAGGCTTGTCTGCCCCTCCTCGGCCTCCAACGATTGCGCATATACGCCAAGCAGCCGGATCGCTTTACCCGTCCAATTCCTCTCGAAGAGATCGCGGACGGCTACCGAGAACTCCGTATCGATCTGTGTCGCGTGGTCTAACGTCCGGGCGCGAGTGAACGTGGAAAAGTCCGAGTAACGCAATTTGATCTGAACGGTTCTCGCGAACAACTGATGATCGCGAAGCCGCCGCGAAACCATCTCCGAGAGCCGCACCAGCATGGCGAGCAGCGTTGCGGCATCGGCGGTATCGACGGAGAACGTATGCTCGTGGCTGATGGACTTCGGTTCGCCGCCGTCACCCACCTCTTGATCGAACCAGCCCCCAGCATCGTGCCCCTTTGCCTTGCCCGCAAGCGCCAGGCCCCACTTGCCGAAGTGTTCCTCAAGGTAGCTTTCCTCGAAGGCCGCGAGGTCGCCCACTTTGCGAATGCCGCGTTCGTTCAAGTGCTTTTCCGTCACTTTGCCGACGCCGGGAATCTTGCGCACGTCAAGTGGCGCCAAGAATCGCGCCTCGCGTCCCGGAGGGATCCATAATATGCCGTGCGGCTTCGCTTGATCCGACGCCACCTTTGCCACCATGCGAGACGCGGCGGCGCCGATGGAGCAATTCAAGTTCGTCGCGGCGCGGACGGCATTATGCAAAGCGCCGGCGGCAGCCATCGGTGGACCGTGAAGACGTTCCGTGCCCGTCATGTCCAAGTAGGCTTCGTCGATCGACGCCATCTCCACGCGTGGAGAAAATTTTTGTAGAACACCGTACACCTTGCGCGAGTACTCGGTGTAGCGCTCGCGATGCCCCTCGACAAAGATTGCTTGCGGACACAGTTTGTAAGCGGTACGCAGCGGCATTGCCGAATGCACTCCGAACTTGCGCGCCGCATAAGAAGCGGCCGAAACCACACCACGTTCATTCGCGCGTCCGCCAACTACCACAGGCTTTCCCTTCAAGGATGGATCAAACAATTCCTCCACCGACACAAAGAAGGCATCCATATCGAGATGAAAGTAGGTGCGCATGTGCCTTCTTGCCCTCATTTTCCGCTGCCTGAAACCGATATGCAATGTGATGGACGTCTATGTGGCCCGGCAGGCGATACTTGACCGCAACGGCAAAGTCTTCGCGTACGAACTCCTGTTCCGCTCCGGAGCCTCCAGCCGCGAGTTCGGCGGCGCGGACGCAACGGGAGCCACCAATCAAGTGGTTGCCAACGCTCTGCTGAATTTCAGCGACGCTCACCTGCTCGGAGGCAAAAAGGCGTTCGTCAACTTCAACCGCGCGCTGCTGCTGGATGGCCTGCCGCTGATGCTTCCCAAGGAAACGGCGGTCATTGAGATTCTGGAGACGGTGGATCCCGACGCCGATGTCATCGAGGCTTGCCGGAAAATGAATGAGCTGGGCTACACGCTGGCGCTCGACGATTTTCTCGACCGCGACGGCATGCTGCCATTAATCGATCTGGCCAAGTTCATCAAAGTGGACATGCGCTCAACGTCGCGCGAAGAGCAGGAACGAATTGTGAATGCGTATCGCCCCAAAGGCGTCGCTATGCTGGCGGAGAAGGTGGAGTCTCACGAGGAGTTCGATTGGGCCGCCAGCATTGGATTCGATTACTTTCAGGGTTACTTTTTCGAGAAGCCTGTCACAGTCGTCGGGCGGCACATTCCGGTATCGAAAGTGGCGGCCTTGCGTCTGCTTCGTGAAGTGCAGCCGCTGGAGTTGGATTTTGACCGAGTCGAGCAAGCGGTTTCGGCCGATCTCGGCTTTTCGCACAAGCTGTTGCGGTATGTGAACTCGGCGGTCTTCGGGAGACGTGTGGATGTCGCTTCCATCCGCATGGCTCTGGCGGTGCTTGGGGAAGAGAACATCCGCCGGTGGGTGGCGTTGGCCGCCCTGCCAGCACTGGCCAGCGAAAAACCGGGCGCCTTGGTAATCCAATCCGTTTTACGCGCACGTTTCTGGGAACTGCTTGCAATCGCAAGTCGAGTGCCGGAACCGGACCGCCTGTTTCTGATGGGCATGTTCTCAATGCTCGACGCGCTCATCGACCGGCCCTTGGGCGAGTCCTTGCGGGAGGTCGGCGTCGCGCCCGCAATCATCGCGGCACTGCTTGACGAATCGCCGGAGAAGGATCCGCTGAAGCGAATCCGAGGATTGGCGATCGCCTACGAACGCGGCGAATGGGATGGCGCGGCGGCGCTCAGCGAAGCGTTGGGGATCACCACCTCTGATGTGGTCACTGCTTATCGTGACGCGTTGAAGTGGGCGGAAGACGTGCTGGCCGCATCGAAGTAAATGAACGCAGATCACCTGTGGAGCGTACGTGGCGCGACCCTTCGGGCGGCAGCCGGGATTCGTCCCCGCTTATGTTTTAGGCCGGGAAAAGCACGGCAGCCCGGCGAAGCCCCCACAATTACTCCGCGGCTTGCGCCCGCACAACTCGCGGTATCCCCGCCAGATCAGTGATGATTGTCACATCGTGCCAGCCCGTGAGCATTTCGCGAACCGGCTCGGACGATGTATCGCCCAACTCCATCATCAGCCAACCACCCGGACGCAGAAGCCTGGCGGCTTCGGGGACCAGCCTGCGATATATATCGAGTCCGTCGTCTCCAGCAAACAACGCACTCGCAGGCTCAAAGTCGCGAACCTCTCGCTGCGTCGTTGCGCGGTCGCGCTCAGGAACATAAGGAGGATTCGACGCCACCAGATCGAAAGTGCCTGATCCAAATGCTGAGCCTAGATCACATGCAACGAAGCGGACTCCAGACTTCAGACGCCGCGCATTTGCTTGCGCTACGCCCAACGCCGCAATCGAAATATCCGAGGAGAAGACCTGCGCTTTGGATTCAAGCGCCAGCGTCACGGCAATCGCGCCCGATCCCGCACCGATATCGAGCACTCGCGCTCCGTCCGTTATTCGCGCGAGCGCGGCTTCGACAAGATGCTCCGTCTCCGGACGCGGGATCAGAACATCGGGGGTGACACGAAAATCACGCCCATAAAACTCCTGACGCCCGGTGATGTATTGCGTGGGTTGGCCGCCAATGCGTTGATGCAGGTAGCGCCCATAGTGAATCCACCAGACTTCGCGGAGTTCATCGCTGGAATGCGCGTAGAGCCACGCCCGATCCGGAACCGCATCGCCTCGCGCCGCTTGATCGTGTGAGACCGCGTGCAACAGGAGCACTTCCGCGGTCAAGCGCGGGACTGAAATGCCCGCGTCTTCCAGCAGTTGTTGTCCTTGGAGAAGCGCCTCGCGAACAGTCATGGTTTGCGCCGGCGTTCGAATCCTCCGCGGGACACGCCCACCGGCAGGAAATGTTACGCGGCTTCGCCCTGCGCCGTCATGCCCTGCTCTTTGAGCTTTTCGGCCTGATAATGCGTGGTTAGCGCTTCCACCAGCGGATCCAGCTTGCCTTCCATCACCAGATCCAATTGATGCAGCGTGAAGCCGATGCGGTGATCGGTCACGCGGTTCTGCGGGAAGTTGTAGGTGCGAACCTTTTCGCTGCGGTCGCCCGAGCCCACCATGCTGCGGCGTTCGGCGCCAATCTTTTCCTGCTGCTTTTCCAGCTCGATTTCATACAAGCGCGAACGCAGCACGCGCATGGCTTTGGCGCGGTTCTTGATCTGCGATTTCTCGTCCTGGCAGGAAACGATGGTCTGCGTCGGCAGGTGCGTGATGCGGACCGCGGAATATGTGGTGTTCACGCTCTGTCCGCCAGGACCCGAAGAACAGAACGTGTCGATACGAATGTCCTTTTGGTCGATATTGATTTCCACTTCGTCGGCTTCCGGCAGCACCGCCACAGTAACAGCCGAAGTATGCACGCGGCCCTGCTGTTCGGTGGCAGGAACACGCTGCACGCGATGCACCCCCGCTTCGTACTTGAGCTGGCTATAAACTTTGTTGCCGCTGATCAGCGCGGTGACTTCCTTCAATCCGCCCACCGCAGATTGACTTGCCGTGGTGACTTCCACCTTCCAGCCCCGCGTTTCCGCGAAGCGCGAATACATTCGGAACATTTCATCGGCGAATAATGTTGCTTCGTCGCCGCCCGTACCGGCACGGATTTCGAGCACAACGTCTTTTTCGTCGTTCGGATCTTTCGGCAGCAGCAGGATCTTCAGTTCGTCCTCGATCCTGGCTAATTGCGGCTCCAGGTGCGCAAACTCCTCCTGCGCCATCGCACGGAGATCGGCGTCGGATTCCTGCAGCATTCCCTTGGCCTGCTGCAAATTCTCGTTGGTGGATTTCCACTCACGGTACTTGGTGACGATTTCCGAAAGCCCGCTCTGCGCTTTGGTGACTTTGCGATACTGCTCGGCGTCACCGATGACGGCGGGGTCCGCCATCTGATCGGTTAGCTCGTTGTAACGCTTTTCGATGTCGTCGAGCTTTTGCTGATATTGCATTTACGCGATCACCAATTCTCCGCCCTGAGATTTTTCCAATTCCATGGCGCCTTCCAGCGCGCGAATGGCCACGGCCGCCTCCGAGTTATCCGGCGGCTTGGTGGTGATGCGCTGCAGCCACAATCCAGGAACGCTCAACATGCCCATCAGCGTACCCTGGCGTTTCGCCGCGAAACGGATAAGTTCGTAACTCAAGCCAGTAATAACCGGCAGCAGAGCAATGCGCGCCAGGAATTTGGCCAGGAACCCGTCCACGGGGACCAGCGCGTACACGATCATCGAGATCGTCATCACCACCAGCAGGAAGCTGGTGCCACAGCGCGGGTGGAACGTGACGAACTTCTGGGCATTCTCCACGTTCACGGGTTTGCCGGATTCGTAATTGAAAACCACCTTGTGCTCGGCGCCGTGATACTCAAATACGCGACGGATGTCTTTCATCAACGACAGCAGGAACAGAAACGTGAGGAAGATCGCCATGCGGATCACGCCATCAGTCATGTTCGTGGCAAAGCGCCCGGAAAGCGACGGCACGGCCTTGCCCAACTGCGTCGCCAGAAACAGCGGAACAAATTTGTACAGGAAGATGAAGAACCCAAGCGAGAAGATCAGGTTCCCGGTCATCATCCAGTTGGAGATTTCGGCGGGCTTCTCTTCCTTCTTCGCTTCAGACGCAGCGGGGGAAGTCGCGACTGCTTCGCCAGCAGGCTTGGCAGGAGTCTCATCCAGTGCCGCGTTCGCGGAAAACTTCAACGCCTTGTAGCCAAGCGTCATCGCCTGGCCAAGCGTGCCCAGGCCGCGCAAGACCGGTTTCTTGAATAGCGGATACTTTTCCGAAACCTTTTGGATTGGCTGCTCTTCGGTGACGATCTCACCATTCGCCTTGCGGACGGCCACACAATAGCTGTGCGGAGCGCGCATCATCACGCCTTCCATCACGGCCTGCCCGCCAACCAGGGTTTCCTCGCCACTTTCGAGGATCGGAAGCATTTGTATATGCGCCGAGAGGCGCAGGAAACGTAGGATCGTCAAAACAGTACTCCCCTCAGTATTATAGCGGAGGCATCCAAGATCGTCGCTCCGCTCGCTATCTATTCGGAAACAGGCCTACCGCCACCGGCCGTCGCGCCACACGTAGCGGTCACCGCGATGGTCCCACCGGCCCGGCGCCCACGTACGGCGCCCACGCGGAGGGACCGACCACCGGCCCGGCGCCCAGACATAGGCATTCGCGCGCCACGCCCAGTATCCGTCCACCCAAACATACATCGGCCCTGGAGGAGGCCCATAGGTTTCGATGCGCATCGGGGGCGGCGCGGTTCGGGCATACACACCCACCCTGCTTCCGGCACAACCGGCCAAAGTTAGTAGAGAACCGAGGAATGCGGCTAAGATCCAGCGTTTCATAAAAGTACTCCTACCTCCTACTTTGTTAGAAGCATTTCGTGGACCGAAGTTACGCGCAATCGGGGGCTGGCCTTGCCCGGCCGTTAAGTACTTGAAAAAACTGCTGGTGCCAGAGCAGCAAGCCGAGGCCAAGCTCGCCTTGTGGGGACAAGTCGCGCCCCCGTTCGCTATTCGGCAGTCGTCTGTGAGGGTGGTTCGGACGATGGCTGTGAGGATTTTTCGGAAACTTCTTCCGGTTCGGCCGGGAATAGTCGGTCGGCCATGGCTCGCTTCAGGCGGGTGATGCCGTCGCCGGTGACGCTCGAAATCTTCATGAAGGGGAACTTGTGCTTGCGGGCCAGACGTTCCACTTTCTTGATGCGCTCCGGGTCCTGGGCAGCATCGATCTTGGTAGCAACGACGATCATCGGCTTCTTCTGCATCTCGTCAGAGAATGCGGCCAGTTCGCTCATGATCACTTTGAAGTCGTTTGCCGGGTCGCGGCCGGTGTCGGACACATCAACCAAGTGCACCAGGAGCCGCGTGCGCTCGACATGCCTCAGGAACTGGATACCCAGTCCATGACCTTCATGCGCACCTTCGATTAACCCAGGGATATCCGCGACAACAAACGTTTTATCTCCATCGCCACTGACAACACCAAGGTTCGGAACCAGTGTCGTAAACGGGTAGTCGGCAATCTTCGGCTTCGCGGCCGAGATGACCGAAATCAGCGTTGATTTTCCGGCATTCGGGAAGCCGACCAGGCCAACATCAGCTAATAGCTTCAATTCCAAACGTAAACGCTTGAAATCACCAGGCTTGCCATCTTCGTGCTCCGTCGGAGCCTGGTGTGTGGAGGTTGCAAACCGTGCATTGCCACGCCCGCCGCGGCCTCCTTTGGCCAGAATGAACCGATCACCGAGGACGGCGAAATCATGAAGTAGTTCTCCTGTTTCCGCATCGTAAACAACAGTACCTACAGGAGTTGCCAGTTCAATGGAATGGCCGTCGTGCCCCTTCTTGTTGCTACCTTCGCCGTGCCGTCCTCGCTGGGCCTTGTGTTCGGGGTTAAACCGGAAGTGAAGCAGCGTGTTGTGGTGGGGGCTTGCAACCATAGTCACGTCGCCGCCACGTCCGCCGTCGCCGCCGCTGGGCCCGCCACGCGGTACGAATTTCTCGCGCCGGAACGCAAGAATGCCGTTGCCGCCGTCGCCGGCCTTCACGGTAATAATGACTTCATCTATGAACACAGATATTAAAGAGGGAACAGGGGATAGAGGACAGGGGAAAGGGATGAAGCGAAGCCAGAGGAAGGAGATGGGGCGGATCGCCCTGTCCTCTTACCTCCATCCTCTGGCGCTTAATCTTATTCCGCCGGACGAATGTTAACGAACTTGCCCATGCGGCCGCGGTCGCGGAATTCAACCACGCCCGGGATCTTGGCGAAGAGCGTATCGTCTTTGCCCAAGCCCACATTCAAGCCCGCTTTCATTCTGGTGCCGCGCTGACGCACCAGGATGGAGCCGCCGGTGACCAATTCGCCACCAAACCGCTTCACACCGAGCCGCTGCGCATTCGAGTCGCGCCCGTTTTTAGAGCTGCCGAGTCCTTTTTTATGTGCCATGACGTATTCTCCCCGGCCTTACGCGATCGCGTCGATCTGGACGCGCGTGAAATTCTGACGGTGTCCGATGGTGCGCTTGTACTGCTTTTTGCGCTTGAACTTGAACACCAGCGTCTTGCTGCCACGATCCTGCAACGTGATGGTACCCGTCACCTTGGCGCCCGTCACCGGCGACTTCACTTGATCGCCATCGACAACCGCCAGAACGCGCGTGAACTCGACCGGCGAGCCAACCTCACCCGCCAGCGTTTCCACCTCAACGGTCTCACCCGGCGTCACGCGATACTGTTTCCCGCCCGTTTCAATCACAGCGTACATACGGATACTCTCTTCTTCCTAGAATTGGTTTGCGTCCTGCCGTACGTATACACGCAGCCGGACGAAAGGCCAGAAGTTTCAGTGTACTACAAGTATGAGGGGATCGCAAAGGGAGCGGGCGTCCATCCATCAGACGCTCGCAAATCTCGCTAGACAATTTGCCCATCATGGCACCCGTAACTTAAAGTGGTGGCGAGAACCCTTCGCTCTTGCTAGAATTTAACGAGAAATCAACGTTTCAACACTCCCTATGAATTCGGTTCTTCTTCTGTTTATCTTCTAGGGCAGATTCAGGAGTAGGGAGCGCAAAGAAGGACAAAAGTCCATGAAACGGATTGACCTGACCCGGCACATCGAAAGGCTGGGCTGCGATTTGCTACGCGAGGGCGCGAACCATTCAGTTTATGTGAATCGGGCCAAGAAAAAAACTTCGGCCATCCCCCGTCATAGGGAGATCAACGAGCATCTTGCGCGTAAAATTTGTGACGACTTGGAGATCGAGAGGCCGAAGTAACTATACGGCCATGGAGAATTCCTCGCGGATCACGTCCTGATCCTTGAGGTCTTCTTCCGCAAGCATCCGATTCGCTTCGAGCACAAGCGAAACAGCTTCCTTCAGGTTTTCACGCGCTTCTTCAAGCGTTTCGCCTTGGGTGTTTGCTCCCGGAAGTTCCTCGACGAAACCGATGTAGCCTTCCGGGACCTTCCTGAAAACGGCCGTTAGGTGCATCGCTGCCATGACTTCATCATACCAAGGGACCTTCTCCCTCGAATGACGCCACCGCTCTTGGGAACTTCGAGCGGCGGATCGTCATTCCACCGCGGATTTCCAATCCAACCCACGGCGTTGATTTGGCACGGTGTGTCACACTGAAAATTAGCTCATGGAAAAAATTCGTTCCACAACGATTCTCTGCGTCCGGCGCAATGGGAAGGTCGTGATTGCCGGTGACGGACAGGTGACGCTTGGCTCGGAGGTGCTGAAGTCTTCGGCCAAGAAGCTCCGGCGCCTGTACAACGGCAAGATTCTGGCGGGTTTCGCCGGGGCCACGGCGGATGCCTTTTCGCTGTTCACCCGGTTCGAAGCCAAGCTGGAACAATTCAATGGCAACCTGCCCCGCTCCGCCGTGGAGCTTTCGAAGGACTGGCGAACGGATCGTCTGCTGCGGCACCTGGAAGCCCTGCTGCTGGTGGCGGACACCACCAACACGTTTATCCTTTCCGGCAACGGCGATGTCATTGACCCCGATGACGACATTGCGGCCATCGGCTCGGGCGGCGCGTTCGCCAAATCGGCGGCGACGGCGCTTCTGCAAAATACTGATCTCTCCGCGCGCGAGATCGTCGAAAAGTCGATGACGATTGCGGGCGATATCTGCATTTACACCAACAAGAACATCATTTACGAAGAGTTGGGATAACCAGACCCCCGCAGACTGATTCCTGCAGAACGTGGGGTGGCCCTTGGGGGCGGCGGCTGGGCATTGGCAAACCTGTGACCATGCAACCAATCCCAAAGCCGCGCTGATGCGCGATTGCTGGGCGAAGCCGCGCTCCACGTTCTATCCGTGAATCCTCTGCATGCCCGCTCTGTATGCCACACTGGAATTTGAGACGCATGAATTGTGATACAAAGACGCCCAGGATGGGAGGCGTCCGAACATGGTAATTTACCTTCCCTCGCAGGCAGCCGACGACGAACCGATTCTGGATGAATTAACTCCACGCGAGATCGTCCGCGAACTCGACAAATACGTTATCGGGCAAGCCGATGCGAAGCGCGCTGTTGCGATCGCTCTGCGTAACCGCATCCGCCGCCAGAAGCTGGACCCTGAGATGGCCGATGAGGTGATGCCCAAGAACATCCTCATGATCGGGCCCACGGGGGTCGGCAAAACGGAACTCGCGCGCAGGCTGGCGAAGCTCGCCAACTCGCCGTTCCTCAAAGTGGAAGCGAGCAAGTTCACCGAAGTGGGCTACGTCGGGCGCGACGTGGAATCGATGATTCGCGATCTGGTTGAAATTTCCATCGACATGGTCCGCGAAGAGCGCTTGAACGAAGTGGGCGAGCGCGCCGAGCGGAATGCCGAGGAAAAGCTGCTCGATTTACTGATGCCTCCTCCGGCAGGCGCCGAAGCGGAAGCGTCTGAAAGCGCCGAGCGCACGCGCGAAAAACTGCGGGAGCGTTTGCGCAATGGGAAGCTCGACGACCGCACCGTGGAAGTAGACGTGAAAGAGCGCGGTCCATCGTTTGAAGTAACAACGATGGGCGGCAATGAGGAAATGGACATCAATTTGAAAGATGTCCTGCCCGGCTTGTTCGGCGGCCGCACCAAGAAGCGCAAGATGCGCGTGCAGGAGGCTCTCGATTACCTGATTCAGGAAGAAGAGCAAAAATTGGTGGACATGGACAGCGTCACGCGCACGGCCATTGAACGGCTGGAGCGCAGCGGCATCGTATTCCTGGACGAAGTGGATAAGATCGCCGGACGCGAAGGGGGACACGGTCCCGATGTGAGCCGCGAAGGCGTACAGCGCGATATTCTTCCGATTGTGGAAGGCACAACGGTGAACACGCGTTACGGCTTCGTGCGCACCGATCATATTCTTTTCATCGCCGCCGGTGCATTCCACGTATCGAAGCCCAGCGATCTGATACCAGAACTACAAGGCCGCTTCCCGATTCGCGTGGAACTGAAGTCGCTGACCGAAGACGATTTCATCCGCATCCTGAAAGAGCCGAAGAACGCGCTGATCAAGCAATATCAGGCGCTGCTTGAAACCGAAGGCATCAAGCTGGTGTTCACCGAGGATGCCCTGCGTGAGATTGCCGGATTCGCCGCGCAAGTAAACCAGACGACGGAAAACATTGGCGCACGCCGCCTGCACACGATCCTGGAAAAATTGCTCGAGGATGTTTCCTTCGATGGGCCGGATCTCAAGAAGAAATCTGTAAAAGTGGATGCAGCCTATGTGCGCAAGCAACTGCATGACATCGTCAAAGATCAGGATCTGAGCCGCTACATCCTCTAGCCCATGAGCGTGCGTCTCAAGCAAATCCCGTGGGGTATTTCCGCACGTTGCGGCGCGTTCGCGGGGTTCTTGGTTGCGCTCTCGGGCTGCGGCTATGTGGGCGATACCAAGCCGCCCACACTCGACATTCCCACGCGCATTACCGACCTCCGCGCGGCGGAGTTCGGCGCGAACATCGCCGTCGAGTTCACATTGCCGCCACTCACCACCGAAGGACTCACGCTGAAAAACGCACGTGCAATCGAGATCCGCATTTACGGTGAAGGACAAGAGAAGCGCTATCCGGTGTTGACCAAAGAGCCGGGTTCGATCGCGCAGGATGTTCCCGTGCAGGAGTGGATCGGCAGGTCCATCTCGGTATCGGCCCGTGCAATTGGCCCGAAAGGCAAAGCGTCGGATTGGTCGAATGAGGCCCGGATGACGGTGGGCCCACCGCTTACCGCTCCTACAAGTGTCGCAGCCAAGGGCTCTCCGGCGGGAGTGGAGTTGAGTTGGGCGGGTGCGGGTCCAGGCTACAGGATCTTTCGTGCCAACGGCGACGGCATGCCGGAGCGTCTGGCGGAATCCCCCAATTCTCCTTACACAGACACCTCGGCGGCGTTCGGGACGCGCTACCGCTACATGGTGCAGTCGCTCGATGGCGAAGCCAGAATGAGCGAATTGTCGATGGTCGCAGAAATCACGCCGAAGGACGAATTTCCTCCAGCGGTTCCCGCAGGACTTTCCGCTGTGGCTGGCGTGGATTCGACGGAGCTTTCCTGGGAACGCAATACGGAAGATGACTTCCTCAACTACAACATATACCGTTCGGTGGGCGACACCGCTTTTGAAAAAGTTGCGACGGGCGTGGAGGCACCGGTCTTTAGCGACCGGATGATCGAGACGGGAAAGCGCTATCGCTACTCCGTGACATCCGTGGATGTGAACGGCAACGAAAGCGCCCGTTCCGCGGTTGCTGAGGTGGTGGCGCAGTAGTTCGTTCCGGCGGATCTGACATTCCGGAATCAGCAATACAAAGAAAAACGGCGCACCCTGGGGTGCGCCGTCTGTTTTGGGGAACGATCCGAATTGCCTAGCGGCGAGCTCCGGCTCCAGCCATTTCTTTCTTCATTGCAGCCAGGTTGTTGCTCGCTTGTCCCTGCATCGCACCGGCGATTCCAGCGGCCTGCTGCGTGTAGTTGATGCCAGCCTGCATCTTCGTGCGATCCTGCGTCAACTTACCCACCTGATAATTGGCAAGGCCCAGGAAGAAGTACGTGGGACCAAGCAGCGCCTGGTTGCCAGCGATCAGCGGGAGAGCCGCTTTCAAGTTGCGATCGGCATCCGCCCAGCGCTGTGCCGAGCCAGCCTGCGTACCCAGTAGGTAATATGCGGTGCCGGTCATCGCGTTCTTCTTCTTTTCCCAATCGGCATCGGCCACGCCTTCCGGCTTGGCTTTGGTGCGCAAAACGGTGATCAGCTTGTTGGCCGCGGCGCCGTTGCCACCCGAGGCCTGCTGGAAGAGGGCGTCTTCATTTTCCGGACGGCCTGCAATGATCTTGCCCGCGCCGGCAGTCGCCTTCGCGGCGCTTTCCTTATTCAAGGCAGCCAGATACGAAGCGGCGACGGTGTCTACGTGTTTGCTCTTGTTGTTGGTTTCGAGCAGCAGGTCTGTCAGTTCCACGGTGACCTTCGGGTCATTGGCACCCACTGCGACGATGGAAAGTGCGTATTCCGAATATTCCGCGGCACCTTTGGCGAACTCGGTGATATCCATCGGCATATCGGGCTTGGAAAGGATGTCCTTCGCTTCCTTGGCGGCCTGCGGGGCCAGAGTCTTCACCTTCGCGGCGTCCTGTGCTTCGGTCGCGGCCTTCAATTCGGCAAAGGTATCGTTCAGGTCGGGAGCGGCCCACGCCATTCCGCTCAGGGCGAGCAATCCAACTAAGACAAATTTCATCGGTTCCTTACCTCCAAAACTCTAGATTATACGACATTAGACGCGTTCGCCGCGACTACGTTGGGAAGCTGCCCATAGGGCGCTTCCCTTCCCTCACCCGGCTCGTGCGACAGTAGTAGGAGCCTAGCCATGCCCGCTCCCCAATCCGGGCCGTTTCCTTCGGATAAACCGCCCGTTTTCTGTGATGTCAGCTTGCCGGTACCTCTGGACCACAGCTTCACCTACCAGATGCCGGAAACGCTGCGGCATCGCGTGCAAGCGGGTTCCCGCGTCCTGGCTCCGTTCGGCAAGAAGAAGCTGGCGGGGATTGTGCTGCGGACGCATGACGATCCGCCGACGGGCGCCGTCCGGGAACTGCTGCGACTGCTCGACGAAGAGCCTGCCTTCGACGCGGAACTGCTTCGTCTGGGGCAGTGGATCTCTCACTATTATTGCGCGCCTTTGGGTGAAACGCTGCGAGCCATGGCGCCGCTTTCGGGCGAGGTCCGGCGCGGTAAGGTCTATTCGCTGACCAAATCCGGGCACGAGGCGGCACGACAGCTTTCCTTCACCGCCGAGGACGGCGCGACGGAGGACCCCGCTACTGCCGTGCTGCGCGCGCTGGAATCGCGCCCGCTTTCGGCAATCTATCTCAAGCAGAAATTTCCCAACTCGCAGCCGGTCCTGGCATCGCTGGAGCGGCGCGGATTCGTGGACGTGGAGGACATCGCCGCTGAACGTGATCCGTTGCGTGCGTCGTCCGAGCGGCTGCGCATTGAGGATCTTCCGCGCAGGGAAGGCAGTGAGTTGCCGAAGCTCCCCAAGTCCGAGCGCGAACTGCTGGCGTACCTCACCCTGCATCCTGGCTCCCACAATCTCGCGGAGGTGGAACAGCGAGTTCCGAAGGCCAGTCCATCGGCGCGATCGCTCGCGCGCAAGGGATTGGCGCGGCTGACTGTCGAACCGATTCATGCTACGTCCGGACCGCTGCGGGCGCCTCACCGGCTGAACCCGCATCAAGAAGCGGCCTTCACGGCTATGAAGACGTCTCTCGACAAGGGCGAGTTCCACGCATATTTGCTCGAAGGGGTAACAGGCTCTGGAAAAACAGAGGTTTACCTCAAGGCCATCGACGCCACGCTGGCGCTGAACAAATCCGCGCTGTTGCTGGTTCCTGAAATCGGCCTGACGCCGGCGGTGGCCGGACAGTTTCATGCGCGCTTTCCGGGCAAGGTGGCGATCTTACATTCGGCGTTTCACGATGCCGACCGCGTGCAGGAGTGGCGGCGCATCCGCTCGGGAGCGGCAAAGGTGGTGATCGCCACGCGCTCCGGCGTGTTCGCTCCGGTGCGCGATCTCGGCCTGGTGATTATCGACGAAGAGCACGATCAAAGCTACAAGCAGCAGGAATCGCCACGCTATCATGGGCGCGATGTAGCCATTGTGCGGGCGCGCGATGCGAAAGCAGTGGCCGTGCTCGGTTCCGCCACGCCCAGTCTGGAATCGCGCTACAACGCGGAAAAGGGAAAGTACACCCGGCTTGCGCTGCCGGAGCGCATCGAGAATCGGCCCATGCCGAAAGTCACGGTCGTTGACATGCGGCAGGAATTTCTCGAAACAAAAAAGAACGGAACGTTTTCGCGGGCGCTGCTGGAGGCGGTCAACGAACGGCTGGAGAGCGGCGAGCAGACCATGCTGCTGCTCAACCGCCGCGGTTTTTCGAGCTTTGTCACCTGCCGCGCCTGCGGCGAGCGTGTGGAGTGCCCGAACTGTTCGGTCACGCTCACCTATCATCGCCGCGACCGCCGCATGCTGTGCCACTATTGCAGCTTTTCCCAACGCGTCCCGGACAAGTGCCCGAAATGCGATAGCGAATACATCCAATTTGTCGGCTTTGGGTCGGAGCGCGTAGAAGACGAGTTGCACGGATTGTTTCCCAAGGCGCGGATCGCACGGCTGGATCGAGATTCGGTCCACGGCAAGCGCGATTTCGAAAACATACTTTCCGGCTTCCGCTCCGGCGATTTCGACATGCTGGTGGGCACGCAGATGATCGCGAAAGGCCACGACATTCCGAACGTGACGCTGGTGGGCATCGTCAACGCCGATATCGGCCTGGGCCTTCCCGATTTCCGCGCGGGCGAGAGGACGTTCCAATTGCTGACACAAGCCGCGGGACGCGCCGGTCGAGGACACATGCCGGGGCTTGTGTTCCTGCAAACAATCAACCCAGATCATTACGCAATCGAATGCGCCGCCGCGCAAAACTACGAAGCGTTTTATCAAAAGGAGATCGAGTTCCGGCGGGCGATGTCGTATCCGCCGTTCACGGCGATGGCCAACATTTTGGTTCGCTCCACGCGCGACGAGGACGCGCTGGCGAAAAGCGGCGCGCTGGGCCGGTTGTTTCAGCCCGCGCCGGAAGGTGTTCGCATCCTGGGACCGGCGGCGGCGGCGTTATCGAAGCTGAAAAACGAGTATCGTTACCAAATGCTGATCAAAGCGTCCAGCAGGGTGAAGCTGGCGAATGTGATGGCGGAGGTCCGGCGCTTCGCACTCGCGGAAAAGTGGAGCCCGACGTCGCTGGTTATCGATGTGGACCCGGTCACCCTCCTATAGAAGCGACGCATGAGCGATTTCGAAATCATCGACGAGAACCTTCGCACCGCAATGCGGTTCTTCGGCCGCGCCACGGGTGCGGGCGAGGTGGTGACGCTACCGGGGATGGAAGCGATTTATTCGGGCCTCAACTATGGCGTCTTCAACATCGCGATGCTCACCGGCCAGCCCCAGCGCGAGCGCGGGCTGGAGCTTTGCGCGGCTGAGGCGGCGCGTTATTTCAAAACACGCTCGCCGCGCTGGTCATTCTGGCTTTGTGAGGATTGGCTGGACACCGCCACTCGCCGCCGCGCGCGGGAAGTACTGGCCGATTTCGGGCTGCGCGCAATTTCGCATCCACCGGGAATGATCGCGCACACGCTGCAGCCGCCGGTCAAGAGGTTACCTACCATCGAAATCCATCGAGTGGCCACGGACGCCGACCGTCGCGCATTCGCCGAGGTCACATCCATCTCCTTCGAGATTCCCTATTCGATTGCAACGTCGGTGTACACGCCCGAACCTGCGTGGCGCGGTGAGTATCAAGGAGTCCTTGCCGTCGCGGAAGGACGCGTGGTTGCGATCACGGCAACGGTTGCGGCCGCGGGTGTCATCGGCATTTACTCGCTGGCTACGCATCCGAATTACCGGCGCTTGGGCTACGCGGAGGCGTTGCTGCGCGGTGCCGTGGATCTTGCAAGAAAGGAAACCGGTTTCGAAAAGGTGGTGCTGCAATCGACGGAGTCCGGCTACTTGCTCTACCGGCGCATGGGCTTCCGCGATAGCACGCGGTTTTCGGTCTACTTGACCAAATAGCCGCGCGCTTTCGTTTTAGGCTGTAGAATCTGGATAGCGAGCTGCTGCACGATGATGACTTGGCTGATCTACATAGCGTTGCTGGCGCAGTCGCCCGACCTGATCGAACAAGGCACACAGGCGCTTGAGGCCAAACAGTACGACCGCGCGGTGGAGTTGTACAGTAAGGCCGCGGCGGCTGATCCCGCCGATCCATTTCCTGAGTTTCAAATCGCGCTGATCTACAACGAACTCGCTCGCGACCGCGAGGCCGTGCCGCACTACGAAGCAGCGCTCAAAGCATCGCCCGGACTTCTTGAAGCGGAAGCGAATTTGGGCATGACTCTCGTCCGTTTGAAAGAAGACGCCGCGGCAGTGCCGCATTTGGAAGCCGCATTGGCGAAGAAACCAACGCCAGCCGCCGAATCTTCCTATGCATTGGCGGTCGCGCGGCAAGGACGCTTTTCCGACGCCGAATTGCACTTCCGCAAGGCGGCAGCAATGGACGCCGCCTACAAGGATTCGCTTTTGGAACTGGCCGAAGTGTATGAACTCGCGGGTAAGAATGGTGAAGCGATCGCTCTCTATCGCGAATTTCCGCAAAACGCCGCCGCACAGGCAAGAGTGGGCGCGTTGCTTGGGTCCTTGGGAAAGGACGCCGATGCGATTCCAGCGTTGGAAGCAGCAGTGACGAAATCGCCGACTGATGCCAACATGGTTACCCTGGCGCAGGCGTATCTGCGAACAAAGCAGACGGATAAAGCGCTGGCCCTGGGCGCGAAGTTAGTCGGTGTGGCGCCGAACGACACGGAACTGCACCTGTTCTATGGCCGAATGTTGCGCGACCAGCGCAGGTTCAGCGAGGCCGCCAATCAGTTTCTAGCCGCGGCCAAGATCAGACCGGATTCGCTGGAGGCATGGAATGAGCTGGCCGCTGCGCTGATCATCGGGGAACAGTATTCGCAAGGCCTGGTGGCGCTCGACCGCGTCAAGGCGCTGGGCGGCGAATCGGTGGGGCAGTTGTTTCAGCGGGCGCTCGCGCAGGATCATCTGCAGTTGCGGCCGGAGGCGATCGAAAGCTACAACAGGTTTCTTGCAGCCAGTCAGGGGAAACTTCCCGACCAGGAGTTTCAGGCACGGCAGCGGATACGGAATCTGGAAAACGAATTAAAGAAGAAGAAGTAAACATGTCCTGGTTATTGATCGCCCTACTCGCCGCCGATCTCGCTTCGATTCGCCAGGAGCCGAACCTGGAACGCCGCAGCGAATTGGCGCTCGCAAACGCAGATCATTCACTGACCACCGCCCGGAAGGCATACGACGCGGGCGACATCGATAAAACCAAAGAAGCCATTGAGGAAATGCAGGCATCGGTGGAATTGGCCAACGACTCGCTGCGGGAAACCGGAAAAGACGCGCGCAAGAAGCCGAAGTTTTTCAAACAAGCCGAATTGAATACGCGCAAGCTGCTGCGCCGCATCGATGCGTTCCGCGAGGCGATGGGTTATCAGTACCGTCCATTGATTCAGCCCGCGGAGGATCGGGTCAACGAGATCCACGAAGCCTTGCTGACGGGTATCATGGGCAAGAGCAAGAATAAATAATAGAGGCTCTATGAAACTGGCTTCCCGCATCTTCTTCACAGTGGCGTTTGCCATACTGGTGCCGTGCGCCTTTGCGCAACACGACTTCCTCACGCAGGACGAGGCCGATCAGGTGCGCCTGGTACAAGAGCCGAACTTGCGGTTGAAGCTGTATTCGCAATTCGCCAAGCAGCGCATGGATCAGATCGTGCAGCAGATGGCTACGGAGAAGGCGGGTCGCAGCGCGATTGTGCATGACTTGCTCGAAGACTACGGCAAAATCATCGAAGCGATGGACGCGGTGGCCGACGACGCGCTGGCGCGCAAGATTGCCATCGACATCGGCATGAAAGACGTGGTGGATTCCGAAAAAGAAATGCTTGCGCAGTTGCAGAAGATCAAAGCGTCCAAGCCCAAGGACATCGCGCGGTACGAATTTGTACTCGATGACGTGATCGATACCACTCAAGACAGTTTGGAGTTGGGGCAGGAAGATCTCGACAAACGCGCGGGGGTTGTGCAAAGCAAGATCAGCAAGGAAAAGGAAGAGCGAAAAGCCAACATGACATCCAAGGAAGCGGCGGAGCGGCAGGAAGAAGAAAAGAAGACGGCTCCGAAGCGAAAGGTGCCAACGTTACGTAAGCCGGGTGATCCGCCGATTGGCGCGGGACGTTAGCGAATGCAAAATTCGATCGAGTGGCTGCAGCGTTGGTATGCGGCTCAGTGCAACGGGGATTGGGAGCACCGCTACGGGGTCACCATAGAATCCCTGGATAATCCCGGATGGATGGTGAAAGTGGATCTCACGGGAACCGCTCTGGAGAATGCCGAGATGGAGACGCATTCTACTTTTGACGCACATCAGGGCGGACCGAATCCGGATTGGTTTGACTATTCCGTGATGGATCGCCAGTTCACCGGCGCGGGCGGGCATGCTTCGCTTGCGAAAATCTGCGATGCGTTCCGCGAATTTGCCGAGTCAAATGGCGGCGGCGTTTAGCCGCGCCGGATTTTCAAGCCCGAGGAATCCACTCCGTCTTCGAGCTTTTTCATCCACACTTGTTTCAGCGCAAGCAGCGCATCGCGCTTCAATTGTTCGGACGATGAATTTGCCAGATCGTTCAGCTCGTAAGGGTCGTCGGCCAAATTGAAAAGATGCGTCACGCGGCCTTCGCCGTCGGTGATCAGCTTGTCGTATCCGTGGACCAGCATGCGCCATTCAAAACGCGAACCGGCGCCGCCCTGGGCGTAAATGGAGTCGGGACGATCGCCTTTTCCTTCTACGAGCAACGGCGCAAGGTTTGAGCCCTGCACGCCCATGGGAGCCATCAATCCGCACATGGCAAGGAGGGTGGGAAGCAGATCCGCGTGCGAGATCAGAGCTTCACTGCTGGACGCCTTCGGCCACACCCTTGGATAACGAATCGCCAGAGGAACGCGCACCGATTCCTCATACGCCACATCTCCGGTCAATAGATCCTGCGAGCCCATTTGTTCACCGCATTCGGATGTGAACACGACGATGGTGTCGCGCAATTCGGGACGGTCGAGCGCGGCAAGGAGGATGCCGATGTCCCGATCCCAGGCCGGTACGCGGCCATAAAAATCCGCCAAGCGTTCCTTCGCGCGCACCTCAAGCGACCCCGGCACGTTGGAGCGAAGCTGGATGGAGGAAGGATTCAGCCGGTGGGTGAATCCACCGGGTTCTGCCCATTCCCACAGAGCAAAGAACGGGCCGCGGCCGTGCACGAAAGTGACGACTTCATCGGTCTGCAGGGCGGTGAACGATGCGACTCGATAGCCAGTTAAGCCAAATAGCGCACTGATCTGCGGACCCGCAGGCGCATGCGGGAAACGACCGGTCAGGATCGCCGAACGCGATTGCAGCGGGCTGGGATAACACGAATACGCGCGTGCGAAGGTGAGGCTTTCCGTGCCGAACCTTTTCAAGTTCGGAGCCGCGATCTCCGGATTCTGATAGTTAGCGTCGTTCGCCCAGGGAACAGCCTGCGCGCGCCACTGGCCCGCAAGGATCAGAACGACGTTCGGTCGGGAGCTTTGGCCGTAAAGTTGCGATGCCGCAAGCGACGACAATCCGGCGCGAAGAAATGCCCGGCGCGATGGAGTGTTTCCGCTCACACCCGGACTTTCGTCAGCGGCTCGCCTTTCCTGCAGAGTTCGCACGCGGCCGCATCCGGGTAATATGTGGAGCGCAGTTCCAGCAAGTGATAGAACGGCAGCGGATCGAAGCTGGCTACACCGGGTAACGGATCGTACACCACCACGCCAATGCCCACAACTTCCCCACCCTTCGATTCGATCAACTGGCGCAGTTCGGTGAGGCGCTTGCCTGTGCGGACGATGTCATCCACCAGCAGCACTTTTTCGCCGGGTGCCACTTCAAAAAACTGGCGCAGGCGGAGGGGTTCATCATCGTTATCGCGCTCGGCCCAGTACACCTGCTTGGCCCGCAGGGCCTCGCTGACGCCATAGGCGACGGGAAGTCCGCCAGTGGCCGGGGCGACGATCGACAACTGCGAAATCATGGCGCGGATCTCGGAGTTCGCACGCAGCAGCCTGCTGAGCGCCACGCTGAGAATCTTCGCGGCTTCGAAAGAGCGCATCGTCAGCGCCACTTGCATGTACTCACTCGAATGCAGACCGCGCGGGTATTCAAAGTGTCCGGTGCGCAAACCGCCCGTGCGGCGCATCAGGTTGACTAACTCGTCCTTGGTTGGGATCAAATGCATGATGAGTGGTTTCTCCGGCGCTAGTGCGCGCCTCTTCCTATAATGACGTGCGGAATCGTTTTTAGGATGATCTCCCAGTCGAGGGCAAGCGACCAGTTATCGATGTATTCCATGTCCATGCGCATCCAAGTTTCGAAATCAAGGCGGTCGCGGCCTTTGACGGCCCACAAGCAGGTTAGCCCAGGACGCATGCGGAGACGGCGGCGCTGCCAGCGCTGGTATTGGTCCACTTCGCTCGGCAGTGGCGGGCGAGGGCCCACAAGAGACATGTCGCCTTTGAGCACGTTCCACAACTGCGGCCATTCGTCGATCGAAAATTTGCGCAGCCAGCGTCCGGCGGGCGTGAGGCGCGGGTCTTTCGCTATCTTGAAGACCACCTCTTGCTTTTCGTTGAGATGATCGAGTTGATCGCGCATCGCCTCGGCGTTGTCGCACATCGAGCGGAACTTGTAAAAGACGAACTTCCGTCCGTTTAATCCGCAGCGGGTTTGCCGGAAAATCGCGGGGCCGGGCGAGGTGAGTTTCACCAGCAGTGCGATGATCGCCATAATCGGCGAAAGAATGATGAGCGCGACGGCCGCAAAGACGATATCCGTGGCACGTTTCAGCAATAGACGAATTTCATCATGCGGAGTGGCGGTGAAGGTAAGCAGTGGCGATGTGCCCAGGCGATCCAAATACACCTGGCTGTTCACGTGCGGAAAGAAATCGACCGCGATGCGCGTTCGAACCCCTTCTTCCTCGCAGAGCAGAAGAATCTCTTCCATCTCGGGAAGGCTACGGCTATCGACGGCGAAGATCACCTCGTCAATCACGTGCTGGCGGAGCAAAGTGGGCAGTTCGGCAAGAGGGCGTACAGGATAGGTTCCGCGAACCTCGATCTCCTCGCGCCGCTCATCGGAGGAATCGGCCAGAAAGCCGGAGAGCCGCACGCCGTAATCGGACGCGGCTTCAATCTGGCGCGCGATGCGCATGGCTGGTTCGCCGGTGCCCACAACCATAATGTGATTTTGCGCGGCGAATTCGCGGCGGAACAATCCCATCACGCGTCCGGCATTCAAGCGGAAAAGGGAAAGAAGAATCCACTCGATGGAGACGAACAGACCGAGAAACGCGCGGCTGATATCCAAGCGGAAGGTGTACTCAAAGAGAATGAGCGCAATGCTGCCCACCAGGCATTGCCGGAAGGCGTCACGAAGGATGATGCGTGGGTGCGCGGCGTCCACGCGGTCGTAGACCTCCCACCAGATTCCGAGAAACACCCAGGCGAGCATGGCGACGCCAAGCATCAGAACCTGTACAGGTCCCGTAAGGAAAAACTCGTTCTCGAAACGGAAGAGTTGCGCCCCGAGTGAAGCGCGAATCGTGTACGCGATCCAGAAGGCAAGCGCCGTCAGAACTATGTCGGCGAACCCGACGAAGAGCCGGACTTTACGATGATGCCCGTGGAACACTTTGCGATGCCAGAATAACATTCCCGGACGGGTTTGTTGTGAAGCTGTTGTTCTATGGGACGTGTTGCGTGGACTGTTTTAACACCTCATTCCTTTTTCCGAATACCGGGCTGGAGTTGGGGATTGGGGCGTGAGTGCGGCGAGAACCATTTCCTCAAGGAGGCGTTGGGCCGACTTTCGTCGCGAAAACGAAAGCATGGGGACTGCGATTGCTCTTGGTTTCAAACACTCGAAGCTCGATATTCCGAAAGCCGATGGCCGTTAGGGATTCCGTCAGTCGATCCATCGGATAGGGCGTAGTGCGCATCGTTTTTTTGCCGATCTTGCGATACCAATCGGCCCGGGCCTGGGCGATCGCACGGGAAACGGAGTCCATCGTCTGCATGACTTGCCGCAAGGGGCCGCCTGGAAACTGGTAGAGCGGCAGATGAACCATGAGGGTGCCGCCTGCGGCCAGGACTCGAAAAAACTCGCGAAAGTACGTGACGCCTAACTCGAACGAATCCAGATGCTGCAGTACGTGCGTGGAAAAAATCCCGGTTGTGCTGCCGTTTGGATACGGCAGCAACTGACCATCCACCAAAGAAAATTCGACGTTTGGACCCACTCCCTGCCGGGCAACGCAGATCATCTCCTCGGAAACGTCGACGGCATAGACGCGATCGAATGCCGCCGAAAGCTGCCGTGTGATGCGTCCGGCACCACACCCAATTTCCAGACAACTGGCCCGATTGCGGCCGTACTGGCCCCAGTGCTTCTCGAAGTCTTCCCAATCGGACTGCCCAAGTGCATAGAAGTCCGCTTCGGTCCAAGGCGAGGCGCCGTTTTTGTCTCGGCCCGGCCAGGAGGCAACACCAAACAGGGGATCTTCCTTCCCCCACTGCTTCCATTCCTTGTTCGACTTCAGTCCACTCATGCGACGGGATCCAAGCTGGATCGATATGAGGCCGTAGAATAGCACGACGAGGAGTCGGGCGCCCGTGGAGCGGCAAGGCAGAGATGCTTGTGGGGCGGATCGAAAATCCGCAACGAAGTGGCACTCCGCCTAATGGTTTCTCTCGGCTTCACGAAGCGGGTTTGCCGATCCTGCGCGGAAGTCCATTC